>NZ_CP026952.1:2788305-3098117 GCF_003065605.1 Aeromicrobium chenweiae | reverse complement strand
GACCTCGGTCAACACCGACAGCCTGCGCACCGTCGTGGACGAGCTCGGGCAGGCCTTCGAGGGCACCGGCAACGACCTCGCCACGATCCTCGACACGTCGTCGGCGTTCATCAGGACCGCCGACGACAACATCGGGGTGACCCGGTCGCTCATCCGCCGGTCCGACACCGTCCTGCAGACGCAGATCGACAAGCAGGGCGAGCTGAGGACCTTCTCGCGCAACCTCGCGCTGCTGTCGGACACGCTCGTCGACGCCGACCCGGACCTGCGCCGCCTGCTCGACAAGGGCAGCGGCAGCGCCAAGACCCTCCGCAAGGTCGTCGACGAGAACTCGACCGACCTCAGCAGCGGGGTCCGCGACCTGATCACCGCGAACAAGCCGCTCAAGGACAACCTGAGCGGGGTCCAGTCGGTGTTCGTCCTCTACCCGTACCTGCTGCAGGGGACCTTCACGGCCCTCGAGCCGGTGCGGTCCAAGGGCAAGGAGACGGGGGAGTGGAACGCGGCCTTCGGCCTCGTCCTGACGGACCTCACCGGCACCTGCACGTTCTCCCAGGGCAAGGACGCCTCCGGCTACCGCCAGCGCCGCACCGAGGCCACGATCAGCGACGCGCAGTTCGACACCGACGTGGACTGTAAGGTCAAGGACAACAAGATCGCGCGGCAGGCGTCGAAGACCGTGCTCAAGCGGTCCGCCGCCGCGTCAGGTCTCACGACAGACGGAAGGGACTCGTGGAAGTGGCTTCTGCTCGATCCGGCGCAGTGACCACGTGGTCCGGCCGCCGTCGAACGATCCGTGTCCTGGCAGTCCTCGCCTCCCTGGGCGTGCTCCTGGGCGTGGTGGGTGTCGTCCTGCCGAGCTTCGGGGACGACGAGTCCGGCGACCGCGAGCAGGTGACGTCGCGGGCGACCGACTTCGCGGTCGCGATGAACACCTTCGACTTCAGCAACCCCGAGGACTACCGCAAGCGCATCAAGACGCTGCTCACCCCGGACTACTACGACGAGTTCCTCGAGAACTCCAAGGCCACCGAAGAGGTGCTGAAGAAGAACAAGGTCACGCTCAAGAGCGGTGACGCGAAGATCATCGGCGTCGGCGTCCAGAGCATCGACGACGACTCCGCCGACGTCATCGTCGCGTTCGACGCGGCGATCTCGAGCGACAAGGCGGCAGCGACCGCCCCGCGCGAGTTCCGCTGGAACATCGCGTTCAGCAAGACCGAGGGGGAGTGGCTCGTGTCGCGGTTCGAGAGCGTCGGAACCGTCGAGTCGAAGGTCGGAACGGGGGAGGGCGAGTGAGCGAGCCCACCGGTCCCGTGCGTCGTCGTCGCATCGCGGGCGAGAGCGCCCCCGTGGTGCCGGAGCGGAAGGCGCCGGCGCCCCGCAGGACGCCCACGAGGAAGCCCGTCGTCAAGAAGGCGGCCCCGGCCGCGAAGGCGTCGACCCCCGCCGCGGCCGTCGCGACCAAGCCGGCCCGTCCGGCGTCCAGCAAGCCCACGGTCGCGTCCCCGCCCCGCGAGCGCACGCCGTCCCGCCCGTCGCGGTCGGACCTGCGCTGGCTCGTGCCCGCCGTCGTGGTCACCGCCGTCGTCCTCGTGCTCGGCGCACTGCTGGCCGTGCGCGGCGTCGCGGACCTGCGCGACGACAGCAGCGACCTCGACAAGGCGCAGCGACAGGCGACCTCGGCCGCGGCCACGTCGGCGGAGTCGATCTTCTCCTACCGGTTCGACCAGCTCGACCAGTACGTCACCGACAGCCAGGCGCTCATGACCCCGGCGTTCGCCAAGACGTTCGCCAAGATCGGGCCGGTGCTCGACGAGATCGCGCCGCAGAACAAGGTGCAGGTCAAGGCCGTCGCGCGCAACGCGGCCCCGATCGACTGCGGTGAGGAGTGCTCGACCACCAAGGTCGACGTCCTGGTGTTCGTCGACATGGTCCGCCTCGTCGGTGGATCCGACAAGACGACGGTGTTCCCCAACCGCATCAAGGTCTCGATGGTCAAGCAGGACGACGGCTGGCTGGTCGGCGACATCGTGACCCTGTCGAATTCCCCGGCATTGCCGGGGGAAACTCCCCAGGCCGACGAGAAAGCCAACTAGCCTCCCTGACCGGGAGCCGATTGTCAAGGCCCGCCCTTGCTTCGGCGTGGCTGGCGCGTTACACTGAACTTTCGCGCTCGCCTTGTCCTGCCCTCTCCTCCATGGAGTTGACAGGTACCCCTTGACCGGGGTCGTTTGGCGTGCGCGCAGAACCACCTCCGAGCCACCCGCCTGCGAGCCCTTGGAAGGACCCCTCTTGGCCGCCTCGCGCAACACTGCATCTGTTCAGCCCCGCCGTATCTCCTTCGCGAAAATCTCCGAACCTCTCGAGGTCCCTGAGCTCCTGGCTCTGCAGACCGACGCCTTCGCCTGGTTGATCGGCGACGAGAAGTGGCGCGAGTCGGTTGACGCCGCTCTCGCCGCCGGCAGGACTGATATTTCCACGAAGTCCGGCCTGGAGGAGATCTTTGAGGAGATCTCCCCGATCGAGGACTTCTCCGAGACGATGAGCCTGTCGTTCCGGGACCACCGCTTCGAGCCGCCGAAGTACTCGGTCGACGACTGCAAGGACCGCGACGTCACGTACGCCGCGCCGCTGTTCGTCACCGCCGAGTTCATGAACAACGAGACCGGCGAGATCAAGAGCCAGACCGTCTTCATGGGTGACTTCCCGCTCATGACGGACAAGGGCACCTTCATCATCAACGGCACCGAGCGTGTCGTCGTCTCGCAGCTCGTCCGCTCGCCGGGCGTCTACTTCGAGCGCACGCCCGACAAGACGTCCGACAAGGACATCTACACCGCGAAGGTCATCCCCTCGCGTGGCGCCTGGCTCGAGTTCGAGATCGACAAGCGCGACATGGTCGGCGTCCGTCTGGACCGCAAGCGCAAGCAGAGCGTCACCGTGCTGCTCAAGGCCCTCGGCTGGACCGAGGCGCAGATCCTCGAGGAGTTCGGTCAGTACGAGTCGATCCGCCTGACGCTGGAGAAGGACAACACCACCGGCCAGGACGACGCGCTGCTGGACATCTACCGCAAGCTGCGTCCGGGCGAACCGCCGAGCCGCGAGGCCGCGCAGACGTTGCTGGACAACTACTACTTCAACGCCAAGCGCTACGACACGGCCAAGGTCGGTCGCTACAAGATCAACAAGAAGCTCGGCGTCGAGGAAGCCTTCGACCAGCAGACGCTCACGATCGACGACATCGTCTCGACGATCAAGTACATCGTGGCCCTGCACGCCGGCGAGACCGAGCTGGCCACCGCGGCCGGCACGACCATCGTCGAGGCCGACGACATCGACCACTTCGGCAACCGTCGCATGCGCACGGTCGGCGAGCTGATCCAGAACCAGCTCCGCACGGGCCTGGCCCGCATGGAGCGTGTCGTCCGCGAGCGCATGACGACCCAGGACGTCGAGGCCATCACGCCGCAGACCCTGATCAACATCCGCCCGGTCGTCGCGGCGCTGAAGGAGTTCTTCGGAACCTCGCAGCTGTCGCAGTTCATGGACCAGAACAACCCGCTCGCGGGCCTGACGCACAAGCGTCGTCTGTCGGCCCTCGGACCGGGTGGTCTGTCGCGTGAGCGCGCCGGCTACGAGGTCCGCGACGTCCACCCGTCGCACTACGGCCGCATGTGCCCGATCGAGACCCCGGAAGGCCCGAACATCGGTCTGATCGGCTCGCTCGCGTCCTACGGTCGGATCAACTCGTTCGGCTTCGTCGAGACCCCGTACCGCAAGGTCATCGATGGCCGCGCGACGGACGACGTCGAGTACCTGACGGCGACCGACGAGGACCGCTTCATCATCGCCCAGGCGAACTCGCCCCTGACCGCCGACGGCACGTTCGTCGACGACATGGTGCTGGTCCGTCAGAAGGGTGGCGAGGCCGAGCTGCGTCCCGCCGCCGACGTGGACTACATGGACGTCTCGCCGCGCCAGATGGTGTCGGTCGCGACGGCGCTCATCCCGTTCCTCGAGCACGACGATGCCAACCGCGCGCTCATGGGCGCCAACATGCAGCGTCAGGCCGTCCCGCTGATCCGCAACGACGCCCCGCTCGTCGGCACCGGCATGGAGTTCCGTGCCGCCGTCGACGCCGGTGACGTCACGGTGGCCAAGGTCGCCGGTGTGGTCAACGAGGTGTCCGCGGACGCCATCGAGATCATGCAGGACGACGGCTCGTACTTCACGTACCGCCTGGCCAAGTTCCGCCGCTCGAACCAGGGCACCTGCACCAACCAGCGTCCGCTGGTGGCGCACGGTCAGCGCGTCGAGGTCGGCACGCCGCTGGCCGACGGTCCCTGCACCGACGAGGGCGAGATGGCGCTGGGCACCAACCTGCTCGTCGCCTTCATGCCCTGGCAGGGTCACAACTACGAGGACGCGATCATCCTCAGCCAGCGCGTCGTCCAGGACGACCTCCTCACCTCGATCCACATCGAGGAGCACGAGGTGGACGCCCGCGACACCAAGCTGGGTCCCGAGGAGATCACGCGGGACATCCCGAACGTCTCCGAGGAGATGCTCGCCGATCTCGACGAGCGCGGCATCATCCGCATCGGTGCCGAGGTCGGCAACGGTGACGTCCTCGTCGGCAAGGTCACGCCCAAGGGCGAGACCGAGCTGACCCCCGAGGAGCGCCTGCTCCGTGCGATCTTCGGTGAGAAGGCGCGCGAGGTGCGCGACACGTCGCTGAAGGTCCCCCACGGCGAGAGCGGCACCGTCATCGGCGTCCGGGTCTTCGACTCGGCCGAGGGTGACGAGCTGTCCCCGGGCGTCAACCAGCTGGTCCGCGTCTACGTGGCCCAGAAGCGCAAGATCTCCAACGGCGACAAGCTCGCCGGCCGCCACGGCAACAAGGGCGTCATCTCCAAGATCCTCCCGGTCGAGGACATGCCCTTCCTGGAGGACGGCACGGCGGTCGACATCGTGCTGAACCCGCTCGGCGTCCCCGGACGCATGAACGTGGGACAGGTGCTCGAGACGCACCTCGGCTGGGTCGCCAAGACCGGCTGGGACATCGCGGACCTCAAGGACGAGTGGGCCGAGCGCCTGCGCGCGATCGGTGCCGATCGGGCACCGGCCAACAGCAACGTCGCGACGCCCGTGTTCGACGGTGCCCGCGAGGACGAGATCCAGGGCCTGCTGGCCTCGACGCTCCCCAACCGGGACGGCGAGCGCATGGTCAAGCGCGACGGCAAGGCGGTGCTCTTCGACGGTCGTACCGGCGAGCAGTTCCCCGACCCGGTCTCGGTCGGCTACATGTACCTGCTGAAGCTGCACCACCTCGTCGACGACAAGATCCACGCACGTTCCACGGGTCCGTACTCGATGATCACGCAGCAGCCGTTGGGTGGTAAGGCGCAGTTCGGTGGACAGCGTTTCGGTGAGATGGAGGTGTGGGCCCTCGAGGCCTACGGAGCGGCGTACGCGCTGCAGGAGCTCCTCACCATCAAGTCCGACGACATCCTGGGTCGCGTCAAGGTCTACGAAGCCATCGTCAAGGGCGAGAACGTCCCGGAGCCGGGCATCCCGGAGTCCTTCAAGGTTCTCGTCAAGGAGATGCAGTCGCTGTGTCTCAACGTCGAGGTCCTGTCGAGCGACGGAACCGCTGTCGAGATGCGTGACGCGGAAGAGGATCTCTTCCGCGCCGCCGAAGAGCTCGGCATCGATCTGTCCCGGCGCGAGCCCTCCTCGGTCGAGGAGGTCTGATCCGCCCCGGCGGTCAGACCCCTCATCCACGATTTCAAGAAAGTAAGGGAAAGAAGACAACGTGCTTGACGTGAACTTCTTCGATCAAATCCGGATCGGTCTCGCGACCGCCGACGACATCCGCGGATGGTCGTTCGGCGAGGTCAAGAAGCCCGAGACGATCAACTACCGCACGCTCAAGCCCGAGCGTGACGGACTCTTCTGCGAGAAGATCTTCGGTCCCACCCGGGACTGGGAGTGCTACTGCGGCAAGTACAAGCGCGTGCGCTTCAAGGGCATCATCTGCGAGCGCTGCGGCGTCGAGGTCACGCGGTCCAAGGTGCGCCGTGAGCGCATGGGCCACATCGAGCTCGCCGCCCCGGTCACGCACATCTGGTACTTCAAGGGTGTGCCCAGCCGGCTCGGCTACCTGCTCGACCTCGCCCCGAAGGACCTCGAGAAGGTCATCTACTTCGCGGCGTACATGATCACGAAGGTCGACGAGGACGCACGTCACCAGGACCTGTCGAGCCTCGAGGCCAAGATCGACCTCGAGCGCAAGCAGCTCGAGAGCCGTCGTGACAACGAGGTCAACGAGCGCATGCAGAAGCTCGAGGAGGACCTCGCGGCCCTGGAGGCCGAGGGTGCCAAGGCCGACGCCAAGCGCAAGGTCAAGGACTCGGCCGAGCGCGAGGCCAAGCAGCGTCGTGACCGCGCCCAGCGCGAGATCGACCGCCTCGACGAGGTGTGGAGCCGCTTCAAGAACCTCAAGGTCCAGGACCTCGAGGGCGACGAGATGCTCTACCGCGAGATGACGTACCGCTTCGGCAAGTACTTCGAGGGCTACATGGGCGCCATGGCGATCCAGAAGCGCCTGCAGGACTTCGACCTCGAGGCCGAGGCCGAGCTGCTGCGCGAGATCATCGCCACCGGCAAGGGACAGAAGAAGACCCGCGCCCTCAAGCGCCTCAAGGTCGTCTCCGCGTTCCTCGGCAGCAACAACGCGCCGGCCGGCATGGTCCTCGACGCCGTCCCGGTGATCCCGCCGGAGCTGCGTCCGATGGTCCAGCTCGACGGTGGACGTTTCGCGACCAGCGACCTGAACGACCTCTACCGCCGCGTGATCAACCGGAACAACCGGCTCAAGCGTCTGCTCGACCTGGGCGCTCCGGAGATCATCGTCAACAACGAGAAGCGCATGCTGCAGGAGGCCGTCGACTCGCTGTTCGACAACGGCCGTCGCGGCCGTCCGGTCACCGGACCGGGCAACCGTCCGCTGAAGTCGATCTCCGACATGCTCAAGGGCAAGCAGGGTCGCTTCCGTCAGAACCTGCTCGGCAAGCGCGTCGACTACTCGGGCCGTTCGGTCATCGTCGTCGGCCCGCAGCTCAAGCTGCACCAGTGTGGTCTGCCCAAGCAGATGGCGCTCGAGCTGTTCAAGCCGTTCGTGATGAAGCGTCTGGTCGACCTGAACCACGCGCAGAACATCAAGAGTGCCAAGCGCATGGTCGAGCGGGCTCGCCCGGTCGTGTGGGACGTCCTCGAAGAGGTCATCACCGAGCACCCCGTGCTGCTCAACCGCGCGCCGACGCTGCACCGCCTGGGCATCCAGGCCTTCGAGCCGCAGCTCATCGAGGGCAAGGCCATCCAGATCCACCCGCTCGTCTGCTCGGCGTTCAACGCCGACTTCGATGGTGACCAGATGGCCGTGCACCTGCCGCTGAGCGCCGAGGCCCAGGCCGAGGCACGCGTCCTGATGCTGTCGACCAACAACATCCTGAAGCCGTCCGACGGCCGGCCCGTGACCATGCCCACCCAGGACATGATCATCGGCCTGTACTTCCTGACGCTGGAGCGTTCGGGTCACATCGGCGAGGGTCGCGCGTTCAGCACGGTCCCCGAGGCACTCATGGCGTTCGAGCGTCACGAGATCTCGCTGCAGAGCCACATCAAGATCCGCATCGAGGGCCAGATCCTCGACACGACCCTGGGTCGTGCGATCTTCAACGAGGCGCTGCCGGACGACTACCCCTTCGTCAACCACCAGGTGGGCAAGAAGGAGCTGGGTGTGATCGTCAACGATCTCGCCGAGCGCTACTCCAAGGTCGACGTCGCCAACGCGCTGGACAACCTCAAGGACACCGGCTTCCACTGGGGCACCCGCTCCGGCGTGACCGTGTCGATCGAGGACGTCGTCACGCCTCCGCGCAAGCAGGAGATCCTGGGCGGCTACGAGACGCAGGCGGCCAAGGTCCAGACGCAGTTCGACCGCGGTCTCATCACCGAGGACGAGCGTCGTCAGGAGCTCATCGAGATCTGGACGCAGGCCACGGCCGACGTCACCGAGGAGATGCTCAAGGGCTTCACCGAGGACAACCCGATCTGGATGATGGTCGACTCCGGTGCTCGCGGAAACATGATGCAGGTCCGTCAGATCGCCGGCATGCGTGGTCTGGTGGCCAACCCGAAGGGCGAGATCATCCCTCGCCCGATCAAGGCCAACTTCCGTGAGGGCCTGTCGGTCGTCGAGTACTTCATCGCGACCCACGGCGCCCGCAAGGGACTCGCGGACACCGCTCTGCGTACGGCCGACTCGGGCTACCTGACGCGTCGACTCGTCGACGTCAGCCAGGACGTCATCATCCGCGAGGAGGACTGCGGCACCGAGCGCGGTCTGAAGCAGGTCATCGCGACCAAGCTTGACGACGGCCGTCTGGTCGCCGCCGAGAACGTCGAGACGGCTGCCTACTCGCGCACCGCGGCCACCGACATCACCGATGCCGACGGCAAGGTCCTCGTGGCCGCCGGCGGCGAGCTCGGTGACGTCGAGATCGCGCAGCTCATCGCTGCGGGGGTCGAGGAGATCAAGGTCCGTACGGTCCTGACGTGCGAGGCGAAGGCCGGCACGTGTGCCAAGTGCTACGGTCGCTCGCTCGCGACCGGCAAGCTCGTCGACATCGGCGAGGCCGTCGGAACCATCGCGGCCCAGTCGATCGGTGAGCCCGGCACGCAGCTGACCATGCGTACCTTCCACACCGGTGGTGTGGCCGGTGACGACATCACGCACGGTCTGCCCCGCGTCGTCGAGCTCTTCGAGGCTCGCCAGCCCAAGGGCAAGGCTCCCATCACGGAGTCGGCCGGCCGCGTCGTCATCGACGACTCGGACAAGACCCGCAAGCTCGTCGTGACGCCGGATGACGGCTCGGACGTGCTCGAGTACCCCGTCACCAAGCGTGCGCGCCTCCTGGTCCAGGACGGCGATCACGTCGAGGTCGGACAGATGCTGACGCACGGCACGCCCGATCCGCAGGAAGTCCTGCGCATCCTGGGTGTCCGTCGTGCCCAGGAGCACCTGGTCGACCAGGTGCAGGAGGTCTACCGGTCGCAGGGCGTGGCGATCCACGACAAGCACATCGAGATCATCGTTCGCCAGATGCTGCGTCGGGTCACGGTCATCGAGCAGGGCGACGCCCAGCTCATCCCCGGTGACCTGGTCGATCGTGCGCACTTCGAGGAGGAGAACCGTCGGGTCGTCGCCGAGGGTGGCACCCCCGCCTCGGGTCGTCCGGTCCTGATGGGCATCACGAAGGCCTCGCTGGCCGTCGAGTCGTGGCTGTCGGCCGCCTCCTTCCAGGAGACGACGCGCGTCCTCACCGACGCCGCCATCCACGGCAAGTCGGACTCGCTGCGTGGCCTGAAGGAGAACATCATCATCGGCAAGCTCATCCCGGCGGGTACCGGTCTCGACCGTTACCGCAACATCCGGGTCGAGCCCACCGAGGAGGCCCGTCAGGCCGCCTACGCCGTCACCGGCTACGGCGACTACGACTACGGCTTCGGGTCGGCTGACGGCGACGCGGTGAAGCTGGACGACTTCGACTTCACGTCGTACGACTCCTGATCCACGGCTGAACGAAGCCCCCCGCGCCCATCTGGGCCGGGGGGCTTCGTCGTTGGTGGATGTGTCCGGCGACGAGTGGTGAGGGAACCGCTCAGGTCGTGCGTGCCCGCGCTTCCAGCAGACTGGCAGCGGCGGCATGGTCGGTGCCCGAGTAGTCCTCGCCCAAAGCGGCCGCGCAGATCGCGTCGGCGGCCGCGATGCCGGCGAGCACGGCTGTTCCGACGCACACGTTGATGGCTGCACCGTCCTCTGAGGCGACCAGTTCGGCCACCTCGAGGTACTTGCGCCCCACGTCGCTTCGTCCACGCGCCCACGCCCGGTCGGCTGTCCGAGTGGTGAGCTTGCGGGGGCTCACCCGTGCCCCTCGCCGGCGCGTGCTGCCGAGATGAGCGTCCTGATGTCGTGCCCGTGTACGGTCACCGCATCCGAACGCAGCTCCTCGACGATGCGTTCACCCGCAGCGATCGCCTTGGCGAGTCCGTCGGTGTCCATGCTCAGTAATTCCAGGCGGTTGCCCGTCCAGGCGTACACGTGGTCCTCGAGCTGCCGCACCTGCGCCTGCCAGCCCGAGTCGTCGTCCAGGTGAAGGTTGGCGTCCGTGAGCACGAGGAGGTCGATGTCGCTTTCCTGGCTGCCGTCCCCTCGTGCGAAGGAGCCGAACACCGATGCGTGAACGGGGGTCGGACGGAGGGCAGCCACCGCACTGCTGAGGCGAGTGAGAAGATCGCGGCGGACATCAAGGGCCGCAAAGACTGCCGGCATCAGCAGATGATCGCGGTTCAGCCGGTACATGTACCCGCGATTGGTCGGCTCAGCCAGGACGAGACCGTGCTCGACGAGGCGGTCCAGCACCTTCGTCGTTCCGGAACGGGAGCCTCGTTCCGTCAGCCTGGCGACCTGTGACGCGCCGAACGCTGACTCGCTGCGGGCCAGCACGACCAGCACGTCGGAGTCGAGACTCGGGATGAGCGATCGCAAGGGCAGGGAGACGTCCATGCCGACACTGTATGCCACTATTGTGTCTTTGCGTCACTATAGTGACGCAGGGTCACTATGGTGGGGATGGGTTCGTCGCGGGCCCCAGCGATGTCCTGGGACTCCGCCGTCAGACGCCGTTGCGGCGCAGGACCCGGTCGAGCTGCTTCGCGGTCGCCTTGGCCGTGGAGGGCTTCTCGTAGAAGGTCCGGTGAGTGGCCGACGGGGGACCGCCCGGGGTTCCCTCGTCGTTGCAGATCTCGTCGCCCTGGACGCACAGGGCGATGGTGGCCCGGCGGACGTCCGGGTCGACGGGGGAGCCGGTTCCCAGACGTCCGTTGCCCGTGACCGGCTTCGCCGCGTAGCCGTAGCGCGCGATGTCGTCGTCGGGGTTGTGGCGCGGGTCGGCGATCATCGCGACGAGCGCGACCCGGTCGGCCAGGGCGGCCGGCACGTCCGCGACCGCCGTGTGCACGACCTGGGCGCCCTGGCTGAAGCCGACCAGGGCGAAGCGGCTGTCGGGGCACCTGCGGACCAGCCCGCGCAGCCGGCTGGTCATCATCCGCGCACCCTCGGCGACGTGCTCCTGGTAGTCGGCGAGGGTGGACGTCTTCGTCGCGTCGTAGCGGATCGGCTCGACGCGCACCGTGGTGTCCGAGCGACGGTGCAGCCGCCGTGCGAGCTCGTGGACCGTCATCCTGACCTCGGTGCCGACGCCCAGGTTGCGATCGGGGTCCTGGGTCGACCCCCGCGCCGCCACGACCACCAGGTCGGCGCACCTGTCGTCGACCAGCAGCGGTCGGTCGGTGGACCGGGTGCCCCCGGCCGTGCCCGCGAGGCAGCCACCGAGCAGCAGGGCGGTGGCAGTGGCGGCGGCGAGCTGGCTCAGCCGCCGGGTCACGAGGCGGGGACCGAGGTCTGGGACGAGGAGCCGCCGCTGGCGCGCTCCCGGCCGCCGGTTGTCGGCGAGGAGCCGTCGACGGCCGGGAGTGCGTCGACCGGCACCCGCACCGAGGGTGGCTCGGCCTCGCGGAACAGCCAGGTCAGCCGGGGCTCGAACAGGGGGCGGAAGACGGTGGCGACCGGCTTGGTCATGAGCAGGTTCGCCACGACGACGGCTGCGACCATGAAGCCGATCACCGCCCACGCCCCGTACTCCTCGAACCTCTGCCACAGGTCCAGCTCGCGGTCGAGCAGGATGATGATGTAGCCGTGCAGCAGGTAGCAGTAGAACGTACGCCCGCCCAGGACGGTCGTGATCGAACGGGAGCGGGGGATCAGCGAGAGCGTCGCGAAGGTCAGCACCGCGCCCACGAGCAGCAGCTCGCCACGGGTGGTCATGCCCTCCCACGCTGTGGCGTCCAGGGGCGCCTCGTCGTAGCGGTCCTTCCAGAGCAGCCACTGGGTCGTCCAGTCCGCCGAGTACAGCTGGCAGAAGATGAAGGCGACCACGAGCGCGACCACCGAGGCGGCCCGGATCCGCCAGTCGCCCAGCTTCATGAAGAGCTCACGGTTCATGTGCAGCCCGATGACCCAGAACGGCAGCAGGGCCAGCACCTTCGGAAGCGCCAGGACGTTGGGGATCTCGATCAGCCCGGCGAGCAGCGAGATGACGATCGACGTGGTGATCGGGTACTTCAGCGCACGCCAGATCGGCGTCGTGATGCGCCACAGGAACAGGGCCGCGAGGAACCAGCCGAGCCACTGCGGCGACAGGATCATCAACGTCTTGGGCTCGCCGTCGTAGTGCCTGGTGAGGAGCTGCAGGCTCGTCTCGACCAGCAGGTACGGGACGATGAGCGTGCTGACGATGCGCCGGATCTGGCGGAAGTCCCCGATGTAGTGCCGGGCCGTGTAGCCCGAGATGAGGATGAAGAACGGCATGTGGAACAGGTAGATCCACGTGTAGACGCCCTTCGCGGAGTCCATCACGACGTACTCGGTGAGGGAGTGGCCGATGACGACCAGCAGCATCACCCAGTACCGGGCGTTGTCGAGGTACGCCACGCGCTCCTTCGGTGGAGCGGTGGCCACGGGCAGCGGGTCAAGGGCACTCATCCCTGCTGACTCTAATAGCCTGAGACCAATCCGACCTGTGGAGGACCTGTGCCCGAACCGTCACGTACGCAGCGCCTGGGGGCGTACGCCGTCGTGCTGCACGAGGGCCGCATCCTGCTGACGCGGATCTCGTCCGTCGGCTACCCGGCCGGCTCGTGGACGCTGCCCGGCGGAGGGGTCGACCACGGCGAGTCGCCGCACGACGCCGTGGTGCGGGAGCTCCACGAGGAGACCGGGCTGGTGGCCCTGTCGTCGCGGCTCGTGGACGTCCACGACACGCACGTGGTGGCCCTTGGGCGGGGCGACCAGTACGAGGACTACCACGGCGTCCACCTGCTCTACGCGGTCGAGGTGGACACGACGATCGAGCCGCACGTCGTGGAGGTCGGCGGCACGACCGACGTCGCGGCCTGGATCCCGATCGATCAGGTGGGCTCAGCCGTGGGCCCGGTGCTGCCTATGGTCGTGCACGCGCTGGAGCACGCGGCTCAGTTCGCGCGCGGCGTGTAGAACAGCGCGGTGTAGTTTCCGCGCGCTGACAGGATGTAGACCGCGCGGGCGATCGAGCCGTTCTTGGTGCGCACGGCGTACATCGTGCTGACCGAGTTGAGATCCTCGGTGACGTCCTTGGTGACCCGGCCGTCGGGGCTGTTCCTCAGGGCGAACTGCTCGGCGATCTGGTCGGCCTCCATGGCGCGCGCTGTGGTGACGGCGGCGAACTGCGGCGTGAAGCTGCTCAGCAGCAGGGTCGCGTCGGTCGGCACGGTCCAGCCGTTGACCAGCTTGGTCGTCAGCGGTGCGTCCTCGTCCATCTTGGGCCAGATCAGGCCCGAGCCCTCGGCGTCCGGGTCGACGTCCGGGACGTCGTTCAGGGACCCGGTGTCACGGGCCAGCTGTCCGGCGCGCGGGTCGCCGACGTACTCGGCGACGACCTGCATCACCGGGCGCGTCAGGGCGGCCGGCGGGGCCGTGCGGGTCGAGAGCTTGCCGGGGTCGACGCTCATCGTGATCCGGATGTCGCGGTTGCCGTCGGTGACGCCCCGCACGACGGCCTGGCAGCCGGTGATGCGGCGGTCCTTGGCCCGGCAGTACGCGGACAGGTCGTCGATCTGGACGTCCGCCTCGGGGACCGCGGCGGACATCTGTGCGAGCATCCGGCGCATGACCACGCCCGGGTCGCCGTCGATGCGCATCAGCGAGATCGTGGTGTCCGGCCGCGGCGGCTCCTCGAGCAGCTTGAACGAGTCGGGGCTGGGCCGGGTCGTCGGCGTCGGCGTCGGGGTGGGCGAGGGGGTGCCGTTGGCCTCGTCCTCGGCGATCCTGTCGGCCGTCTCGGCGTCCTTCTGCGCCTGCGCGGCCTGGAGCTCGGGGCGGTAGGCCTCGATCAGCTTGGTGCTGCGGTAGCGGAACAGGGGACCGAGCTGGGTCGCACCCTCCGGGACGTACAGGCCGTACGCGATCGGGCTCTCGGGGCCGGACTCGTGCTCGGACAGGTCGGCGGCCTTGGTCGCCTTGGGCGTCGGGGTGGCCGTCGGCGCCGGCTCGGGCGACGAGGGCTCGCTCGTGCAGGCCGCCACCGCGCTGAGCATGACGAGCGCGAGTGCCATCCGGCCGGCACGAGACTTCATCGATTCCCCTTGTTCGTCGCCCACGGGTGGGACTTCGGTCAGATGGGTGTCGGGTCGCGTCGGGTCGACGCCGTCCGGAGCACCAGCACCTCACGATATCGTTTCGCCGCAAGGCCGAGGATCAAGAGGGGAAGGCGAGTCACCATGGTGCGCGTCTCCACGACCGATCGGGTCTTCGCCTCCTTGCGCGAGTCGATCGTCGCGGGGGAGTTCCCGGCCGGCTCGCTGCACTCGATCTACCGCCTCGCCGATCTGCTCGAGGTGTCGAGGACGCCGGTGCGCGAGGCGGTCCTGCGCCTGGCCGACATCGGGCTGGTCACGATCGAGCGCAACCGCGGCGTCCGCATCCGGGGGGTCTCGGTCGCCGACGTGCGGGAGGTCTTCGAGCTGCGCCTCATGATCGAGGTCCCCGCGGCGGCGTACGCGGCGGCCCACGCGGACGCGGGGACCGTCGCGGCGATCGAGTCCGAGCTCGAGGCCATGCGCACGAGCGTCGGCCTCGACGACGAGGCGGAGTTCACGGCCCACGACCGGCTCCTGCACCAGGCGATCGGCGCCGCGACCGGCAACGCCCGCCTCCAGGCGGAGGTCGCGACGCTGCGCGACTCGATCCAGGCCCGAGGGGCCTCGACGATCAGCCGGTCCCGCGCGATGGCGGACGTCGCCGAGGAGCACGCACCCATCGTCGCGGCGATCTCGACCCGCGATCCCCGGGCGGCCGCGGCCCACATGGAGGAGCACCTGGTGCACACCGCGACGCTGCTGATGGAGCAGGTCGCGGTCGAGGGCGTGGACGTCGTCGACCCCGGCTGGTCCCGCGGGCTGCAGGAGCACCTGTACGTCCCGGGGCGCTCGGCTTCGGACCCGCCAACGCCGCAGTAGCATGCTAGTCTGGCGCGAAGCGAGCACCGAGGAGCCGACATGCCAGGATTCCAGCCCAGCCACCCCGAGACGGTCTTCACGTACGGGGCACCGGGACTCAAGTTCGGCATCGGCGCCCGGCACGAGCTGGCCCACGACCTGACGCAGCTCGAGGCGCGCCGCGTGCTCGTGGTGACCGACCCGGGCGTCGCCGCGACCGGCACCCCCGGTGAGATCGCCGAGTCCTTGCGGGCGGCGTCCATCGAGACAGTCGTGTTCGACCGCGCGCGGGTCGAGCCGACCGACGGCAGCCTCGAGGAGGCCATCGCGTTCGGTCGCGCGGAGGGACCCTTCGACGCGATCGTCGCGATCGGCGGAGGCAGTGCGATCGACACCGCCAAGGCGGTCAACCTGCTCACGACCAACGACGGTGAGCTGATGGACTACGTCAACGCGCCCGTCGGCCGGGCGCGCGCGCCGAAGAACCCGCTGCTGCCCCTGATCGCGGTGCCCACCACGACGGGCACCGGCAGCGAGAGCACGACGATCTGCGTGCTCGACGTGGTCAGCCAGCATGTGAAGACCGGCATCTCCCACGCCCGGCTGCGTCCCGCGTTCGCGGTCGTCGACCCCGAGCTGACGCTGACCCAGCCGGCGGGGGTCACGGCGGCGTCCGGCCTGGACATCCTGTGCCACGCGCTGGAGAGCTACACCGCGCGACCCTTCGCCTCGTACGAGCACAAGCAGCCGCACGAGCGGGTGCCGTACTGCGGCTCCAACCCGATCGCCGACATGTGGTCGGAGAAGGCGCTCAGCCTCATGGCCGGCTCGTTCCGGACCGCGGTGCACCACGGTGACGACCTCGCGGCGCGCACCGAGGTCGCGATGGCCGCGACGTTCGCCGGTCTGGGCTTCGGCAACGCCGGCGTCCACATCCCGCACGCCAACGCGTACCCGATCGCGGGGCAGGTCCGCGACTTCCGGCCCGAGGGGTACGACGCGGACCACGCGATGGTCCCGCACGGCATGGCCGTCTCGCTGACCGCGCCCGCTGCGTTCCGCCACACGTTCCAGGCCGCCCCGGAGCGGCACGTCCGCGCCGCGGAGCTGCTCGACCCGACCGCCCAGCGTCCCGACGACCCGGCCGAGTTCCTGCCGCAGGTGCTGGCCGCGATCATGCGTGACGTCGGCATCCCGTCCGGCATCGGCGCGGTCGGGTACGGCGAGGGTGACGTGAACTCGCTCGTCGAGGGCACCATGAAGCAGCAGCGGCTGCTCGCGACCGCGCCGCTGGAGGTCACCGAGGACGCCGTGGCGACCATTCTCGAGCAGTCGTTGGAGATCTGGTGACGATCACGGACGCGACGACGACCGACGTCGTCGCCGAGCTCGGGCGCCTCGGCGTCGCGGACGTCGACGACTCGACGCTCACCCGCGCCCTCTACAGCACGGACGCCTCGCTGTACCGCGTCGTCCCGCGGGTCGTGGTGCGCCCGCGCAGCACCGAGGAGGTGCTGGCGACCGTCGCCGCGTGCCGGACGACCGGGGTGCCCCTGACGTCCCGCGGCGCCGGCACGTCGATCGCGGGCAATGCCGTCGGTCCCGGTGTCGTCCTGGACTTCACCCGCCACCTCAACCGGGTCCTGGACATCGATGTCGAGGCCCGGACCGCCCGCGTCGAGCCGGGCACGGTCCACGCGGTGCTGCAGAAGGCGGCCACGCCCCTGGGGCTGCGGTTCGGCCCCGATCCGTCGACGCACACGCGGTGCACCGTGGGCGGCATGATCGGCAACAACGCGTGCGGGTCGCGCGCGCTGGCGTACGGCCGCACGGCCGACAACGTGGTCGGCCTCGACGTCGTGACGATGCGGGGCGAGGAGCTGACGCTCGGCCACGGCGCGAGCGCCACCCCGTCCTCGACCCTCGACGACCTGCGGTCCCTGGTGGGCGCGAACCTCTCGACGGTGCGGACCGAGCTGGGCACGTTCGGGCGCCAGGTGTCCGGCTACAGCCTCGAGCACCTGCTGCCCGAGAACGGCTTCGACGTCGCGAGGTTCATGGCCGGCACCGAGGGGACGCTGGCCACGATGACGTCCACCACGGTGCGGCTCGTGCAGGACCCGCCGCACCGCCAGGTGCTCGTGCTCGGGTACGCCTCGATGGCCGAGGCCGCCGACGACGTCCCGGCGCTGCTCCCGTTCGGGCCCACCGCGTGCGAGGGCCTGGACTCGAGGATCGTGGACGTCTACCGCACCCACCGGGGCACCGTCCCCGACCTCCCGCGGGGTCAGGGCTGGCTCTTCGTGGAGATCTCCGGCGAGGTGCCGGCCGAGATCGCCGACACGGTCGCCCAGGCGGCGCGAGCCGCGTCCGCGCTCGACCACCGGGTCGTCACGGACGGCGGCGAGCAGGCCGTGCTGTGGCGCATCCGCGAGGAGGGCGCGGGCCTCGCGACCCGCACCCTGCCCGGCAAGGCGCTGTCGGGCTGGGAGGACGCCGCGGTGCCGCCGGAGAAGCTCGGCCGCTACCTGCGCGAGCTCGACGCGCTGCTGCGCGAGAACGACCTGGACGGGGTCCCGTACGGGCACTTCGGTGACGGCTGCGTCCACATCCGGATCGACTTCCCCCTGGACGCCGAGGGCGGGCACCAGGTCTTCCGGCGGTTCCTCACCGACGCCGCGACCCAGGTCGCGAGCCTCGGCGGGTCGCTGTCGGGCGAGCACGGGGACGGGCGGGCCCGATCCGAGCTGCTGCCGCTGATGTACTCCGGCGAGGCGATCAGCCTGTTCGAGCAGGTCAAGGCCGTCCTCGACCCCGACGACCTGCTCAACCCCGGCGTGCTCGTGCGGCCGGCCGCCGTCGACGCCGACCTGCGCGGGCCCGAGTCGATCCACTCCCCGGGCCGCGAGCACCTGTCGCGCCGCCTCGGCCTGCGCCTGCTGCACGACGACGGCGACCTCGGCAAGGCCGTGCACCGGTGCACGGGCGTCGGCAAGTGCATCGCCGACAACGCAGGCTCGAACGGGGTCATGTGCCCGTCCTTCCAGGCCACCCGCGAGGAGAAGGACTCGACCCGGGGGCGTGCCCGCGTCCTGCAGGAGATGATCGACGGACGTCTGGTCACGGGCGGCTTCCGGGCGCCCGAGGTGCACGAGGCGCTGGACCTCTGCCTCGCGTGCAAGGGCTGCCTCAACGACTGCCCCACCGGCACCGACATGGCCTCCTACAAGTCCGAGGTCCTGCACCAGTCGTACGAGGGGCGCCTGCGTCCCCGCAGCCACTACGTCCTCGGCCGGCTGCCGTTCTGGGCCAGGGTCACCGCGCCCGTGGCCTGGCTCGCCAACCTGGGCCTGCGCACGCCCGGGCTGCGCTCGGTCGCCCGCTGGGTGGCCGGGGTGGACCAGCGTCGCAGCCTGCCGGCGTTCGCGACCCGGCGCTTCTCGCGCACCGCTCGGCCGGTCCGCACGGACGACCGGCCGCGCGTCGTCATCTGGGCGGACTCGTTCACCGAGTACTTCTCGACCGACGGGGGACAGGCTGCGCTCCGTGTGCTCGACGGCGCCGGGTACGACGTCGAGGTGCTCGGTCGCCCGCAGTGCTGCGGGCTCACCTGGATCACGACCGGACAGCTCGACACCGCTCGCACGATGATCGGCCGGGCGATCGAGCAGCTGCACCCGTACGTCGCGGCGGGCGTGCCCGTCGTGGGCCTGGAGCCGTCGTGCCTCGCGGTCCTGCGCTCCGACGCCGTCGAGCTGGTGGACGACCCGCGTGCCGTCGAGGTCGCCCAGGGCGTCTTCACGCTCTCGGAGCTGCTGCAGCGGACCGAGGGCTGGCGGCCGCCGGACCTCACGGGCACGACGCTCGTGGTGCAGCCGCACTGCCACCAGGCGTCCGTGCTGGGGTTCGAGGCGGACCTGGCCGTCATGACCGCGACCGGCGCCACGATCGACCGGGTCTCGGGATGCTGCGGGCTCGCGGGCAACTTCGGCGTCGAGAAGGGCCACTACGAGGTGTCCGTGGCGGTCGCCGAGCAGCAACTGATGCCGGCCGTGCGCAACGCGCCGGCGGGTGCCCTGGTGGTCGCCGACGGCTTCTCCTGCCGCACGCAGCTGGACGACCTCGCGGCCGTCCAGGCCGTCCACCTCGCCCAGGTGCTGGACTCCGCGACGGCGCGCTGACGGCGGGCGGCGGGACCGGGGTGCTCTCGGTTTGGAACTTCCGTGGGCAGCCGGGTAGTATTTAGCGCTGTGCCTGAACTCATCAGGCCGTTGCGCACATCCCGCCAGAACTTTGGGGCGGTGAGCGCATCACGACTCATGGCTCGCGCCAGCCAGAAGAAGGAAGTTTGTAGTGCCCACGATCAACCAGCTGGTCCGCAAGGGCCGTCAGCGCAAGGTCGTCAAGACGACGACCCCCGCGCTCAAGGGATCCCCTCAGCGTCGCGGTGTCTGCACCCGCGTCTACACCACCACCCCGAAGAAGCCGAACTCCGCGCTCCGCAAGGTCGCCCGTGTGAAGCTCTCGAGTGGTACCGAGGTCACTGCATACATTCCCGGCGAGGGCCACAACCTGCAGGAGCACTCGATCGTGCTCGTGCGCGGCGGCCGAGTCAAGGACCTGCCCGGTGTCCGTTACAAGATCATCCGCGGCGCCCTCGACACGCAGGCCGTCAAGGGCCGCAAGCAGGCCCGCAGCCTGTACGGCGCCAAGAAGGAGAAGAAGTAATGCCTCGTAAGGGTCCCGCGCCCAAGCGCGTCGTCGAGACTGATCCCGTCTACGGGAGCCAGCTCGTCACTTCACTCATCAACAAGGTCCTGGTCGACGGCAAGAAGCAGGTCGCCCAGCGCATCGTCTACGCCGCACTCGAGGGCACCCGCGAGAAGTCCGGCACCGATCCGGTCATCACGCTCAAGCGCGCGCTCGACAACGTCAAGCCCGCCATCGAGGTCAAGAGCCGCCGCGTCGGCGGCGCGACCTACCAGGTCCCGATCGAGGTCCGCGCGGTTCGTCAGAACACGCTCGCCCTGCGCTGGCTCGTCAGCTACGCCGGCGCCCGTCGTGAGAAGACCATGGCCGAGCGCCTCATGAACGAGCTGCTCGACGCCAGCAACGGTCTCGGCGGCGCGGTCAAGAAGCGTGAGGACACGCACAAGATGGCCGAGGCCAACAAGGCGTTCGCTCACTACCGCTGGTAAGTCAGCACCACCACCACTCCTCGCCGTGACCCGGCGGGGGCCCCGCATCAAAGGAAGCGATCACACTCGTGGCAACCGACATCACCACCGACCTCAACAGGGTCCGCAACATCGGCATCATGGCGCACATCGATGCCGGCAAGACCACGACGACCGAACGCATCCTCTTCTACACCGGTATCAACTACAAGATCGGTGAGGTCCACGACGGCGGCGCCACCATGGACTGGATGGAGCAGGAGCAGGAGCGCGGCATCACGATCACGTCGGCCGCGACGACCTGCTGGTGGAAGGACAACCAGATCAACATCATCGACACCCCCGGGCACGTCGACTTCACCGTCGAGGTCGAGCGCAACCTGCGCGTCCTCGATGGTGCGGTCGCCGTGTTCGACGGTGTCGCCGGCGTGGAGCCGCAGTCCGAGACGGTCTGGCGCCAGGCCGACAAGTACGGCGTCCCGCGCATGTGCTTCGTCAACAAGCTCGACCGCACCGGTGCCAGCTTCGACTTCTGCGTCAAGACGATCCGTGAGCGCCTCGGCGCGACGGCCCTCGTCCTGCAGGT
Organism: Aeromicrobium chenweiae; assembly: GCF_003065605.1. GTDB lineage: Bacteria > Actinomycetota > Actinomycetes > Propionibacteriales > Nocardioidaceae > Aeromicrobium > Aeromicrobium chenweiae. Next base: position 3,077,195 of record NZ_CP026952.1, on the reverse strand, counting down.
GCCGATCGGCGCCGAGGGCGACTTCATCGGCGTCGTCGACCTCGTCGGCAACCGCGCCCTGGTGTGGCGCGGCGAGACGCAGATCGGTGAGGACTACACGGTCGAGGAGATCCCGGCCGACCTGGCCGACCAGGCCGCCGAGGCCCGCAACGAGATGATCGAGATCCTCGCCGACAACGACGACGAGTTCGCCGAGGCCTACCTCGACGGCGCCGACATCACGCCGGAGCTGCTGAAGCCGGCCATCCGTCGCGCGACGCTCGCCGCCAAGCTCAACCCCGTCCTGTGCGGCACCGCGTTCAAGAACAAGGGCGTCCAGCCCCTGCTCGACGCGGTCATCGACTTCCTCCCGTCGCCCCTGGACGTCGGCGCCGTCACCGGCCTCGACCCCCGCGACGAGACGAAGACCGACACGCGTGAGCCCAAGGAGAGCGAGCCCTTCGCCGCCCTGGCGTTCAAGATCGCGTCCGACCCGCACCTGGGCAAGCTGACCTACCTGCGCGTGTACTCCGGTCGCCTCGAGGCCGGCTCCACGGTCATCAACGTGACCAAGGGCCGCAAGGAGCGCATCGGCAAGATCTACCAGATGCACGCCAACAAGCGCGCAGAGATCGCCTCCGTCGGCGCCGGCCAGATCGTCGCCGTCATGGGTCTGAAGGACACCACGACCGGTGAGACGCTGGCCGACCCGCAGAAGCAGATCGTCCTGGAGTCCATGACGTTCCCCGCGCCGGTCATCCAGGTCGCGATCGAGCCCAAGACCAAGAGCGACCAGGAGAAGCTCGGCACGGCCATCCAGCGCCTCGCCGAGGAGGACCCGACGTTCCAGGTCCACACCGACGAGGAGACGGGTCAGACCATCATCGCCGGCATGGGCGAGCTGCACCTCGACATCCTCGTGGACCGCATGAAGCGCGAGTTCAACGTCGAGGCCAATGTCGGCAAGCCGCAGGTCGCGTACCGCGAGACCATCAAGCGCAAGGTCGAGAACGTCAGCTACACCCACAAGAAGCAGACGGGTGGCTCCGGCCAGTTCGCCAAGGTCGTCATCTCGATCGAGCCCACGGGCCCGCTCGCGGGTGGCGAGGGTGGCTACGAGTTCGACAACGCCGTCACGGGTGGACGCGTTCCCCGTGAGTACATTCCGTCGGTCGACCAGGGCGCGCAGGACGCCATGCAGTTCGGTGTCCTCGCCGGCTACCAGATGGTCGACGTCAAGGTCACCCTGGAGGACGGCGCGTACCACGACGTCGACTCCTCGGAGCTCGCCTTCAAGCTCGCCGGTTCCATGGCGTTCAAGGAAGCAGCTCGCAAGGCCGATCCGGTGATCCTCGAGCCCGTGTTCGCGGTCGAGGTCACCACGCCCGAGGACTACATGGGCGACGTGATCGGCGACCTCAACTCTCGCCGTGGCCAGGTTCAGGCCATGGAGGAAGGGATGGGCGGCGTCAAGATCATCAAGGCGATCGTCCCCCTGTCAGAGATGTTCGGGTACGTCGGCGACCTGAGGTCCAAGACCTCGGGCCGTGCGTCATACTCGATGCAGTTCGACTCCTACGCGGAGGTTCCCAAGAACGTCGCGGAAGAGATCATCAAAAAGGCCCGCGGCGAGTAACAGCGGACCATCTCATAAGATGGCCTGAGGGACTCGTGCCGCGAGTATCCGACGGCGTTCAACAGCAACCAATTCGAAGAAGGAGCCCCAAGTGGCTAAGGCGAAGTTCGAGCGGACCAAGCCGCACATGAACATCGGCACCATCGGTCACATCGACCACGGTAAGACGACTCTTACCGCGGCGATCACCAAGGTGCTGCACGACAAGTACCCCGATCTGAACGAGGCTTCGGCCTTCGATCAGATCGACAAGGCCCCGGAAGAGCGCCAGCGCGGCATCACGATCTCCATCTCGCACGTCGAGTACCAGACCGAGAACCGCCACTACGCGCACGTCGACTGCCCGGGCCACGCGGACTACGTCAAGAACATGATCACCGGTGCGGCTCAGATGGATGGCGCGATCCTCGTGGTCGCCGCCACCGACGGACCCATGCCCCAGACGCGCGAGCACGTGCTGCTCGCTCGCCAGGTCGGCGTGCCCGCGATGGTCGTCGCGCTCAACAAGTGCGACATGGTCGATGACGAAGAGATCCTCGAGCTTGTCGAGATGGAGGTCCGGGAGCTGCTCAGCGACCAGGACTTCGACGGCGACAACGTCCCGGTCGTCCGGGTCGCCGCCGTTCCGGCTCTGGCCGGCGACGAGAAGTGGGGCGAGTCGGTCCTGGAGCTCATGCAGGCCGTCGACGACTACATCCCGATGCCCCCGCGTGAGACGGACAAGCCGTTCCTCATGCCCGTCGAGGACGTCTTCACGATCACCGGTCGTGGAACCGTCATCACCGGTCGTATCGAGCGTGGCGTCATCAAGGTCAACGAGACCGTCGACATCGTCGGCATCCGTGAGACCAAGCAGACCACGACGGTCACCGGCATCGAGATGTTCCGCAAGCTGCTCGACGAGGGACAGGCCGGCGAGAACGTCGGACTGCTCCTGCGTGGTACCAAGCGCGAGGACGTCGAGCGCGGCATGGTCATCATCGCTCCCGGTTCCACGACTCCCCACACGGAGTTCGAGGGCCAGGTCTACATCCTGTCGAAGGAGGAGGGCGGCCGTCACACGCCGTTCTTCAACAACTACCGTCCGCAGTTCTACTTCCGCACCACGGACGTCACCGGCGTCGTCACGCTGCCCGAGGGCACCGAGATGGTCATGCCCGGCGACAACACCGAGATGAGCGTTCAGCTGATCCAGCCGATCGCCATGGAGGAAGGCCTGCGCTTCGCCATCCGCGAGGGTGGCCGCACGGTCGGCGCAGGTCGCGTCACGAAGATCAACAAGTGAGCACTGCCAACATCTGATTGGCAACCTGCTCTCTGCGAGGGCCCCGTCCAGCTTCGGCTGGGCGGGGCCCTTGGCGTTGCACCGGCCGTGGGACGGGGACGAGGTCGTGGTGCTGGGGCCGACGGCCTAGCCTTGACCCATGGGACACGATCACGCGCACGGCTCAGGCGTGCAGCACCGCGGGCGTCTCGCCACGGTGCTCGGGCTGTCCCTCGTGGTGCTCGTCGTCGAGGCCGTCGTCGCCGTCGTGACCGGGAGCCTCGCGCTGCTCGCGGACGCGGGCCACGTGCTCGGCGACTCGTTCGGCATCGTCATGGCGCTCGCCGCCATCACCGTGGCCCAGCGCGGGGGAGGGCCGGGCTCGCGGCGGTCGTTCGGCTACCAGCGCACCGAGATCCTCGCCGCGGGACTCAACGGGCTCATCCTGATCGGGCTGGCGGCGTGGGTCGCGGTGAGCGCGGTACGCCGTTTCGGGGACGCCCCCGAGCTCGACGGCAGCCTGGTGCTCGTGGCCGGTGGGATCGGCCTGCTGGCCAACCTCGTCGGTCTGCTGCTGCTTCGCCGGGGCTCGGAGAACAACCTCAACGTCCGTGGCGCGTACCTCGAGGTCGTGGGCGACGCGCTCGGCTCGGTGGCGGTGCTCGTCTCAGCGGTGATCATCGTCTGGACCGGCTGGTACGCCGCCGATGCGGTCGCGTCCCTCGTGATCGCCGCGATGATCCTGCCCCGCGCGATCTCCCTGCTCAGGGACGTCGTCGAGGTCCTGCTGGAGTCGACACCCAGCGACGTCGACCTCGTCGAGCTGCGTGACCACATCGTCGGGACCGAGGGCGTCAAGGACGTCCACGACCTGCACGTCTGGACCATCACCTCGGGGATGCCGGTGATGAGCGCGCACGTGGTCGTGGACGACGACGTCACCGGGATGGACGAGGCGCACGCGGTGCTCGACCGGCTCCGCGCGTGCCTGTCGAGCCACTTCGACGTCGAGCACTCCACGTTCCAGATCGAGCCGGCCGGGCACCAGGACTCCGAGCACCACGTCCACCACTAGCGGACCGCGCGGGTCAGCAGACGCTGTCGTCCGAGCGCGGCACCGCGAGCCCGAAGAGCGGACGCAGCTTCAGGCCGACCCACGTGCCCGCGAGCGCCACCAGGCCCCAGATCCAGCCCGAGAGGCTGCCGGTGGAGATGCCGCCGAGGTAGGCGCCGATGTTGCAGCCCGAGGCGAGCCGGGCGCCGATGCCCAGCAGGATGCCGCCGATGAACGCTGCGGCGACCTCCTTGCCGTTGAACCGGTGGCGGAACGACCACACGCCCGCGAGCGTCGCTGCGACGGCGGCACCGAGGATGATGCCGATGTTGGTGAGCGAGTTCTTGTCCGCGAGGACCGATCCGGCCAGCTGGTCCGACATCACGGGCTGCTGCCAGAACGCCCAGCCCTCGGGGTGCAGCCCGACGAGCTGCAGCAGCTTGGCGCCCCACAGGGCGAACGCGCTCGTGACGCCCCAGATGCCACCCGACACGAGCAGCACACCCGCGGCCAGCACGGCGAGGACGACGGCCCCGACCAGCATGGGCCACGAGCCGCGCCACACCCGGGCGATGCCCTGCGCGGTGGGCGGGCGTCCGGTGGGCGGGGGGTTCCGCCGGGCCTGGTAGGCGCGGCTGCCCGCGACGATCGCGAGCAGCGCGACGATCGTGACGGCCCACGCACCGCCGTAGCCGAGGTGGTCCTGCAGGAGCACAGGGTCCCAGGTGGGCAGGTCGTCCACCAGGTCGAACTGCCAGGTGTAGAGCACCGAGCCGACGATGAAGCCCACCAGCGTCACGAGGACGCTGGACTGCCCGGAGCCGACCGCGAAGAGCGTCCCGGAGGCGCACGCGCCACCGAGCTGCATGCCGAGGCCGAACAGGAACGAGCCGAGCAGGAGGGCGACCCCGATCGAGCCGGCCGCCGGCTGCGGCGTCGAGCCGAACAGGCCCGTGCCGGACGCGAGCAGGATCATGCACAGCGTCGCGGCCGTGCCGAGCAGCAGCGCGTGCGCACGCACACCCGCGCCATTGCCGACCGCCACGAGCTGTCGCCATCCGGAGGTGAAGCCGAACCGCGCGTGGAACAGGGCGATTCCGAGGCCGAGGCCCAGGGCGAGCAGCACCGCGAACTTCGCGCCGTGCTGGGTGCCGACGACGACGAGCAGCAGCGCCGAGACGAGGGCGACGCCGGCGAGCGGTCCGCGCTGGACCGGGGGAGCCTGCTCCTGCGGCGGCGGGAGGGCGCAGGTGGGGGCGGGGCCGAGGAGGGTGGTCATGGACACACCGTAGGGACCGGCGGGCACAGCCCTCGCCGCGTCCCGGGGACTGAGACAGGGGCCGATTTGTCTTTCACCGCAGGAGTCTGTCAAACTAGTTCGGTTGCTCCGGCTCGATCGCTGGGGTGCCGACCGTCCGGTTCTCACGCCGATTCATGACGCCGGTGCCGAAACTGAGATCGAGCTTGTCCCGCCTGAGGCGGGTCCAACCACCTAACTCGAGAAGTGTGTGACGCATGTGCCCGCTGGGCCGCGACACGCCCGACCTCGGGGGTCGGCGGGAGGGAGGAGCCTTTCTCCCTCGATCCGGGGCGAGACTGCGAAGCGAACGAACGTAAAGGACAAGCGAGAGCATGGCGGGACAAAAAATCCGTATCCGGCTCAAGGCCTACGACCACGAGGTCATTGACACGTCGGCACGCAAGATCGTCGACACGGTGACGCGCACGGGCGCCAAGGTCGCAGGACCGGTGCCGTTGCCCACCGAGAAGAACGTTTTCTGCGTGATCCGTTCGCCGCACAAGTACAAGGACAGCCGCGAGCACTTCGAGATGCGCACCCACAAGCGCCTCATCGACATCATTGACCCGACGCCCAAGACAGTCGACTCGCTCATGCGTCTCGACCTGCCTGCCGGTGTCGACATCGAGATCAAGCTCTGAGGGGAGTCAGCGACCAATGAGCGACACCAGCACTGCCACCACGCGCGGCCTCCTCGGCCGCAAGCTCGGCATGACCCAGGTCTGGGATGCCGACAACAAGATCATTCCCGTCACCGTGATCGCCGCCGACACCAACGTCGTCACGCAGATCCGTACGCGTGAGGCCGACGGCTACTCCGCCGTCCAGGTCGGCTTCGGCGAGATCGACGGCCGCAAGGTCAACAAGCCGGTCGCCGGCCACTTCGCGAAGGCCGGCGTCACGCCGCGTCGCCACGTGGTCGAGATCCGCACCGAGGCCGTTGCCGACTTCACGCTGGGCCAGGAGATCTCCCCGGAGATCTTCGCCGCCGGAGACGTCGTCGACGTCACCGCGACCAGCAAGGGCAAGGGCTTCGCGGGCGTCATGAAGCGTCACGGCTTCGCCGGCGTGGGCGCCTCGCACGGCGCGCACCGCAACCACCGCAAGCCCGGCTCGATCGGTGGCTGCGCCACCCCGGGTCGCGTCTTCAAGGGTCTGCGCATGGCCGGCCACATGGGTGCCGAGCAGGTCACCACCCAGAACCTCAAGGTCCACGCGGTCGACATCGACAAGGGCGTCATCCTCATCAAGGGCGCCGTTCCCGGCCCCAAGGGTGCCCTCGTCGTCATCCGCTCTGCAGTGAAGGGAGCCTGACGTCATGGCACTCGATCTTCCCAAGGGCAGCATTGATGCCCAGCTGCCCGTCGACATCTTCGACGTCCAGACCAACATCCCGCTGATCCACCAGGTCGTCGTCGCGCAGCTCGCTGCGGCGCGCCAGGGCACGCACAGCACCAAGACGCGCGGGGAGGTGTCCGGCGGTGGCAAGAAGCCCTACCGCCAGAAGGGCACCGGTCGCGCCCGTCAGGGCTCGATCCGCGCACCCCAGTACAACGGTGGTGGAACGGTCCACGGCCCGACGCCGCGTTCGTACGACCAGCGCACGCCCAAGAAGATGAAGGCTGCCGCTCTGCGTGGCGCCCTGTCCGACCGGGCCCGCACGGGTCGTCTGCACGTCGTCGAGAGCATCGTGGGCGGCGACGCGCCGTCCACGAAGGCCGCGATCGCCACGCTGCGTGGGCTCACCCCGCGCCCCCGCGTGCTGATCGTCGTCGACCGTGCCGACACCGTCACGGCTCTGAGCCTGCGCAACGTCGACAACACGGTCATCCTGACCTTCGACCAGCTCAACACGTACGACGTGCTGAAGGCTGACGACCTGGTCTTCACCCAGACCGCGTTCGACGCGTTCGTCGCGGCACGTTCCGCCGAGGGCAGCGACACCGTCGCCCTCAGCGAGCTGGCCACCGAGGTCTCGGGCAAGGACGCCGCACCGGCGCCCAAGAAGGCAGCCGCCAAGAAGGCTCCGGCCAAGAAGGCCGCTGCTGCTGAGGCTCCCGCTGCCGACGCGGCCGAGGGCAGCACCGTCGCGGCCAACGCCACGGCGACGCAGCCCTACGGTCCGGGCTCGAAGGCCCCCCTCAAGAGCGGCAACGCTCCCAAGGGCCACGAGGTCAAGGGCGCCGAGGGTCACTTCCACACGGCCGATGACGCGGGCTACGACGACGTCGTGGCCGAGGTCTGGTTCGACTCGGCCGAGACGGCTGAGGCTGCCGGCTTCACCAAGGCAGGAGACGACAAGTGAGCACGATCTACAAGGACCACCGCGACGTTCTGATCGCGCCGGTCGTCAGCGAGAAGAGCTACGGCCTCCTCGACGACAACAAGTACACGTTCGTGGTGCACCCCGACGCCAACAAGACGGAGATCAAGATCGCCGTCGAGAAGATCTTCGGCGTCAAGGTCACTTCCGTCAACACGCTCAACCGCAAGGGCAAGACTCGTCGCACGAAGTCGGGCCTGGGCAAGCGCAAGGACACGAAGCGAGCAATCGTGAGTGTCGCCGCCGGTCAGAGCATCGACATCTTCTCGACGCCGAGCGCCTGAGGACTGAGGACATATGGCTATTCGCAAATACAAGCCGACAACGCCGGGCCGTCGTGGCTCCAGCGTCGCTGACTTCGCTGAGATCACCCGCACGACGCCGGAGAAGTCCCTGGTGGAGCCGCTGCCCAAGAAGGGTGGCCGCAACAACCAGGGCCGGATCACGACTCGTCACCAGGGCGGTGGACACAAGCGTGCCTACCGCATCATCGACTTCCGTCGCTACGACAAGGACGGCGTCCCCGCGAAGGTCGCTCACATCGAGTACGACCCCAACCGCACGGCGCGCATCGCGCTCCTGCACTACGCGGACGGCGAGAAGCGCTACATCATCGCGCCTGACGGCATCGCGCAGGGCCAGGCCATCGAGGCCGGCGCTGCCGCCGACATCAAGGTGGGCAACAACCTGCCGCTGCGCAACATCCCCGTCGGCACGCAGATCCACGCTGTGGAGCTCCGTCCCGGTGGTGGCGCGAAGATGGGCCGCTCGGCCGGTGTCCGCGTGCAGCTCGTCGCCAAGGAGGGCAACAAGGCTCAGCTGCGTCTGCCCTCGGGCGAGATGCGCTACGTCGACGTCCGCTGCCGCGCGACGATCGGCGAGGTCGGCAACGCCGAGCAGTCGAACATCAACTGGGGCAAGGCTGGCCGCAACCGCTGGAAGGGCAAGCGCCCGACCGTCCGTGGTGTCGCCATGAACCCGGTCGACCACCCGCACGGTGGTGGTGAGGGCAAGACGTCCGGTGGACGTCACCCGGTCTCCCCGTGGGGCAAGCCGGAAGGCCGTACGCGCAAGCGCAAGGCCAGCGACTCCCAGATCGTCCGCCGCCGCAAGTCCGGCCGCTGAGAAGGATTGGTTAACAGATGCCACGTAGTTTGAAGAAGGGCCCGTTCGTCGACGGGCACCTCGAGAAGAAGGTCGACGCGCAGAACGCCGCCGACACCCACACCGTGATCAAGACCTGGTCGCGCCGCTCGATGATCCTGCCGTCCTTCATCGGACACACGATCGCCGTGCACGACGGCCGCAAGCACGTGCCCGTGTTCATCACGGACTCGATGGTGGGTCACAAGCTGGGCGAGTTCGCCCCGACCCGCACGTTCCGCGGACACGAGAAGGACGACCGGAAGGCGAAGAGGCGATGAGTGCAGCTACCCGTGACAGCGTGAGCGCACGGCGCGAGCGGCTGCTGGGCGACGAGCCCGGCGCGTTCGCCGTGGCCCGCTTCGTGCGCGTCACTGCCCAGAAGTCGCGCCGCATCGGCGACCTGATCCGTGGCGAGTCCGTGGACAACGCCCTGGCGACCCTGCAGTTCGCTCCGCAGGCCGTTGCCGAGGTGTTCTACAAGCTCGTCGACAGCGCCGCTGCGAACGCCGAGACCACCGAGGGCCTCGACCGGTCCTCGCTGATCATCACCACGGTCCACGTGGACGAGGGCCCGACGATGAAGCGCTGGCGTCCCCGCGCCAAGGGTGCGGCCAACCGCATCCTGAAGCGCAGCAGCCACCTGACGGTGGTCGTCCAGCCGGCCGACTTCGTCGAGGGCAAGCGCCTCGCCGCGGCCACCAAAAACTCCAAGAAGAAGGGCGGGGCCCGATAGTGGGACAGAAAATCAACCCGCACGGGTTCCGACTGGGCATCTCGACGGATCACAAGAGCCGTTGGTACGCCGACAAGCTCTACAAGAGCTACGTCGGAGAAGACGTGCAGATCCGTCGGATGCTCACCAAGGGCATGGACCGCGCCGGCATCAGCCGTGTCGAGATCGAGCGCACGCGTGACCGCGTCCGCGTCGACATCCACACCGCTCGTCCCGGCATCGTCATCGGCCGCCGTGGCGCCGAGGCCGACCGCATCCGCGGCGACCTCGAGAAGCTCACGGGCAAGCAGGTGCAGCTGAACATCCTCGAGGTCAAGAACCCCGAGATGGACGCGCAGCTGGTCGCCCAGGGCGTCGCCGAGCAGCTCTCGGGCCGCGTCCAGTTCCGTCGTGCCATGCGCAAGGCGATGCAGTCGACGATGCGCTCGGGTGCCAAGGGCATCCGTATCCAGTGCTCGGGCCGCCTCGGTGGCGCCGAGATGTCGCGCTCGGAGTTCTACCGCGAGGGCCGCGTGCCCCTGCACACGCTCCGTGCTGACGTCGACTACGGCTTCTACGAGGCCAAGACGACCTTCGGCCGCATCGGCGTGAAGGTCTGGATCTACAAGGGCGAGGTTGCGGGCACCCGCGCCGAGCGCGAGGCAGAGGCTGCCAAGCGTGCCGCCGCTCCCGGCAGCAACCGTCGTCCCGCCCGCGGCGGAGCCGCTGGTGGCGCGCGTCGTCCCGAGCGTCCCGCTCGCGACGAGGCCGCTCCGGCGACCGACGCCGCTCCGACCCAGGCGCCGGCCGAGGCTGTCGCCGCTACTCCTGCAGGGGAGGGTTCCTGATGTTGATGCCCCGTAGGGTCAAGTACCGCAAGCAGCACCACCCCGCCCGCCGCGGCGCCGCCAAGGGCGGAACCGAGCTGGCGTTCGGTGACTACGGCATCCAGTGCGTGACCGCCGCCTACGTGACGAACCGTCAGATCGAGTCCGCTCGTATCGCCATGACGCGTCACATCAAGCGTGGCGGCAAGGTGTGGATCAACATCTACCCCGACCGCCCGCTGACCAAGAAGCCCGCCGAGACCCGCATGGGTTCCGGCAAGGGATCGCCCGAGTGGTGGGTCGCCAACGTCAAGCCCGGACGCGTCATGTTCGAGCTGTCCGGTGTCGACGAGAAGACGGCTCGCGAGGCCATGCGCCGCGCGATCCACAAGCTTCCCATGAAGGCCCGTTTCATCACCCGAGAGACAGGTGAGCTGTGATGGCAGCCGTGACCACCGCCGCCGAGCTGCGCGCCGTGAGCGTCGACGACCTGGCCGAGAAGCTGGCCGAGGCGAAGGAAGAGCTGTTCAACCTGCGCTTCCAGAACGCGACCGGCCAGCTCGACAACACTGCCCGACTGCGGGCAGTGCGCAAGGACATCGCCCGGATCTACACCGTGATGCGCGAGCGCGAACTCGGCATCGTCGAGTCGTCGTCCGCCGAGGTGTCCGAGGCATGACCGACAAGAACCAGAAGGACGAGGCAGTGACCGAACGCACCGCTCGCAAGACCCGCGAGGGTCTTGTCGTCAGCGACAAGATGGACAAGACCGTCGTGGTCAACGTCGAGGACCGCGTCAAGCACGCGCTCTACGGCAAGGTCCTGCGTCGCAACATGAAGCTCAAGGCTCACGACGAGTCCAACGCTGCCGGCATCGGCGACCGGGTCCTCATCATGGAGACCCGTCCGCTCTCGGCGACCAAGCGTTGGCGCATCGTCGAGATCCTCGAGAAGGCCAAGTAGGAGACGACAGATGATTCAACAGGAGTCTCGACTCAAGGTCGCCGACAACACCGGTGCGAAGGAAATCCTCTGCATCCGTGTCCTCGGTGGCTCAGGCCGGCGCTATGCAGGCATCGGCGACACGATCGTCGCCACTGTCAAGGACGCGATCCCCGGCGGAAACGTCAAGAAGGGTGACGTCGTCAAGGCTGTCGTCGTGCGCACCGTCAAGGAGCGCCGTCGTCCCGATGGCTCGTACATCAAGTTCGACGAGAACGCAGCCGTCATCCTCAAGGCGGACGGAGACCCGCGCGGAACGCGCATCTTCGGCCCCGTCGGCCGTGAGCTTCGCGACAAGAAGTTCATGCGCATCATCTCTCTCGCACCGGAGGTGCTCTGACATGGCCCGCAAAGGCACCGTCAGCATTCGCAAGGGTGACCAGGTCAAGGTCATCGCTGGCAAGGACAAGGGCGTCACTGGCGCCGTCATCGAGGTGATCGCGGAGCACGAGCGCGTGATCGTCGAGGGCGTCAACCGCATCAAGCGCCACACCAAGCCGACGCAGGCCGGTGGCGCAGGATCCGGTGGCATCATCACCAGCGAAGCCCCCATCCACATCTCGAACGTCATGCTGCTCGCTGACAAGGAGCCGACCCGCGTCGGCTACCGCCGCGACGACGTCACCAAGACGCGTCCCGACGGATCCACGTACAGCGCCCAGCGCAGCGTTCGCATCGCCAAGAAGACCGGAAAGGAGATCTGAGAATGAGCGAGACACAGACGGCCCCCCGTCTCAAGACGCGCTACCGCGAGGAGATCCTTCCGGCTCTGCGCGAGCAGTTCGACTACGACAACGTCATGCAGGTTCCCGGCCTCACCAAGATCGTCGTCAACATGGGCGTCGGCGAGGCCGCCCGCGACGGCAAGCTGATCGAGGGCGCCATCCGCGACCTCACGGCCATCACGGGTCAGAAGCCGCAGGTCACCAAGGCCCGCAAGTCCATCGCGCAGTTCAAGCTGCGTGAGGGCATGCCGATCGGCACGCACGTCACGCTGCGTGGCGACCGCATGTGGGAGTTCCTCGATCGTCTGCTGACGCTCGCGCTGCCCCGCATCCGCGACTTCCGTGGTCTGAGCCCCAAGCAGTTCGACGGCCGCGGCAACTACACGTTCGGTCTGACCGAGCAGGTCATGTTCCACGAGATCGACCAGGACAAGATCGACCGCTCGCGCGGCATGGACATCACGGTCGTCACGACGGCGACCAACGACGACGAGGGGCGCGCGCTGCTCAAGCTGCTCGGCTTCCCCTACAAGGAGAACTGACATGGCGAAGACTGGACTCAAGGTCAAGGCCGCTCGCAAGCCGAAGTTCGCGGTCCGCGGTTACACCCGCTGCCAGCGTTGTGGTCGTCCGCGCTCGGTGTACAAGAAGTTCGGCCTCTGCCGCATCTGCCTTCGCGAGATGGCACACCGCGGTGAGCTGCCGGGCATCACCAAGAGCTCCTGGTAACCACCCACCTTTTTGACAGTCGAAGGTCCTCTCGCACCACGCGGCAGGAAACCACGGCAGGAATGGAAAACACACACTCATGACAATGACCGATCCGATCGCAGACATGCTCACGCGTGTCCGCAACGGCAATCAGGCTTACCACGACAGCGTGTCGATGCCCTACTCCAAGCTGAAGGCCGGCGTCGCCGAGATCCTGAAGCAGGAGGGCTACATCACGTCGATCGACGTCGCCGAGCCCAAGGAGGGCGAGGTCGGCAAGACGCTGACCATCACCCTGAAGTACGGCCCGCACCGCGAGCGCTCGATCGCCGGCATCCGGCGCATCAGCAAGCCGGGTCTGCGCGTCTACGCCAAGTCCACGGGCCTGCCCAAGGTCCTCGGCGGACTGGGCGTCGCGATCATCTCGACCAGCCAGGGTCTGCTCACGGACCGCCAGGCCAACCAGAAGGGCGTAGGCGGAGAAGTCCTCGCCTACGTCTGGTGAGAGAGGTCCGACACATGTCACGCATTGGCAAGATTCCCGTCACGGTTCCCTCGGGCGTCGAGGTCACCATCGAGGGCCAGGACGTTCGCGTCAAGGGTCCGAAGGGCGAGCTCACGCACACCGTCGCCGAGCCGATCACGGTCCGCAAGGACGATGACGGCACGCTCGCGATCGAGCGTCCGAACGACGAGCGCAAGAGCAAGGCGCTCCACGGCCTCTCCCGCACCCTGATCAGCAACATGGTCATCGGTGTCACCGAGGGCTACGAGAAGAAGCTCGAGATCGTCGGCGTCGGTTACCGCGTCGCGGCCAAGGGCCCGACTGACCTCGAGTTCGCGCTCGGCTTCAGCCACCCGGTGCCCGTCAAGGCTCCCGAGGGCATCACGTTCTCGGTCGAGTCGCCCACCAAGTTCGCCGTCCACGGCATCGACAAGCAGGCCGTCGGTGAGGTCGCAGCGAACATCCGCAAGATCCGCAAGCCCGAGCCCTACAAGGGCAAGGGTGTGCGCTATGCCGGCGAACACGTCCGCCGCAAGGTCGGAAAGGCTGGTAAGTAGCCCATGGCTATCTCGATCAGGCACAACAAGAGCACCAAGGGTCGTACCGCGTCGCGTCTGCGCCGCCAGATCCGTGGTCGCAAGAAGATCCAGGGCTCGGCAGAGCGTCCGCGCCTGGTCATCACGCGCTCGAGCAAGCACATGGTTGCCCAGGTCGTCGACGACCTCGAGGGACACACCCTCGCGTCTGCGTCGACGATGGAGGCCGACCTGCGCTCCTCGAGCGACGACAAGACGGCCAAGGCCAAGCGCGTCGGCGAGCTCGTGGCCGACCGCGCCAAGGCTGCTGGTGTCGAGTCGGTCGTCTTCGACCGCGCCGGCAACAAGTACGCCGGTCGCGTCGCGGCACTGGCCGATGGCGCCCGCGAGGGTGGGCTGGAGTTCTGATGACCATCAACACTGAATTTCTCTCAAACGTGAGGAGTGCCGCATGAGCGGGCAGCAGCGCCGCGGAGGCGGAGGCGGACGCGGTCGTAACGACCGGGGCGCCGAGAAGTCGCAGTACATCGAGAAGGTCGTCACGATCAACCGTGTCGCCAAGGTCGTCAAGGGCGGTCGTCGCTTCAGCTTCACCGCTCTGGTGATCGTCGGCGACGGCGACGGCCAGGTCGGCATCGGCTACGGCAAGGCGAAGGAAGTCCCGACCGCGATCGCGAAGGGCGTCGAAGAGGCCAAGAAGTCCTTCTTCCGCGTCCCGCGCATCCAGGGCACCATCCCGCACCCGGTGCAGGGCGAGAAGGCGGCTGGCGTCGTCTTCCTGCGTCCCGCATCGCCCGGTACCGGCGTCATCGCCGGTGGCCCGGTGCGCGCGGTGCTCGAGGCGGCCGGCGTCCACGACGTCCTGTCGAAGTCGCTCGGCTCGTCCAACGCGATCAACATCGTGCACGCCACGGTTGCGGCCCTGCGCATGCTCGAGTCGCCCGAGGCCGTCGCACAGCGTCGCGGTCTGACGGTCGAGGAGGTCGCTCCGGCGGCGCTCCTGCGGGCCGGTCGCGAGGGCATCGCCGAGGCCAAGGCCAAGGCTGACGCCGGGGCAGGTGTCTGATGGCCAAGCTCCAGGTGACCCAGACCAAGTCCGGCATCGGACGCAAGCAGAACCAGCGCGACACGCTGCGCTCGCTCGGTCTGAAGAAGATCGGCGACGTGGTCGTCGTTGAGGATCGTCCCGAGATCCGCGGCATGGCGACGTCCATCCCGCACCTCGTCGACGTCAAGGAGGTGGACTGATCATGGCGCTCAAGCTGCATCACCTGCGCCCGGCCCCCGGGGCCAAGACCGCGAAGACCCGTGTGGGTCGCGGTGAGGGCTCGAAGGGCAAGACCGCCGGTCGTGGAACCAAGGGCACCGCTGCCCGCTACCAGGTTCCCGTCGGCTTCGAGGGTGGACAGGTTCCCATCCACATGCGCCTGCCGAAGCTGAAGGGGTTCAAGAACCCGTTCCGCGAGGAGTACCAGGTCGTCAACCTGGATCGCATCCAGGAGCTCTACCCCGAGGGTGGTGACATCGACGTCGCGTCGCTGGTCGCCAACGGAGCGGTCCGCAAGGGTCGTCCCGTCAAGGTCCTCGGTCAGGGCGACATCAACGTCAAGGTCCAGGTCACGGCGGACAAGTTCTCCGCCTCGGCCAAGACCAAGATCGAAGCAGCAGGCGGCAGCGTCACCATTCTTGGCTGACGTGTCCGGGGCAGGGCGAGAGCCCTGCCCCGGCTGTTTTGCTGGCTGTTAGAGTCAGCACGCGGGCGAGAGCCCGTTTTTGTCCGTTCACATCGATCACTCCAGTGCACGAGGAGGACCGCGGTGCTCAGCGCCTTCGTCCACGCATTTCGAACGCCCGACCTGCGGAAGAAGATCCTCTTCGTCCTGTTCGTCATCGTCCTGTTCCGTCTCGGCTCCACGATGCCGGCTCCCGGCATCAACGTCGGCAACGTGCAGGACTCCGTGGAGGCCGCCTCGTCGGGCGACAACAGCAGCCTCTTCGCGCTCATCAACGTCTTCTCCGGCGGCGCGCTGCTCCAGCTGACCGTGTTCGCGCTCGGCATCATGCCGTACATCACCGCGAGCATCATCCTGCAGCTGCTCGTCGTGGTGATCCCACGTCTGGAGGCCCTCAAGAAGGAGGGCCAGTCCGGGCAGACGAAGATCACCCAGTACACCCGCTACCTCACGCTGGGCCTGGCGATCCTGCAGGCGACCGGCATCGTGGCGCTCGCCCGCAGCGGCAACCTGTTCGGCGGGTCCGAGACCGGGCCGCTGCTGTACAACCCCGACAGCATCTGGTCGTTCCTGCTGATCGTGCTGACGATGGTCGCGGGCACCGCGGTCATCATGTGGCTCGGCGAGCTCATCACCGACCGCGGCGTCGGCAACGGCATGTCGATCCTCATCTTCACGCAGGTCGTGGCGACCTTCCCCGGCGCGATGTGGCAGATCAAGGAGACCAAGGGCTGGACGACGTTCACCCTCGTGGTCCTGATCGGCCTGCTGATCGTCGCGGGCGTGATCTTCATCGAGCAGGCTCAGCGCCGCATCCCGGTGCAGTACGCCAAGCGCATGGTGGGACGCCGCATGTTCGGCGGCTCCTCGACGTACATCCCGCTCAAGGTCAACCAGGCCGGCATCATCCCGGTCATCTTCGCCTCGAGCCTGATGTACCTGCCGGCGCTGATGGCCCAGTTCAACTCGGGCGCCTCCTGGGCGACGTGGATCAACGACAACTTCGTCCGCGGCGACCACCCGCTCTACATGGCCACCTTCTTCCTGCTGATCGTGTTCTTCACGTACTTCTACGTGTCGATCACGTTCAACCCCGAGGAGGTCGCCGACAACATGCGCAAGTACGGCGGCTTCATCCCGGGCATCCGCGCGGGACGGCCGACGCAGGACTACCTCGCGTACGTCCTCAGCCGCATCACGGCCCCCGGAGCCCTCTACCTCGGCCTGATCGCGCTCATCCCGATGATCGCCATCGCGGCCATCGGTGCCAGCCAGAACTTCCCGTTCGGCGGCACGACTCTGCTGATCATCGTCGGCGTGGGCCTGGACACGGTCAAGCAGATCGAGAGCCAGCTGCAGCAGCGCAACTACGAAGGGTTCCTCAAGTAATGCGCCTCCTCATCATGGGCCCGCCGGGCGCGGGCAAGGGTACGCAGGCCGTGAGCCTGGCCGAGCGCATCGGTGGGGCGCACATCTCGACCGGGGACATCTTCCGGGCCAACATCCAGCAGCAGACCGAGCTGGGCAGGACCGCGCAGCGGTACTCCGACGCGGGCGAGTACGTCCCGGACGAGGTCACCAACGCGATGGTCAAGGACCGGCTGGCGCAGGACGACGCCCGCGAGGGATTCATCCTCGACGGCTACCCGCGCACGGTCGGCCAGGTGCACACCCTCGACGAGATCCTCGAGGAGCTGGGTGCGTCGCTCGACGGCGTCATCGAGCTCGTGGTCGATCCCGAGGAGCTCATCCAGCGCCTGCTGAAGCGTGCCGAGACGAGCGGACGGGTCGACGACACCGAGGACGTCATCCGGCACCGTCAGGAGGTCTACACCTCCGAGACGGCGCCGCTGCTCGAGGTCTACGGCTCTCGTGGGCTGCTCATCCAGGTCGACGGCGTGGGTGACGTGGACGAGGTGTCCCGCCGCATCGCCGACGCCCTCCCGTCCTAGGAGCGCGCACCCGCTGATGTTCGATCGCGGCATCGAGATC
The DNA here is from genome assembly GCF_003065605.1 of Aeromicrobium chenweiae. Taxonomy (GTDB): domain Bacteria; phylum Actinomycetota; class Actinomycetes; order Propionibacteriales; family Nocardioidaceae; genus Aeromicrobium; species Aeromicrobium chenweiae. The sequence goes on along the minus strand of NZ_CP026952.1, from coordinate 3,059,750 downwards.
AAGACCCCCGCCCAGATCCAGACGATGCGGGCGGCCGGTCTGGTCGTCGGTGAGACGCTCGAGCTGCTGAGGTCGGCCGCGGTGGCCGGCGTCACCACCGGTGATCTCGACGCCCTCGCCCACGATCACATCCGCTCGCGCGGGGCGACGTCGAACTTTTTGGGATACCACGGGTTCACGGGCGTCATCTGCACCTCGGTCAACGACGAGGTCGTGCACGGCATCCCGGGGTCCCGGGTGCTGCGCGACGGCGACATCATCTCGATCGACTGCGGTGCGATCGTCGACGGCTGGCACGGCGACGCCGCCACGACCGTCGCGATCGGCGAGGTGCCCGACGAGGTCCTCGAGCTCATGCGGGTCACCGAGGAGTCGATGTGGCGGGGGATCGCCGCCGCGCGTCTGGGCGGCCGGGTCTCGGACATCAGCCACGCGATCGAGACGACGATCGACGCGGCGGGGGACTACGGCATCGTCGAGGGCTACACGGGCCACGGCATCGGCTCGGAGATGCACCAGGCGCCGGACGTGCACAACTACGGCAAGCCGCGCCGGGGGCCGAAGCTCGTCAAGGGACTGGCGCTGGCCGTCGAGCCGATGGTGACGCTCGGGGGCGCGAACACCCGCACGCTCGCCGACGACTGGACGGTCGTCACGACCGACGGCTCGTGGGCGGCGCACTACGAGAACACGTTCACCCTCACCGACACGGGTGCCTGGGTGCTGACCGCGCTCGACGGCGGCAAGGCGCGCCTGGCCGAGCTCGGCGTCCCCTATGGGGGAGACTGAGGCGATGAGACGCCTCCTCGCAGTCGCCGCCCTCGTGCTCGTGGCCGCCTGCGGGTCCGGCGGCTCCTCGGATCCCGAGACGCCCGCCACCTCCGCCCGGTCGGCCACCCCCACCACCGGGGGACCACGGACGCCGCCCACGGGCCCGGCCGCCGCGGTCGACGCGATGATGCGAGCGCTCGACGCCGGTGACTGCCGGGGGATGCGCAAGGTCGTCGTGACGCCGTCGGCGGTCGACTGCGAGGTCGTCCGCTCGGCCAAGGACTCGTTCGCCGACGAGGGGATCGACCTCGATGACGTCGTCTACGAGGCCGGCCCGGTCAACGGGAGCAGCTCGACGGTCACCATCACGTGGGGCAACGGCACCCCGGACGAGTCGTACGACGTCGAGAAGAGCGGCGGGCGGTGGCGGGTCGTCTTCGACTCGGCCGCCTGATCAGCGGATCGTCACGCTGCGGGAGTAGGTCGCCGAGGCGACCTTCGACGCCCCGCCGTACGTGAACCGGTACGCCTGGGCGCCCGCAGGCTGTCCCGTCAGCTTCACGGCGGCCCGGCCCTTGACGACCTTGACGGTCCTGGTCCGCGACGAGCCGTAGTGGACCGTGACGCTGCCTGACGGCGCGGAGACCCCGGAGGCCTTGACGCGCACCGCGAAGGTCACCTTGCCCCGGCCCGGTCGTGAGGCGCCGGCCTTCAGGGTCGACGTGGCCTTCGCCTTGGCGCTCGTCGCGGTCGTGAGCGTCCGGGCGGAGTAGCCGGCGGCGGTGAAGGTCACCTTCACGGACAGCCGGTGACCCAGGTCGTTGGCGGTGACCCGGCGCGACCGAGCGGTCACGCCGGACAGGGTCTTGCCATCGCGGAGCCACTGGTACCGGAGCGAGGCGCCCGCGGGGGTGTGGGTTCCCGGGGAGACGGTCAGCGTCGTGCCACGACGTGTGGTGCCGACGACCTTGGGCGCGACGGACACGGCGATCGTGCCCGTGGCGACGGCCGTGGTGTTGACCGAGGAGTAGGCCGCGCTGGTGTAGCCGGTCTGCGTGGCCGTCACCCGGACGCGGATCTTGAGCCCCCGCTCACGGTGCGTGGGCGTGAACGTGCGCGCCGTCGCCCCGGGGATCACCTTCCCTGCGGCGTACCAGCGGTAGGCGAACGCTGCGGGCGAGGACCAGGTGCCCGGGCCGGCGGTCAACCTGGACCCGACGCGGGGCGTGCCGCTGACGGTCGGGCGCGAACGCATCGCCAGGACGCCGCGACCCACCTTCGTGGTCGCGCCCGACACGGCCGCCGCCTCGGTGTAGCCGTCGCGGCGGGCCGTGACCCGGACGGTCACCGTCTTGTCGAGGTCGCCCGCGCGGGGGACGTACGTGGAACCTGTCGCACCGGGGACGAGGGCGTCGCCGACGAGCCACTGGTACGCGTAGGTCAGGCCACTTCGCGACCAGCCGCCCGGCGACGCGGTGAGCGGCGTGCCGACCTGCGGGGTCCCCGACACGACCGGCTTCGTCGTGGAGCTCAGCGTGCCGTGTGCCACCGGCCCGGTCGCCGCCGACAGGACGGCAGCGGGACGCGCGTAGCCGGCCCGGACGGCGGTGACGGACACCGTGATCGCGCGATCGAGCTGCGCGGCGCCGGGGACGAAGCTGGCAGAGGTCGCCTTGGGGATCGCGACTCCGTCGGCGAACCACTGGTACTGGTAGGACGACCCGGCGGGGGACCACGAGCCGCTCGACGCGATGAGCGCGGAGTCGACACGCGCGGCGCCGGTGATGACCGGGGGAGCGGAGCTGCCGAAGGTGCCGGGGGTCACGTCGCGCGCCGGCGAGACAGCCTTCGTGGTGGAGTAGCCGGGCCGGGTGGCGGTCACGGCGACCGTCAGGTCCTTGCTGACCTGGGTCGCCGTGGGGGTGAACGTCTTGGCCGTCGCGCCGCTGATCGCCTTGCCGTCGGCGAGCCACTGGTAGGCGTACGTGTTGCCCTTGGGGCTCCACACGCCGCCGGAGGCCTTGATCGACGTGCCGACCTGGGGCTCGCTCAGGATCGCGGGCTTGGACTCGTTGACGATCTTGGGAGTGGCGGTCTTGGGATCCGCGAAGTGGATGAAGCCGTCCGGCCACCCGCTGCCGGACTTGGTGATGCGGCGCCAGTCGAACGAGCCGCTCCAGTTGGACTCCGAGACGAGGATCTCGGTCGACGACACGACCTTCTCGACGTACGCGACGTGGTTGCCGGTCTTGCCCCACCAGGCGACCGACCCGACCACGGGCTTGCTGTCGGTGACCGACGACATCGCCGTGCCCCAGTCGCGCGCGTTGCCGACGCCGGACTTCGGCCGCTTGTTGGGCATCCCGTTGGTCGTCACCAGGCGGTACGCGACGTAGTTGGTGCAGTTCGTGCCGGTGTACATGTTCCAGTAGCTGGTGCCCTTGTGGGACTCGTAGCCGCCGTGGGGGTAGCCCTTGCTCACGCAGGACGAGTAGCCCGTGCAGAGCACCGTGTAGGCCGCCTGGGCGGACTGCATCGGCACCAAAAGGGCGGCGAAAAGTAGCACGACGAGTGCAGACCGGGAGCGCGACACGCCGACACTCTACGTGACGGATGGGGTTCGTGGGACTCGATCAGGACTTTGGTCCCACTCAGGAGCGAGTGGTCGGGGCTAGCGGTGGAGCTCCATCGTGCAGCACTTCACGCTGCCGCCGGACTTCAGGAACTCGCCCAGGTCCACCGGCACGGGGGTGTAGCCGCGCTGCCGCAGGCTCGCGGCCAGCCCGGTCGCCTCCGCGGGCAGGACGACGTGGTGGCCGTCGCTCACGGCGTTGAGGCCCAGCACGGCGGCGTCCGCGGGCGAGCACAGGATCGCGTCGGGGAACAGCTCGCGCAGCGTGCGCTGGCTGTGCCGGCTGAACGCGCCCGGGTAGTAGGCGATGTCGGCGGGCGCGTCGCCGTTGCCGTCGTCGAGCACCGCGATGGCGACGTCCAGGTGGTAGAACCGCGGATCGACGAGCTCGAGGGACACGACCGGGCGGTCCACGGCGTCGGCTGCCTCGATGTGCGCCTGCAGGGAGGTGCGGAAGCCCGTGCCGGCCAGGATCATCGAGCCCAGCGCGAGGAAGTCGCCCTCGCCCTCGTTGGTGTGTTCCGGCTCCGTGACCTGCAGGCCCCGACCGGTCAGCCACGCGGCGTACGCCCCGCCCTCGGCGGCGCGCTCGGCGTGGCGGAACTTCGCGCCGTACGCACGATCGCCGACGACGAGCCCGCCGTTGGCCGCGAACACCATGTCGGGCTGGCCGGCGACCGGGTCGACGAGATCGACGCGGTGGCCCAGGCTGAGGTAGGTGTTGCGCAGGATCTCCCACTGCACCCGGGCGCGGTCGGCGTCCACCCGGTTGGCCGGGTCCATCCACGGGTTGATCGCGTAGGTGACCTGGAAGTGCTCGGGCGCGCACATCAGGTAGTGACGGGTGCGTGCGGACCGGATGGTCGCCGGCGCGGTGCCCGGGCGGGTGTCGAGAACGGTCAAGAGGAGGCCTCCGGGGGTGGGGTCAGGCAGCGGCTCTGCGCGATGCACTCATGCTAGGGAGCGCAGGACCACATCAACGAATCCGAAACCGCGCTTTGACCAGCGATTTGTTGCAAGGGACTCGATCTCACGGCGGAATCTTGCAACACTGGTGCGATGGACGATCTCGACCGCCAGCTCATCGGGTGCCTCCTCGAGGACGGCCGCGCCAGCTACGCCGCGATCGGGGAGCGGATCGGGCTCTCGGCCCCCGCGGTCAAGCGGCGCATGGACCGTCTGGTCGACGACGGTGTGATCAGCGGGTTCACGGCCGTGCTCGACCCGCACCAGATCGGCTGGACCACCGAGGCGTACGTCGAGGTGCACTGCAAGGGCACGATCTCGCCCGACGAGCTGCGCGCCGCCTTCGGTCGCGTCCCGGAGATCCACTCGGCGGCGACCGTCTCGGGCCCCGCGGACGCCATCTTGCACATCGTCGCCAAGGACGTGCGTGACCTCGAGCGGGCGCTGGAGCGCGTACGGGTCGAGACGGCGAACGTCGACCACACCGAGACCGCCATCGTGCTGTCACGGCTGATCGAGCGCTACGGGCCCGGGCAGACCGAGCTCGGGCCGCCCCGCTGAACCCGCCGCACGAGGAGCGGGTGGGCCTTGATTTGAGTCTGCCGCCCGCGTAGGCGTAGAATCGAGAGTCGGCCTTTTCAGGTCCCCCTTCCCATGTCTTGACCCGTCAGGTCGTGGTGCCGCTCCTGCGGCGATCCAGGGGTGCCCGGCCGATGTGACAGGACACGCAACCGAAGAAGAGGTTATGGCGAAAAAAGAAGGCGTCATCGAGATGGAAGGTGCCGTTGTCGAGGCGCTGCCCAACGCGATGTTCCGTGTTGAGCTGGCCAACGGCCACAAGGTTCTCGCGCACATCAGCGGCAAGATGCGTCAGCACTACATCCGCATCCTCCCCGAGGACCGGGTCGTGGTGGAGCTCTCGCCGTACGACCTCTCCCGCGGTCGCATCGTCTACCGCTACAAGTAACTCCGCACCACACGACATTCGTACACACGTTCAGATCCCAAAGAGAGAATCTCGATGAAGGTCAACCCGAGCGTGAAGAAGATCTGTGACAAGTGCAAGGTGATTCGTCGCCACGGCCGCGTCATGGTGATCTGCGAGAACCCCCGCCACAAGCAGCGTCAGGGTTAAGCAGTCCTCTTCACAGCACCACCGAAACATCTGATCGCTCCCGCCGCAGCACGGAACAGCGGCGGGTCACCCCCGGAAGCGTAGGCCGGGGCCCGACTCAGGATGGTTCCCACCTCGACCGAGGCAAGGGAGCATCCTGGAGGCAGTTGGGACGCATCAGGTGGCCATACCTCGCCGAATGGAAGGAAATGCCTACATGGCACGCCTCGTAGGAGTCGATCTCCCGCGCGAGAAGCGCATCGAGATCGCACTCACATATGTATTCGGGATCGGCCGCACCCGTGCGACCGAGACCCTCGCAGCAACCGGCATCAGCCCGGACAAGCGCGTCCACGAGCTCGACGACGACGACCTCGTCGCCCTGCGCGATCACATCGAAGCGAACTACCAGACCGAGGGCGATCTTCGCCGCAACGTCACGGCAGACATTCGCCGCAAGATGGAGATCGGCAGCTACCAGGGCCGCCGCCACCGTGCGCACCTGCCCGTTCGCGGCCAGCGCACCAAGACCAACGCGCGTACCCGCAAGGGCCCCAAGCGCACCGTCGCCGGAAAGAAGAAGTGATAGCGCATGCCTCCTAAGACAGCTGGCAAGAAGGTTCGCCGCAAGGAGAAGAAGAACGTCGCTCAGGGCGAGGCCCACATCAAGAGCACGTTCAACAACACCCACGTCACCATCACGGACCCCACGGGTGCCGTGATTGCCTGGGCCTCCGGCGGAACCGTCGGTTTCAAGGGCTCGCGCAAGTCGACGCCGTTCGCTGCCGGCATGGCCGCGGAGTCGGCCGGTCGTCAGGCGATGGAGCACGGGATGAAGAAGGTCGACGTCTTCGTGAAGGGCCCCGGTTCGGGCCGCGAGACGGCGATCCGGTCGCTGAGCGGAGTCGGCCTCGAGGTCGGCACCATCTCCGACGTGACCCCCAGCCCCCACAACGGCTGCCGTCCCCCCAAGCACCGTCGTCTCTGACGTCGATCTTTTCTTCCTAGGAGTAATCACCCATGGCCCGTTACACCGGACCTCTCACCAAGAAGTCGCGCCGTCTCGGCATCGACCTCGTTGGTGGTGACGCTGCATTCGAAAAGCGTCCTTACCCTCCCGGCCAGCACGGCCGCGCGCGTGTCAAGGAGTCGGAGTACCGCAACCAGCTGCTCGAGAAGCAGAAGGCGCGCTACACCTACGGCGTCCTCGAGAAGCAGTTCCGCAAGTACTACGAGCTCGCGTCGCGTCGTCCCGGCAAGACCGGTGACAACCTGCTCCAGATCCTGGAGTCGCGTCTGGACAACGTCGTCTACCGTGCCGGCTTCGCCCGCACGCGTCGTCACGCCCGTCAGCTCGTCAACCACGGTCACTTCATCGTGAACGGCGTCAAGACCGACATCCCGTCGTTCCAGGTGAGCAAGCACGACATCATCGACGTCAAGCCCAAGTCGCTGGAGACCACGCCGTTCATCGTCGCGCGTGAGACCCACGACAAGGACACCGTGCCGGCATGGCTGGACGTTGCGCCCGACCGCGGTCGCATCCTCGTCCACGCCCAGCCCGTCCGTGAGCAGATCACCGTTCCGATCCAGGAACAGCTGATCGTGGAGTTCTACTCCAAGATCTGATCCCACCCCCACGCTCTGGAGACAGAGCACTACCCGGACCTTCATATAGAGGTTGGTTCGGAAAGGAAAGAACATGCTGATCGCCCAGCGCCCCGCCCTGTCCGAAGAGGTCGTCGACGAGTTCCGTTCGCGGTTCGTCATCGAGCCCCTCGAGCCCGGCTTCGGCTACACCCTCGGCAACTCGCTGCGTCGTACGCTGCTGTCGTCGATCCCGGGTGCAGCCGTCACCTCGATCAAGATCGACGGTGTCCTGCACGAGTTCTCGACCGTCCCCGGCGTGACCGAGGACGTCACCGAGATCATCCTCAACCTGAAGGGTCTCGTGGTCTCCTCGGAGAACGACGAGCCCGTCGTCATGTACCTCCGCAAGGAGGGTGAGGGCAACGTGACCGCCGCCGACATCCAGCCCCCGGCTGGTGTCGAGGTCCACAACCCCGATCTGCACATCGCGACGCTCAACGCCAAGGGCAAGATCGAGATCGAGCTCGTCGTCGAGCGTGGCCGTGGCTACGTGTCCGCCGTCCAGAACAAGTCCGGTGACGAAGAGATCGGCCGCATGCCGGTCGACTCGATCTACTCGCCGGTCCTGAAGGTGACGTACAAGGTCGAGGCGACCCGCGTCGAGCAGCGCACCGACTTCGACAAGCTCGTCATCGACGTCGAGACCAAGAAGTCGATCCTTCCGCGCGACGCGATCGCGTCGGCCGGCTCGACCCTGGTCGAGCTGTTCGGCCTGGCGCGTGAGCTGAACGTGGAGGCCGAGGGCATCGACATCGGTCCGAGCCCGGTCGACGAGCAGCTCGCTGCCGACCTGGCCCTGCCGATCGAGGACCTCAACTTCACGGTCCGGTCCTACAACTGCCTCAAGCGCGAGGGCGTCCACACCGTGGGCGAGCTCATCACGCGCTCGGAGCAGGACCTGCTCGACATCCGCAACTTCGGTTCGAAGTCGATCGACGAGGTCAAGGCCAAGCTCAGCGAGATGGGTCTTTCGCTCAAGGACAGCCCGGCCGGTTTCGACCCGTCCGCTGCCATCGAGGCGTACGACGACGACGCCAGCTTCGCCGAGGACGAGCAGTACTAAGCGCCCAGACGGCTTCCTGCTCTCGTCCGCGTCGAAGCCGATCACACCGAAACTGGAGTAATCATCATGCCCACCCCCACGAAGGGCCCCCGCCTCGGCGGTAGCCCGGCTCACCAGCGGCTGATCCTCGCCAACCTCGCGCAGAACCTGTTCGAGCACGGCAAGATCACGACGACCGAGGCCAAGGCCCGCCGTCTGCGTCCGTACGCCGAGTCGCTCATCACCAAGGCCAAGACCGACACGGTGGCCAACCGCCGCCAGGTCGTCAAGGTCATCCGTGACAAGAGCATCCTGCACACGCTGTTCACCGAGATCGGGCCCGCCATGGCGACCCGTCCCGGCGGATACACCCGCATCACGAAGATCGCGCCGCGCAAGGGCGACAACGCCCCCATGGCTGTGATCGAGATCGTCGAGGCGAAGCAGTTCGGCGCACAGAACCAGACGCCGAAGAAGGGCGCGACGGCTCCGGCCGCCGAGCCCGAGGCTGCCGCTGCCCCGTCGGAGGACGCCCCGTCCGACGACCTCGGCACGGACGTCGACGTCGTCGAGGCGGCCCAGGACGCCCCCGAGGCGGCCGAGACCGTCGAGGCCTCGACCGACTCCGAGGCTCCGGCCGAGGACGACGCCAAGTAGCTCATCCGCAGCACCCAGGACGCCCGTCACCGCAAGGTGGCGGGCGTCCTGCGCGTGCGGGCACCCACAGGTCGGACGACCGGTCGTGTGGGCGCCGGCTGATACTTTGGAGGTTCCGCATGAAGCGTGCGTGCTTCGTGCCCTCAGAGTGGGATCACCAGCTGTGCTCAGCCTCCGCCGGACCGTGACCGTCGCCGTCGCCACCTCGCTGGCCTTCGCCGGCCTCGCGGTCGGCGCATCCGCCGAGGACGTGCCGGACCGCGCGGTGGGCTCGCCCAAGGGCGGCCCGGCCGTGAAGGCCAAGGTCCCGGACGTCGCCCGGGGGATCATCGTGGAGACGACGACCGGCGCACCGTCCGATGCGCTGCTGGAGGCCACGGACGACGCGGTCGGCGACGGGGTGGAGGTCGCGGCCGACAAGCCGCTGCTGACCAACGTCTCGACGGTGGACTTCGACGAGGTGGTCCCGGCCGACGTGGCCGAGGACGTCGCGAACGAGATCTCCGAGCGCAGCGACGTCGTCTGGGCCGTCCCCAACCGGCTGCGCCAGGTGCAGACCCAGCCGCCGGTCACCACGAACGACACGCTGTTCACGGCGCAGCACAACCTGTGGAACCGCGGTTACACCACGAACTCGAAGCTCGGCGTGCCGGCCGGCGGCGGCTACAGCATCAAGGCGCCCTCGCTCTGGCGCAAGACCCAGGGCCGGGCGACGACGGTCGTGGCCGTGATCGACACGGGGATCCTCGACCACCCGGACCTCCCCTCGTCGCAGCGCGTGCCCGGCGCCGACACGTACTCGTCCAAGGCGCTGGACAACGACGGCACCCCAGGACGCGACAACGACCCGCGCGACCCGGGGGACTGGTTCACCGAGGGGCAGTGCGACTTCCCGGGGTCGAGCAACAGCTCGTGGCACGGCACGTTCGTGGCCGGCCAGATCGCCGCCGCCACCAACAACGGCGCCGGGATCGCAGCCGTCGCGCCGAACGTCAAGGTGCAGCCGATCCGGGCGCTCGGACGGTGCGGTGGCTGGGACAGCGACATCGTCGACGCCATGAAGTGGGCCGCCGGCATCCGCGTCTCCGGACTCGCCGACAACGCCAACCCGGCGGCCGTCGCCAACCTGTCGCTGGCCGGCTCGCCGGGCACCGCGACGCAGCGCGAGGCCGAGTGCAAGGTGTTCAACGCTGCCGCGAAGCTCGGCAAGGCGCGGGGCACGCTCTACGTCGCGGCCGCCGGCAACGACGGCGGCAACGCCAACCGGGTCACCCCGGCTTCGTGCTCGGAGTTCGTCTCGGTGGGCGCGACGAGCATCAACGGCTTCAGCGCGGTCTACTCCAACGTGGGCTCGACGGTCGACCTGTCCGCACCGGGCGGCGACTCGCAGGTGGATCCCTACCGCGGCAGCGAGCGCGCCAAGGGAGACATCATCTGGTCGCTGGGCAACTCCGGCACCAGGGGCCCGGCCCAGAACGGCTACGTCGCCAACGAGGGCACGAGCATGGCCTCACCGCAGGTCGCAGGCGCAGCGGCCCTGCTGCACGGCCTCGGGCTCACGACGCCGACCCAGATGAGGGACGCGCTGTACGCGTCGGTGACGCCCTTCCGCGCGCGCTCCAGCGCATACGCCAAGAAGGCCGTCGGCGTGGACCGCTACGACATCAACTGCACCGCGCCCGGGCGGCAGTGGTGCGGACGCGGCCTCCTCGACCTGAGTCGGGTCCAGGCGCCGCTGACCGCGCCGGTGATCTCCGGCCGCGTGATCGTGGGGGAGCCGCTGCGGACCTCCGTCGGCACGTGGGTCCGGACCCCCTCCGCCCCGCGGTACACGTGGAAGGTGGCCGGGGTGGTCAAGGGGACCGCCAGCGTCTACTGGCCGACGCTCGCCGACATCGGCAAGGCCGTCACGGTGACCGTCGCGCCGTCGACGTCCGCCTTCGCGAAGCTGTCCACCACCTCGACGGCGTCGGCACCCGTCCCAGCAGGTCCCGCGGTCACCCTGCGGGGGCCGTCGGCACAGCCCCGGTACGGCCAGGCGTTCACGGTCACCGCCACGGTGGCGGGGGCGACCGGCGGCACGATCCGGCTGCTGTCGGACGCCGGTGCGACGTTCGGGACCGCCACGGTCCGGTCGAACGGCACGGCCAGCATCACGGTGCCGGCCGCCGCCGCGCGCCGGCTCAAGCCCGGCAGCACGCCGTTCCGTGCGGCGTACCTCGGTGACACGACCACCCCGCCGGCCTCCTCGCCCCGTCGCGGGATCACGGTCAAGAAGCTGTCGGCCAAGGTGTCGACGAGGCTGCGGACCAAGGTCAAGACCTCCTCGCGCGCCACCCTCAAGGTGCGGGTCATCGACCGGCCCGACGTGTTCGCCCACCCGACCGGCGAGCTGCGGGTCTACGACGGCAAGAAGCGCATCCGCATCGTCCGGCTCTCCAGCTCCGGCGGCGGCAAGAAGTCGATCCGGCTGCCGACGCTGAAGAAGGGCACCCACAAGATCAAGGTCTACTTCCGCGGCAACCCGTACATCACGTCGACGTACTCGGCGGTGCGCACGATCAAGGCACGCTAGCCGCGCGTCACTCGCAGGATCCGGAAGCCCTTCTCGCTGTCCACCCGCTCCGTGGGCCAGCCGTGCTCGCCGAGCCAGCGCTGCAGCGAGTCGGCACCGAGGTTCTTGCCGACCACGAGCCGTGCCGACCCGCCGGGGGACAGACGGGGGAGCCAGCGCAGCAGGAGCTCGTGCAGCGCCTGCTTGCCGATCCGGATCGGTGGGTTCGACCAGATCTCGTCGAAGGTCAGGTCCGGCGGGACGTCGTCGGGCAGGCGAGCGTGCACCGTGACGCCGAGCCGCTCGGCGTTGAGGCGGGTCAGCTCCAGGGCGCGCGCGTTGACGTCGACCGCCCACACCTCGGCGGCCGTGCGGGCCAGTGAGCAGGCGATGGGCCCCCAGCCGCAGCCCAGGTCGAGCATGGTGCCGCCGTCGGGAGGCGTGCTGTGACGCAGCAGCACGGCCGTGGCCTTGTCGAGCCCGTCCTGGGAGAAGACCCCGGACGCGGTCGTGAACGTGACGTCCTGGCCCCACACGTGGGTCGTGACGTCGTGGCGACGGTCGTCGCTGGTGGGCGTTCCCTCGAAGTAGTGCTCTGGCACCGTCCCAGTCTCTCAGGGCGGCTCAGCAGGAGGTGAAGACGTACCCCTTGGCGCCCCGCGGGACCACGTCGCGGTCGCGCAGCGAGATGGAGGCCCTGCCGGAGCGGGCCGCGCACGCGCGGGCGAACGCCCGACGACCGTTGTCGGTGTACTCGATCTCGATCAGGCGCGTGCGGTAGACCTTGGTGTAGGCCCCGCACTCACGGTAGACCTCGCACTCCTCGGCGACCGCGAAGTCGAAGCCGATGCGCTTGCGGCTCAGCTGGGGCGCGTTCTTCTGCGCGATCGCGACCCCGCTGCGGTGTGCCTCACGAACCAGCCGCTTGCCGAAGTTGACGGCATACGACTTCTTGAGCAGTCCCTTCGAGCGGGTCCACGAGTCGAGGTTGTCCGGCTCGACGGCCTGGAACCCCTTGCGTCCGCACTGGGCGAACCAGGACCGGTTGATCGCGCCGATCGCGGCCCGCTTGCGGGATGTGCGGATGTCCAGCAGCACCTCGTCGCGCCAGTCCGGATCGCGCACGAGGCGTCCCTTGCGGTCGCGCAGGAGCAGCTGCGGGTGCTTCTTCTTCCACCACGTCAGCCGGCCGGGCTGGGTCTGGAAGGAGTTCACGTAGCAGATCGAGTACAGCCCCTTGGCCGGTGCCGCGGTGCGGTCCCGGGTCACGATGTCGACGCCGGGTGCGGGGGAGTACGCCCCGCCGAGCTGGTAGTCCGCGACCCCGCCGACGGGCGGTGGGGCGACGGGTGAGGTGGACAGGGCGAAGGCGACCAGGGCCGAGGCGAGGAATCCGGTCATGGCTCGAGCCGCTTGCGTACCGAGGCGGGAGCGGCGATCCGCCAGGCGTCGGTGACGAGCTCGAGAAGCTCCTCACGCTCGACGACCTCGAGGTCGGCCAGGACGTAGGCGTGGCCGTCGTAGTGCGGGGTCGTGAAGAAGGCGGGATCGGTGCCGGCCACGAGGGCCTCCTTGTCGGCCATCGAGCACTTCAGGGCGAGGGCGCCGTCGCTGTCGGTGCGCAGGCGGCACATCAGCTTGCCCGCCACCTTGAGCGACGGCGTGCCGTACGACGTGCTCTCGGCGACCTCGGGCAGGGTGATGCCGTGCGCCACGACGTCCCGCCAGGTCACCGCCATGTCCCCATCCTGTCAGGCGTCGGGCCCCGGTGTCGCGTGCACGAGCTGCAGCTGACGGCCCCACCGCGGGCTGATGTGCTCCCCGTCGGGCACAAAGCCTGCCGCGGTGACGACGCCCACGGAGGCTTGGTTGTCGGGAGCGATGCGGGCGATGACCCGCTCGAGCCCAGGGGTGCCGCGGGCGTGGTCGAGCAGCAGCATGACGGCCGCGAGGGCGATGCCGTGCCGGCGGTGCTCGGGGAGGATCCGGTAGCCGAGCTCGGCCCGGCCGTCGACGGGAGCGCCCTTGAAGCCTGCGTTGCCGACGATCACGTCGTCCGCGACCACGGCCCGCATCAGCCAGTCCGCGTTGTCCGGGTGCTGGTCCGCGAGCTTGACCATGAAGCGCCAGATGTCGACCGCCTCGGCGAACCCCTGGGGGACGGGCAGCCCGATCTGTTGCTCGGCCGACGCGACATCGCCCGCGGCGAGGGCTCGGAAGGTCGTGGGAGTGATGGGAGCGAGGCGGACCGTCATTCGTCGCGTCGCCTCCGCGACTCCAGGGCGCGGGCGGCCAGGCCCTCGTCGTCGGGGTAGACGACCTCCTCGAGCACGAGCCCGTGGGCGGGCATGACCTTCACCCGGGCGTCACGAGCGGCCCCGGCGAGGATCTCGCTGGACCACTCGGGGGCGAACCGGCCCTCGCCGACGGCTACCAGCGCCCCCATGAGCGAGCGCACCATCGAGTGGCAGAACGCGTCCGCCCGCACGGTCGTCTCGAGGAGGTCGCCCCTCCGGTCGGTGCGCAGCTCGAGCAGCGTGCGGATCGTGGTGGCCCCCTCGCGCCGCTTGCAGAAGGCAGCGAAGTCGTGCTCGCCGAGCAGGTGGGAGGCTGCCGCGTCCATCGCCGCTGCGTCCAGCGGCCGGGCCCAGCCCACGACGCTGCCGCGGGCGAGGGGGTCCGGACCGGCCGGGGCGTCGCACAACCGGTAGACGTAGCGCCGTTGGAGCGCTGAGAAGCGGGCGTCGAACCCCGGCGGTGCCACCGACAGCCCCCGCAGGGCAATGTCGGCCGGGAGCAGGCGCCTGAGCCGTCGCTCGAGCGCGACCGGATCGACGTCGTCGAGGTCGACGTGGGCCACCTGGCCCCGGGCGTGGACCCCCGCGTCGGTGCGGCCCGCGCAGGTCAGCTGGGGGACGGTGTCGCGTCGCAGGATCGTGGCCAGCGCGGACTCCACCTCACCCTGGACCGTGCGCAGCCGTGGCTGGGTCGCCCAGCCGCGGAAGGCGGTGCCGTCGTAGGAGAGATCGAGTCGCAGCCGCACGCCACCCACGCTATCGCCCCTGGGTGACGGCGGCTCCGGACGAGCGGACGGTGAGGCGATCCAGGCCCGCCGTTGCAGGGAGAATCCATGCGCAAGATCGTCGTGGCTGCCGGCACCCGGCACCGTCTACCACCTCTTCTCGCACGACACGTGCGAGGACCGGGGACCGCAGGGCCACGGCGAGGTGCTGGTCAAGATCACCGGCACAGTCAGCCCGGTGCGCGCGGGCAAGGGAGTGACCATCCACAAGAAGTTCCCGGGCGGTTCGGGCCGGGTCGAGGGCGTCTGCGACGAGTGAGACGTCCCGGGACGACAAGAGACCCCCACCGCGGACGGTGGGGGTCTCTCGGGGCGTCGTTCAGGCCCAGCGCTCCTCGGCGGGGATGAACTCCAGCTGACGGTCGCCGGTGTAGATCTGCTTCGGGCGAGCGATCTTCTGCTCCTTGTCGTCAACGAGCTCGAGCCACTGCGCGAGCCAGCCCGGCGTGCGGCCGATCGCGAAGAGCACCGTGAACATCTCGGGCGGGAACTGCAGCGCCTCGTAGATCAGACCCGAGTAGAAGTCGACGTTCGGGTACAGCTTGCGCTTGACGAAGTACTCGTCCTCCAGCGCGATCTTCTCGAGCTCCTGCGCGATCTCGAGCAGCGGGTTGACCCCGGTGACCTCGAAGACGTCGTCGCAGGCCTTCTTGATGATCGTGGCGCGGGGGTCGTAGTTCTTGTAGACGCGGTGACCGAAGCCCATGAGCTTCTCGTCACCGTTCTTCACGCCCTCGATGAACGCCGGGATGTTCTCCTTGCTGCCGATGCGCTTGAGCATCTTCAGCACGGCCTCGTTGGCGCCACCGTGCAGCGGGCCGTAGAGGGCCGCGATGCCGGCGCTGACCGCCGAGTACGGGTCGACCTGGCTGGAGCCGACCGAGCGGACCGCGTTGGTCGAGCAGTTCTGCTCGTGGTCGGCGTGCAGGATCAGCAGGACGTCGAGCGCCTTGGCCAGTCGCGGGTCCGGGTCGTACTTCGGCTCGGACATCTTGAACAGCATCGAGAGGAAGTTCTCGGTGTACGACAGGTCGTTGTCGGGGTAGACGTACGGCTTGCCCTGGGCGTGGCGGAAGGACCAGGCGCCGAGCGTCGGCATCTTGGCGATCATCCGCACGACCTGCTCGTGACGCACCTGGGTGTCGGTGATGTTGCGCGCCTCGGGGTAGAACGTCGACAGCGCGCCGACGCTCGACAGCAGCATGCCCATGGGGTGCGCGTCGTAGCGGAAGCCCTGCATCAGCGACTTGACGTTCTCGTGGACGAACGTGTGGAACGTGATCTCGTGGACCCACTGGTCGTGCTGCTCCTTCGTGGGCAGCTCGCCGTGGATCAGCAGGTAGGCGACCTCGAGGAACGTGGACTTCTCGGCCAGCTGCTCGATGGGGTAGCCCCGGTACTCCAGGATGCCCTTCTCGCCGTCGATGAACGTCACGGCGCTGCGGGTGGAGGCAGTGTTGGTGAAGCCCGGGTCGTACACGGCGAGACCGGGCTCGTCCTCGGTCTTGCCGATCTTGCCGAGGTCACCGGCGCGGATGGTGCCATCCGTGATCGGGATCTCGAATTCTTCGCCGGTCCGGTTGTCGCGGACGGTCAGTGTCTGGTTCTCGGTCACGATGGGTCTCCTGTGACGGGGGGAACGGTTCCGCTGTGATGGCGCGGACCGCCTCTCAACTTAGACGTGAGGTAAACCTCACCTGGCAAGGGGGTCGTCGGGTGGACTCGTTTTGACCCGAGCGTCACCCGCCGGTTAACCTAGTGTGTCGTCGTACCCAGTGGATCCGCCATGGGCTGCGACCTCCACCATAGAGTTTGTTTCTAGATCACCTCCACATCGAAGAACGAGAAGGTCACGCCGTGCGCACGTTCAGCCCCAAGCCGTCTGACATCACCCGTCAGTGGCACGTCATCGACGCCGAGGACATCGTTCTGGGCCGTCTCGCCGTCCAGGCTGCGACGCTGCTCCGCGGCAAGCACAAGCCGACGTATGCTCCGCACGTCGATGGTGGCGACTTCGTCATCATCGTCAACGCGGAGAAGGTGGCCCTGTCCGGCAACAAGCGCCGCGACAAGCTCGCCTACCGTCACAGCGGCTACCCGGGTGGACTCAAGTCCATCGCCTACGGTGACCTGCTCGACAAGGATGCGCGCAAGGCGATCGAGAAGTCGGTGCGCGGCATGCTCCCCAAGAACCGTCTGGGTGATCAGCTGATCACGAAGCTCAAGGTCTACTCCGGCCCCGAGCACCCGCACACCGCCCAGAAGCCCCAGCCGTTCGAGATCACGCAGATCTCCCAGTAAAGAAGAGAAGCAGGCGCATCGTGGCTGAGACCACCACCGAAGAGACCACCGAGTTCCAGACCAACTCCGAGGGTGTTGCTTACACCTCGGAGACGGCTGGCTCCTCCGAGACCTCCAGCAAGCCCGCGACGATCGCTCCGGGTGCTGCAACGGGTCGCCGCAAGGAGGCCATCGCCCGCGTCCGCATCGTGCCGGGCACCGGCGTCTGGACCGTCAACGGCAAGCCGCTCGAGGAGTACCTCCCCAACAAGCTGCACCAGCAGATTGCCAAGGAGGCGTTCGCCGAGACCGGTCTGCAGGACCGCTTCGACGTCATCGCCCGTGTCACGGGTGGCGGCATGACCGGTCAGGCCGGCGCCCTGCGTCTCGGCGTGGCCCGCTCGCTGAACCAGATCGACGAAGAGGCCAACCGCCCGGTGCTCAAGAAGGCCGGACTCCTGACGCGCGACTCGCGCATCAAGGAGCGCAAGAAGGCTGGCCTCAAGAAGGCTCGTAAGGCTCCGCAGTACAGCAAGCGCTGAGTGTTCGTGGGCCGGATCTTTGGCACGGATGGCGTTCGCGGTGTCGCGAATCGTGATCTGACGGCCGAGCTCGCAGTCGACCTCGCGGTCGCGGCGGCCCACGTCCTGGGCGAGGTCGGTGCTTTCGCCGACCAGCGCCCCACAGCAGTCGTGGCCCGCGATCCCCGCGCCTCAGGAGAGTTCCTGGAGGCCGCGGTGGTCGCGGGCCTTGCTTCTGCCGGTGTGGACGTGCACCGCCTCGGCGTCGTGCCGACCCCGGGAGCGGCGTACCTGACGTCATTCCTCGCGGCGGACATGGGCGTCATGATCTCCGCGAGCCACAACGCGATGCCCGACAACGGCATCAAGTTCCTCGCCCGCGGGGGCCTCAAGCTCGACGACCAGCTCGAGGTCCTCATCGAGGACCGGCTCGAGGAGCCGTGGGACCGGCCGACCGGCGCCGGTGTCGGCCGCATCGGCGACAGCCATGCGGGGGTCGCGGCGTACGTCAAGCACCTCGTCGCCACCTGCCCGCGCCCGCTCGACGGCCTCACGGTCGTGCTCGACTGCGCCAACGGCGCGGCGTACGAGGTGGGACCCGCGGTGTTCCAGGAGCTCGGCGCGCGGGTCATCACGATCCACGCGGATCCCGACGGCCTCAACATCAACGAGAACTGCGGCTCGACGCACCTCGACGACCTCCAGAAGGCCGTCGTCGACCACGGTGCGGACGCCGGGTTCGCCTTCGACGGCGACGCCGACCGCTGCCTCGCCGTCGACGAGACCGGCGAGGTGGTCGACGGTGACCACATCCTCGCGATCCTGGCCCTCGCGGCACGCGACGCCGGACGCCTGACCGACGACACGGTCGTGGCCACGGTGATGAGCAACCTCGGCTTCGTCCAGGCGCTCGAGAACGCCGGCATCACCGTCATCCAGACCGCGGTGGGCGACCGCTACGTGCTCGAGGCGATGCGCTCGGGCGGCTTCAACATGGGCGGCGAGCAGTCCGGGCACGTCATCATGGGCGACTACGCCACCACTGGTGACGGGGTGCTGACCGCGGTGCACCTCGCGGCCCGCATGGTCGAGGACCGAACCCCGCTGTCGACGCTCGCGTCGGTCATGACCCGGCTGCCGCAGGTGCTGATCAACGTCCCCGGGGTGGACAAGTCCCGCGCCGACTCCGACCCGACGCTGCTGGGGGCGGTCGCGATCGCGACCTCCCGGCTCGGTGACGGTGGCCGGGTGCTGCTGCGCCAGTCCGGCACCGAGCCCCTGGTGCGCGTGATGGTGGAGGCGCAGACGTCCGAGCAGGCCACCGAGGTCGCCGAGCACCTCGCCGGTGTGGTCCGCCAGACCCTGTCGCTCTGACCGCCTGTCGAGCGGTCTCCGCAGGTGGCGGGCGCCCTCAGTCGGGGCAGACCGCGCGTCCGTCGTCGTGCTTCTCGGCCTGGAGGGCGCGCCAGGTGGCCGGTCCCGTCCGGCCGTCCGGATCGAGGCCCCGGTCCCTCTGGTACGCCTCGAGCGCTGCCGTCGTCGCTGCGTCGAACCGTTGCGTGATGATGCCGATGCCCTCGTCGGTGCGGGGCTCGGGCAGGTAGCCCCGGATCAGCAGGATCTGCTGCAGCTCGTTGACCAGGAGCTGCTCGTCGAACGAGGCGTCGACCGAGCTGTCGAGGGCTGGGAGGTCGTCGGCCGACTCCAGGCACAGGCAGAAGCTCCGCCCCCGCTGCTCCTCGTCGAGCAGGTGCGGGATCGCCTCACCCATGCCGGCCTCGCGCCGGGCGGCGCAGACGTCCTTCAACGTGCGGTAGGGCCCCGTCCACGCGAGGTAGTAGGGCCGGCCGTCGCGGTTGACCGGGTCGTACGTCGGACAGGTGTCAGAACCTCGGAGGTACTTCACGTCCGGCACCAGCTCGGCTGCTTCGTTGATCCGCTCCGCGAAGCCGCTCGGATTGCCCCGCGTGAGCTGGAGGATGTACTGCTCGGTGCAGCCCGGGTTGTCGTACGTCGCGTTGACAACCCCGGGCAGCGGGCCACTCTCAGGCGACGAGTCGCCACCGAGGCGCAGGAAGGCCAGGACGCCCGTGACGAGGGCCACCGCGAGCACGGCCGCGACGCCGCGCGCGGACAGCGGCGACCAGGCTCGCGGTCGGCCTGCTCGTCGGCGCGTCGATCCGGCGGCGGTCGGTGAGGTGCGGGGGTTGAGGCGTGTGCCGACGTCGGGCACGCCCTCGGGGACGGTCACGGTGAACGCGCGGACCGTTGCCAGGTCGTCCGAGACCTGGACCGGGCGCCGTGCACCGGGGGAGGAGTCGAGCACCTCGATCCTGGTCGGCGGCAGGCCGAGGTCGACCTGGACCTGCTGCAGGGCCCGGGCGAAGTCGAAGGCCGAGGGGTACCGGTCGTCGACGGCCTTGGCCATCGCGCGGGCCAGCACGTGCTCGAGGGTCGCGGGGACGTCGGCGCGCCCGGTGGGACGCAGCGGTTCCGTCGAGATGCGGATGCCCATCGCGATGGGGTCGTTCGTCCGGTCGTCGCGCTGGTAGGGCGACCGGCCGGCGAGCAGGCTGTAGACCGTGGCCCCCAGTGAGTACACATCACTGCGCACGTCCCTGACGGTCGCGCCGCGGAAGGCCTCGGGCGGCGCCCACGGGACCGACAGTGTCGTCTCCACGGTCTCGGGGTCGTCGGTGGCCGCAGCGATCCCGAAGTCCGTCAACAACGGCGCTCCGTAGGCGTTGGTCAGGATGTTGTGGGGCTTGATGTCACGGTGCAGGATGCCGGCCCGGTGGGCGGTCTCGACCGCGGCCGAGACCTTGATGCCGATCTCGAGGACGTCCGGCAGCGGGATCTGCTCGGTCCGGTAGCGCTCCCCGAGACTGGGGGCGGGGCAGTACTCCATCACGATGTACGGCCGTCCGTCCGCGGCGACGTCGGCCTGGAAGATCGGGACGATCGACGGGTGCCCGGACAGCTGGGCCATGACGTTCGCCTCGGCATGGAAGAACTCGGTGTCCGCGCCGGCGAACGGGTGCATCACCTTGACCGCGACATCACGCGCCGGGACGGCCTGGCGGTACAGGTACACGTCGGCGAAGCCGCCGTGGCCGATGAGCCGGACGAAGGTGAAGCCGTCCAGCTCAGGGGGTGGGAGGGAACGTGCTGGCACGGGTCCGTCTCCTGGGAGCGAGCGAGCTGGCTGGCGCGCTGGGCGCCGGGGTGCGATCCACCCTAACCGACGGCCCCCGGTCCTGAAGGCTCGTCAGGCCGCGAGGCGGAGGGAACCTCTCCCCATCGACGCCGGGACGGACGCCGCCTAGCGTCGAGCGTGAGGCACGTCGGCACCAGATCTCGGAGGAACATCATGACCCAGCACCGCCGCACCGTCCGCCTGCTCGTGGGGCTCGTGGCCGCAGCGGTCCTGGGCGCGGGCCTGCTCGTGGCACCGGCGGACGCGCGCACCGTCCCGGCCGGCACCGTGAAGGGCACGGTCACCATCGCCGGCGTGCCGTTGGCCGGGGCCAGGGTGACCCTGGTGCTTCGCGACGGCGACAGCGGCGATGTGTTCGGGAAGTACAAGACGGTCACGACCAACAGTGCAGGGCGGTACTCGCTCACCCGTCCGGCGGGCAGCCACACGACGTGGTGGTACGACCACGTCGTCGTGCAGGACCCGAAGAAGCGCGCCGTGTCGGCCTATCGACAGTTCATGGGGAACACGTCACGCACGGTCACCCGCAACGTGACGCTGAAGCCGGCCGCGACCCTCGTAGGTCGTGTCAGCCGGGCCGACGGCGCGTCACCCACGTCGATCCGGGCGAACATCGTCGACGGGCCCGACAGCAGCCTGATCGAGAACCTCCAGATGAGCAGGTACGACCCCGACCGGGCGGTCGACGCGACCGGGACCTACCGCTTCCGGGGACTCCCGGCGGGCACGTACACCGTCTGCTACCACGACACGTCCACGACGTTCCGCGACGAGTGCCATGACGAGGCCCTCACCGTCGATCAGGCGACACCGCTGACCGTGCGCGAGGGCGCCACCACCACAGCAGGGGCCCAGCAGCTCGATCACCTGCGCGCGCACGTCCGGGGCACCGTGACCACCGCGAGCGGCGAGCCGCTGCGCGGGATCGTCGTCAGGGCTGTGGTGAACCAGGACCGTGACGCAGGCGCCGCCAGCACCCGGTCGTCAGGGCGGTACGACCTCCCAGTGGACGCGCCCAGCGCGGTGCGGCTGAGGGTCGAGGACCCGTCCGGGACCTGGGCGGACCAGTGGTACACCGCCCCCGGCAGCACCGGCGCCCGGGTGTTCTCGCTGGGCGAGGGCGCGACGGTCAACGGGCTGACCACCGCGCTCAAGTCGAATGCCGAGCTGGCCGTGTCGACCCGGCGCAGCACCACCGCCGGCAAGATCACGTTCCGGGTCGAGGTGACGCGCAGCGCCACCGGCCACCACCCCAGCGGGAAGGTCACGATCTCGCGGAAGGACGTCAGCCGCACCGTGACCCTGAAGCGGGGAGTCGGCATCGTGACGCTGACCGGCGTGGTGCCGAGGGGCCACCGCACCTTCCACGTCGACTACGCCGGGACGTCCAGCACGGCAGATGCTCACCGGACCGTCCGGGCGATGGTGCGCTGACCACCTGGACGAGCGCGACGGGTGGACGACACGGCACCATGGGCGTGATGCACGTCGAGCCGGAGGTGGCCCTGTGAGCACGCTGACCGTCGAGTTCTGTGGCGAGGAGCTCGTCGTCGGGCCCGACGAGGTCTTCACGATCGGTCGTGAGGGCGACCTGGTGGTCGACGAGGACAATCCCTACCTCCACCGGCGGGTCGTGGAGCTGCGCCACGACGCCGGCTTCTGGTGGATCGTCAACGTCGGGACGCGGCTGTCCGTCACGGTCAGTGGTGACGCGGGGACGCTGCAGTCCTGGATCGGTCCGGGGTCGCGGCTCCCGGTGGTCATGGCGAGCCAGGCGATCGTGTTCACCGCAGGCGACACGGTCTACGAGATCACCATCGTCTGCGACGAGCCGGTGTACTCCGGGACTCCCTCGACGCCCGAGGAGTCCGGTGACGCGACGCTGGGTGCTGTCGAACTGACCCCCTCCCAGCTGCGGCTGGTGCTGGCACTGGCCGAGCCGGTCCTCCGTCGCAGGGGAGCCGGGCCGGGTGAGGTTCCCACCAACGCGGCCGCGGCCGAACGTCTCGGGGTGCCGATCACGACCTTCAACCGCAAGCTCGACAACGTCTGCGAGAAGTTCGCTAGGAACGGCGTGAAGGGACTGCACGGCGGGGCAGGACAGCTCGCCACCTCGCGCCGGTCCCGCCTGGTGGAGTACGCCGTGTCCGCCGGCATCGTCCGGGCCGAGCACCTCCCGCTCCTGGACCTGTCGGCTCCGGACGCCGGTCAGGAGCGAGCGGCGTCCGCGCCGCCCGACGTGTCGTAGGGTCGGGGGATGCTCGAGGTCCAGCACGTCGACGTGGCCGACGACGACGCGTTCACGCAGCTCTACGACCTCTACGCACGCGCGCACACGCGGGCCTTCGACGGTCCGTACCTCGCGATCGAGAAGCGCGTCAACCTCATCGATGACGACTACAGCACCAAGGTGGCCGTCGTCGCTCGCGACGTCGATGGGGTCGCCGTCGCGGGCGGCACGATCGTGATGGCGTTGCAGGACAACACCGCGGTCGCCTTCGTGGAGGTGTTCGTGCCCCCTGAGCAGCGTCGCCGCGGCCATGGCTCGGCGGTGCTCGACGCCCTCGTCGACATCGGTCGACGAGGCGGTCGCACGATCGCCTTCGGTGAGGCGGTGTGGGCGGTCGACCGGGAGACGGATGCGGGGCGTGCCTTCGCGGAGGCACGCGGGTTCTCGCTCGACATGATGGACGCGGTGCGGGAGCTGACGCTGCCGGCCGAGGTGCCGCCGGTGGAGCTCGACCCGGCCTACACCCTCGAGACGTGGCGCGGCCCGTGCCCGGACGAGTGGCTCGACGAGTACGCGGACCTGCGTCGCATCCTCAATGCCGAGGCGCCCAGCGGGGAGACCGGTCTGGAGAACGAGCACTGGGACGCCGCACGGGTCCGCAAGGACGAGGCCGATCTGGCCCGGGTCGGTCGCGTGATGCAGGTGACGGTCGCCCGCTCCGCCGGCGGTGAGCTGGCCGGCCACACCCAGCTGGCCTTTCCGGGGGAGGGCTTCGAGGTCTATCAGTGGGACACGCTCGTCCGTCCGGCTCACCGAGGTCACGGGCTGGGTCTGGCGCTCAAGGTCCACACGATGCATGCCGCGGCGGACCTGCTCGCGGGGCGCCGGCGCATCACGACGTGGAACGCCGCCAGCAACACCCACATGATCGCCGTGAACGAGCGGCTCGGGTTCCGGCAGACCGCCTGGGCCGGGGAGTACGTGCGGGCGATGTGACGGCCGGCGGGGGTGCTCAGATCTTGCGGAGCCGGACCCAGTCGACGGCGTGGTCCGGTCCCTTGCGCAGCACCAAGGAGGCCCGGCCACGCGTCGTGGCGATGTTCTCCTTGAGGTTGGGGTAGTTGATCGTGTCCCACAGCTCGCTCGCCCGCTGGATCGCCTGCTCGTCGGTGAAGGAGCTGTAGCGGTGGAAGTACGACGCGGGATCGGCGAACGCGGTCTTGCGCAGCGTGAGGAACCGGTCGATGTACCACTGGCGCAGGTCCTTGCCGGAGGCGTCGACGTAGATCGAGAAGTCGAAGAAGTCGCTCACCGCGAGCCCCGGCGACCCGTCGCCGCGCGGACGCGCGGGCGCGAGGACGTTGAGACCCTCGACGATCACGATGTCGGGTGCCTTGACGGTCACGACCTCGTCGGTGCGGTCGTACGTCAGGTGCGAGTAGACCGGGGCGGTCACCACCTCCACGCCGGACTTGACCTCCATGACGAAGCGCAGCAGGGCCTTGCGGTCGTACGACTCGGGGAAGCCCTTGCGGTCGAGCAGCCCGCGGCGCTCGAGCTCGGCGTTGGGGAACAGGAAGCCGTCGGTGGTCACCAGCTCCACGACCGGGTGGTCGGGGGACTGGGCCAGCAGCTCGCGCAGCAGGCGGGCGGTCGTGGACTTGCCGACCGCGACCGAGCCGGCGATGCCGATCACGAACGGGGTGCGCCGGGACTGCGGGGCGTGCAGGAACTCCTCGGTCGCCTCGTACAGGGCCCCCGCGAGGCGGACGCGCATGCTGATGAGCTGGGTCATTGGCAGGTAGACCTGTCGGACCTCCTCGAGGTCGAGCTCGTCACCGAGGCCACGCACCCGCTCGATCTCATCGGGCTTGAGCGGCTGGGGCGCGTCACCGGCGAGCGCGGCCCACGCGGCCCGCTCGAGCTCCACGTACGGTGACTGGTCGCGCGTCATGCGGCCATTCTGGCCCGTGGCCGGTTTCGGCGCTGCACTCGGTCCCCGGTGGGCCGCACTCGCTACTCTGGACACATGTGTGGAATTGTCGGGTACGTCGGTCAGCGGTCCGCTCTTGACGTGGTCATGGGGGGCCTGCGACGCCTGGAGTACCGGGGATATGACTCGGGAGGTGTCGCCCTCGTGCACGAGGGAGAGATCCTCTCGGCCAAGAAGGCGGGCAAGCTCGTCAACCTCGACGCCGAGCTCGCGGCGCACCCGCTGCCGGTCGCGCACACGGGCATCGGGCACACCCGGTGGGCCACCCACGGCGCGCCCAACGACGTCAACGCCCACCCGCACCTCGACGCCACCGGGCGGGTCGCGGTCGTCCACAACGGCATCATCGAGAACTTCGCGTCCCTGCGCAACGAGCTGGAGGCACGCGGCCACGAGATGCTCTCCGAGACCGACACCGAGGTCGTCGCCCACCTGCTGCACGACGAGCTCGAGCGCACTGCGGACCTGTCCGACGCGGTGCGCGCGGTCTGCCGCCGCCTCGAGGGTGCGTTCACCCTGGTGATCTGTGACGCCGACCAGCCCGACGTGGTGGTCGGCGCCCGCCGCAACTCACCGCTCGTGGTCGGTCGGGGTGAGGGGGAGAACTTCCTCGGCTCCGACGTCGCCGCGTTCATCGAGTACACCCGCAACGCCGTCGAGCTGGGCCAGGACCAGGTCGTCACGATCACGCCCGACGACATCGTCGTGACCGACTTCGACGGCCGGCCGGCCGAGACCAAGGAGTACCACGTCGACTGGGACGTGTCGGCGGCCGAGAAGGGCGGCTTCGAGTGGTTCATGCTCAAGGAGATCGACGAGCAGCCCTCCGCCGTGGCCGACACCCTGCGGGGGCGGCACAGTCCCGGCGGCCTGCTGCAGCTCGACGAGATGCGCATCAGCGACACCGAGCTGCGTGAGGTCGACAAGATCATCGTCATCGCGTGCGGCACGTCCTTCTACGCCGCGATGGTCGCCAAGTACGCGATCGAGCACTGGACGCGCACGCCCTGCGAGGTCGAGCTCGCCTCGGAGTTCCGCTACCGCGACCCGATCCTCAACAAGAGCACGCTGGTCGTCACGATCAGCCAGTCCGGCGAGACCATGGACACCCTCATGGCGATCCGGTACGCCCGCCAGCAGCGCGCGCGGGTGCTGTCGATCTGCAACACCAACGGCTCGACGATCCCGCGCGAGTCCGACGCGGTCATCTACACGCACGCGGGCCCCGAGGTCGCGGTCGCGTCCACCAAGGGCTTCCTCGCCCAGGTCGTCGCGTGCTACCTCCTCGCGCTCTACATCGCCCAGGTCAAGGGCATGAAGTACGGCGACGAGATCGACGGGATCCTCGCCGAGATCGGGCGGATCCCCGACGGCATCCAGCGGATGCTCGACGAGGGCGACCAGATGCGCAAGCTCGCGACCGAGCTCGCGGGATCGCGCTCGATCCTCTTCCTGGGCCGCCACGTCGGCTACCCGGTCGCCCTGGAGGGTGCCCTCAAGCTCAAGGAGCTCGCGTACATCCACGCCGAGGGCTTCGCCGCGGGCGAGCTCAAGCACGGTCCGATCGCGGTGATCGAGCAGGGCCTGCCGGTGTTCGTGATCGTGCCGCCCAAGGGCCGCGACCAGCTGCAGGAGAAGACGGTCAGCAACATCCAGGAGATCCGCGCCCGCGGCGCCCGCACGATCGTGCTGGCCGAGGACGGTGACGAGGACGTCGTGCCGTACGCCGACCACCTGATCCGGCTGCCGAAGGTGCCGACGCTGCTGCAGCCGCTCGTGTCCACGGTGCCGCTGCAGATCTTCGCCGCCGAGTTCGCCAGCCAGCTGGGCCACGACGTCGACCAGCCGCGCAATCTGGCCAAGTCCGTCACCGTCGAGTGATCCCGGGATGAGCATCCTGGGCATCGGCGTGGACGTGGTCGACATCGGCCGGTTCGCGGCGTCGCTGGAGCGCACCCCGACGCTGCGCAACCGGCTGTTCACGGCGTCCGAGATCGACCTGCCACTGGAGTCGCTGGCGGGCCGGTTCGCGGCCAAGGAGGCGTTCGTCAAGGCGCTGCGCGCGCCGGCCGGCATGTCGTGGCAGGACATCGAGGTCGTCAACGACGCCCACGGTGCGCCGCAGCTTCGGCTGCAGGGAGCCGCGAAGGACCGCGCGGGCGAGCTCGGCGTCACGACCGCGCACCTGTCGATCTCCCACGACACCACCGTCGCGACTGCCTTCGTGGTGGCCGAATGCTGAGGTCGCACCGGGTCGGGGACGTCCGCGCCGCCGAGGCGGCCCTCGCGGCGACCCTGCCCGACGGCGAGCTCATGCGACGCGCCTCGCAGGGCCTGGCCGACGCGCTCGGGCACGTGGCGGCGGGTGAGGTCGTGCTCGTCCTCGTCGGACCGGGCAACAACGGTGGCGACGCGCTGTACGCCGCGGTGCACCTGCTCGGCCGCGGCGTCCGCGTGGACCTGTGCCTGCTCGACCCCGCCACCGTCCACGACGACGGTCTGGCGGCCGCGCTGGCAGCAGGGGCGCGCGTGGTCGACGAGCCGTCCGACCAGTCGCACTGCCTCGACGCGGTCTTCGGGATCGGCGCGCGGCCCGGGCTCACCGGTCGGGCGGCCGGCTGGGCCGAGTGGATCGCGCGGTCCCGCCCCCACACGATCGCGGTCGACGTGCCGTCCGGCGTGGACGTCGACGGTGCCACGGTGCCCGGCGCGCACGTGCGGGCCGACGCGACGATCACGTTCGGCACGTACAAGAACGCTCTGCTGGTCGCTCCCGCGAGTGGCGCTGCCGGGTGGAACGGCACCTCGATCCCCGAGCTCGTCGACATCGGGCTCGGGCCGTACCTGCCGCCGCCGTCGGTCGAGGCGATCGAGCCGTCCGACGGCCATCTGCTCGAGGACACCTTCGACTGGCTGCGCAGCCCGACGAGCCACAAGTACGCCCGCGGCGTCGTCGGCGTCGCCGCCGGCTCCGAGCAGTACGCGGGCGCAGCGCACCTCTGCGTCGCGGGCGCCCAGGCCGGGATGGCCGGCATGGTGCGGTTCCTCGGGACGGCCGAGCTCGGCAGGCGCGTGGTCGACCGGGCCCCCGAGGTCGTGGTGGGACGTGGCCGCGTACAGGCCTGGGTGGTCGGTCCCGGCGGGGGAGACGACGCCGGTGACCAGCTCGCGACCGCGCTCGAGGACGGTGTGCCCGTGCTGGTCGACGCGTCCGGGTTGCAGCACCTGCCGGAGTCCTTCGACGTCCCGGCCCTGCTCACCCCGCACGCGGGAGAGCTCGCCCAGATGCTCGGCACCGACCGCGACGCCGTCGAGGCCGAGCCGCTCGCGCACGCGACGCGCGCCGCCCAGCGGTGGGGCGCGACGGTGCTGCTCAAGGGCGCCCGCACCCTCGTCGTCACGCCGGGACGAGCGACGCGGGTCAACCTGACCGGCTCGCCGTGGCTCGGCACCGCCGGCTCCGGTGACGTGCTCTCCGGCCTGGCCGGATCGCTGATGGCCGCCGGCGCCGACCCGCACGACGCCGGTTCCCTGGCGGCGTTCCTGCACGGCGCCGCGAGCGTCCGCGCGAACCTCGGCGGCCCGGTCACCGCGTCCGCGGTCGCCGCGGCCCTCCCCGGCACCGTCGCGGCGTTCCACGACGGCGTGCTCGACGTCGTCCGCGACTGGAGGAGCTGACATGACCGATCCCCAGGCCGAGGCGGTCATCGACCTCGACGCGTTCGGCGCCAACCTGGCCGCCCTCTCCGCCTGCGCCCCGTCGGCGGCCCAGATGACGGTCGTCAAGGCCAACGCGTACGGCCACGGCATGGTCGAGATGGCCCGCGCGGCCCGCGCCGCCGGCACCGACTGGCTCGGCGTCGCGACCCTCCGGGAGGCGCTGACCCTGCGGGCCGCGGGGGACACCGGCGACCTGCTGTGCTGGCTCGCCGCGCCGGGCGCCGACTACGCGGCCGCCGTGGAGGCGGACGTCGAGGTCACGGCGTCCTCGGTGGAGCAGCTGGCCGAGATCCTGTCCGCCGCCCCCCGCCGGCCGCGGGTGCAGCTCAAGGTCGACACGGGGCTCTCGCGCAACGGGGCGCTGGGGCAGGAGTGGACCGCGCTGGTCGCGGCCGCCGCGCAGGCCCAGTCCGGCGGCCGGCTCGAGGTCACCGGCGTCTGGTCGCACTTCGCGTGCGCCGACCAGCCCGACCACCCGGCCAACGACGCGCAGGAGGCGGTGTTCGTCGCGGCCGTCGACGAGCTCCTCGCGGCGGGCATCCAGCCGCGGGTGCGCCACCTCAGCAACTCGCCCGCGACGCTGACCCGCCCCTCGGCGCACTTCGACCTCGTCCGCGTCGGCATCGCGGCCTACGGCATCCGGCCCGACCCGGGCATGACGTACCCGACCCGGCTCACCCCGGTGCTGACGCTGCGCGGGCGCCTCGTCCAGGTCAAGCGCCTCCCCGCCGGGGCGAAGGTCTCGTACGGACAGACCTGGACCGCCGAGCACGACACCACGGTCGGCCTCGTCCCGTTCGGGTACGGCGAGGGCATCCCGGTCTCGGCGTCCAACCGGGCGCAGGTGCTCACCGCCGGCGCCCGCGTGCCCCTGGTCGGCCGGGTGTGCATGGACCAGTTCGTCGTCGACCTCGGGGAGCGGTCCGCGCGGCGCGGCGACGAGGTCGTGCTGTTCGGCCCCGGCCACGACGGGGAGCCCACCGCGGAGGACTGGGCGGTGGCGTCGGGCACCATTGCCTACGAGGTGGTCACCCGTCTGGGTGACCGCATCGTCCGGACCTACAAGGGTGGCGCATGAGAAGAACCGTGAAGCTCGCGACGACTGCGGGGGCGTTCGTGGCCGCCGGGGCGGTCGCCACGGTGCTCAACGACCGGCACCGCACGAGCCGGCGGAGGCGCCGCGGCGAGGACGTCGAGTTCGGCTCCGTGCGCAGCACGCCCCTGTCCGTGCTCGCGCCCGACGGCGTCGCGCTCCACGTCGAGGTCGACGAGGCCGACCGCGCGACCCCCACGATCGTGTTCCTGCACGGGTGGGTCGAGGACAGCGACGTCTGGCACTACCAGCGGCTCGCTCTGCGAGGACGTGTCCGCACCGTGTTCGTCGACCTGCGCTCCCACGGCCGGTCCGGCCGCTCGTACGCCGGCAACTCGTCCCTCGCCGACCTCGCTGACGACCTCGAGACCGTGCTCGACCAGGTCGTCCCGCAGGGTCCCGTCGTCCTGGTCGGGCACTCGATGGGCGGCATGACCATCATGGAGCTCGCCCGCACGCGGCCGGACCTCTTCGGCGACCGGGTCCAGGGAGTCGTGCTGGTCTCGACCAGCTCGGGCAAGCTCATGCGCAGCAGCCCGGCGCTTCGCTACCTCGTCCCGCTGCTGCGTGCCGGGACGCCGATGCTGAACTGGGGCCGGCGCTTCAACAGCTACTCGATCATCAAGCGCTGGGGCCTCGGCCCGAACGCCCAGGAGCGCCACGCCGACATGGCCAACGAGATGATCCTGCGTGCGCCGACCCGCGTGCTCATGGACTTCTACCCCAACTTCGTCAGCCTCGACCTGACCGCCGGCCTGCGCGACCTCGGCCGGGCCCGGACGACCGTCATCGGCGGTACCGCGGACCTGCTGACCCCGATCAAGCACGCCCGCGTCCTGGCCGACCGGATCCCCGACGCCAAGCTCGTGGTGCTGGAGGACGTCGGCCACATGGTCCCGTTCGAGGCCCACGAGACCGTCACGAAGGCCATCGAGGACGTCCTGGAGGACATCGAGTCATGACCGGATCCAACGCCCTCAACGTGATCGACGCGGGCCCGGAGCACGCCGCGGTCATCGTCGACATCATCCACCGCTCGTTCGGCGCCCGCCCCGTGCTCGACCCGCCGTCCACGGCGCTCGACGAGACGGTCGAGTCGGTCGCGAGGACGCTGGCGACCGCGGGCGGCCTGCTCGTCGAGCGCCGTGGCCTGCCGATGGGCGCGATGCTGTTCGACGAGTCCCGCCCGGGGCAGCTGGGCCTGCGACGGGTGTGCGTGGACCCGGACATCCAGGCGCGCGGCGTCGCGTCGGCGATGCTGGGCGTCGCGGAGGACACCGCCGAGGAGCGGGGCAAGGACGGCATCTGGCTCAACGTGCGCGAGGAGCTGCCGGAGACCGTGCAGTTCTGGACGCACCGCCGCTACGAGCCGATCGGCCGGGACGAGCCGTTCATCGAGTTCGGCAAGACGCTGTGGCTGGCACGGGAGGTGCCCACCGCAGAGGAGATGCAGTCGCTCGCGAAGCGGCTCGCCCCGCTGCTGCGCGCCGGCGACCTGCTGGTGCTGTCCGGTGACCTCGGGGCGGGCAAGACGACGTTCACGCAGGGCCTGGGCGAGGCGCTCGGCGTCCGCGGACCCATCACGTCGCCGACGTTCGTCCTGGCGCGCACCCACCCCTCGCTCGTCGACGGCCCGCCGCTCGTGCACGTGGACGCGTACCGGCTGGGTGACCTGAGCGAGATCGACGACCTCGACCTGGACTCCACGACCGACTCGGCGGTCACCGTCGTGGAGTGGGGCGACGGGATGGCCGAGCAGCTCGCCGACAGCTGGCTGCACGTCAGGATCGAGGTCCGTGGTCCGCGGCCGATCGACCCGCTCGGCACGCCGCACGACGGGGACGTGCCGGACGAGGTGGATCCCCGGGTCGTCACGATCAAGCCGCACGGCCCCCGGTGGGTCGGAGTCCCGCTCCGCTCCACCTTGCTCGGCTCGTAGGCTGCTCCTGTGCTCCTCCTCGCCTTCGACACCGCCACACCCGCGATCACCGTTGCCGTCCACGACGGCGAGCGGGTGGTCGCCGAGGCGTACGGCGAGGGCGCGATGGCGCACGGCGAGCTGCTCGCCCCGGCCATCCGCGACGCGATGGCGCAGGCCGGCGCCACGATGGCCGACCTGACCGATGTCGCGGTCGGCGTGGGACCGGGTCCGTTCACCGGGTTGCGCGTCGGCGTCGTCACCGCCCTGACCCTCGGCTCGACGCTCGGCCTGACGACCCACGGCGTGTGCTCGCTCGACATCGTGGCCGCCGACGTCCAGGTGGAGGGTGAGTTCCTCGTCGCGACCGACGCCCGCCGCAAGGAGGTCTACTGGGCCCGCTACGGAGCGGACCACGTACGCCTCGACGGGCCGCACGTGCTCAAGCCCGCCGACCTCGCCGCCCAGCACCCGAGCCTCCCGGCGTACGGACGGGGCGCGCACCTCTACGACGGCGTCCTGCGCGCGGCGGGCGAGGCGAGCGATCCCCGTGCTGCCGCGCTGGCGGACCTCGTGGTCTCCGGGCGCGCGGTGCAGGTGCCGCTCGAGCCGCTCTACCTGCGCCGTCCCGACGCGGTGCCGCAGGCCTCGTCCAAGCGGGCATGAGCCGCACGGCGACCGAGGCCGACGTCGAGGCGATCGCCGCGATCGAGCGCTCCTGCTTCGGCGCCTCCGCGTGGAGCGAGGGCCTCGTCCGCGACGAGGTGGTCAGCGACCGGCACGTCGTGCTGGTGACCGACGACCTGGCGGCGTACGCGGCGGCGTCCCTGGCCGGGGAGACCGCCGACCTGGACCGCATCGCGGTGCTGCCGGCCGCCCGCGGACGGGGCCTCGCCCGCGACCTGCTGACCGACCTGGTCGACCGGGTGCGCGACCTCGGTGCGGACCGGATGCTGCTGGAGGTCGCCGCCGACAACGCCGCGGCGATCGGGCTCTACGAGGCGCACGGCTTCGACACCATCAGCACCCGTCGCGGCTACTACGCGGGTGGCATCGACGCGCTCGTCATGGAGATCACCATCGCGGAGTGGCGCTGACCGGTTGCCACCTCGCGAGAGCGTGCCACGCTGGAAGGCATGACCGAAGTACCTGAGACACCTGACACCCCTGACATCATCCCCACGGACGATTTCGGACCCGACCAGGACGCGATCTTCGACGATCCCGACGAGGTCATGGACGAGGGTTACTCGCCGCCGGAGAAGTACCGCGGCGAGGGGTTCGGCACGACGGCCGAGGAGCAGCTGGAGGGTGAGTCCCTCGAGCAGCGCCTCCGCCAGGAGGAGCCCGAGCCCGACCCGTACGCCCCGGAGCCGGAGATCCTCGACGACGGCGAGGTCGGCACCGAGCGCGCCGGACGACTGGTCGATCCCGACGGCGGCATCGGCGAGGACACCGAGAAGGACCTCATCGGCGAGGACGTCGGCATCGACGGTGCCGCCGCTAGCGCCGAGGAGGCTGCCGTCCACGTCGTCGACGAGGACTGACGGCACCGCTGGACCATCGCCACGCGTGCGCTCGGCCACAGCGCCGAGTGCACGCGTGTGCACTACCCTGACCGCATGCGCGACTACACGTATCCGGCCACGATTGTGACTGCCAAGACGCTGTTCAAGGTGCTGGGCATGAAGTTCCAGATGTCCGGCACCGAGCACATCCCGCGCACCGGCGGAGCGATCCTCGCCGCCAACCACATCAGCTATGTCGACTTCATCTTCGACGGCCTCGCCGCCCAGCCCAG
Organism: Aeromicrobium chenweiae; assembly: GCF_003065605.1. Lineage (GTDB taxonomy): Bacteria > Actinomycetota > Actinomycetes > Propionibacteriales > Nocardioidaceae > Aeromicrobium > Aeromicrobium chenweiae. The sequence goes on along the minus strand of NZ_CP026952.1, from coordinate 3,026,509 downwards.
CGGCCGGTTGGTGCGCTTCATGGCGAAGAAGGATGCGTTCGACCACAAGGTCTCCGGGCCGATCATGCGCTCGTTCCACCACATCTCGGTGGACCGCGACAACGGCCAGCAGTCGTACGACGACGCGGTCGAGTACGCGCGGTCCGGCGAGATCGTCGGCATCTTCCCCGAGGCCACGATCAGCCGCGCCTTCGAGATCAAGGATCTCAAGACCGGCGCCGTGCGCATGGCCGCCGAGGCCGGCGTCCCGCTCATCCCGATGGTCACGTGGGGCACGCAGCTGCTGAAGACCAAGGACCACCCGTCGGACCTGACGGGTCGCGGCAAGACGATCGGCCTGCACGTCGGTGCGCCGTTGGAGGTCACGGGCGAGGACCCGGTCGCCGAGACCAAGCTGCTGCGCGAGGCGATGTCGACGCTGCTGGACCGCGCGGTCCTCGAGTACCCGCTCAGCCCCGTCGGCCAGTGGTGGGCACCCGCGCGCCACGGCGGCACCGCGCCGTCCCTCGAGGAGGCCGCCCGCCTCGACGAGGAGGAGTACGCCGCCCGCGCCGCTCGGCGCACCGAGCGCAGCGCCTGACGTCATCCCGCGCGTGCCGCAGGCACCTCGCCAGGGATGACGTTCCCGGGGCGGCGTCGGGGACGTCATCCCGCACGTGCCGCTGGCGCTTCGATCGGGATGACGTCCGCATCAGGGTGCAGACTGGGACCAGACCCCAGGAGGCACGCATGAAGGCAGTCATCGGCAGCACGGTCGTCGCGGAGGCGCCCACCGAGGAGCTCGTCAAGATCGAGGGCAACTGGTACTTCCCACCCTCCAGCCTGGACGAGGGGGCGTTCGAGAAGAGCCCCACGGCTTACCACTGCCCGTGGAAGGGCGACGCGCAGTACTGGAACGTCAGGAGCGATGACGGCGTCGCGGCTGACGGGGCGTGGTCCTACCCGGACCCGATTCCGACCGCGTTCGACCGCGTCGGCCAGGACTTCAGCGGCTACGTCGCGTTCGACAAGTCCCAGGTGAGCCTCGGGGAGTAGCGCACACCAGCGCCTGACGTCATTCCGCGTGTGCCGCAGGCACCCCGCCAGGGATGACGTCATCGGGGTGGCGTCGGGACGTCATCCCGCGCGTGCCGCAGGCACTCCACCGGGGATGACGTCCGCGGTCAGTCGCCCGTGGTGCCGTCGGCCATCTCGCGCAGGAGGTCGAGGTGGCCGTTGTGCCGGGCGGTCTCCTCGATGAGGTGCAGCAGGATCCATCGCGCCGTGACGGGCGGACGGACCCGCTCACCCTGGCGGACCAGGTCGAGGTCGACCTCGGCGAAGGCCGCGCGGGTCCGGGCCGCCTCCTGCTCGTAGAGGCCGATCACCTCGGCGACCGACAGCTCCGAGCCCTGGCGGAACTCCCCGTCGGGGTCCTCCTCGCTCCACGGCCCGTCGTCCTCGCCGCCGAACAGGTCGGCGTTGACCCACGAGCGCTCGACCCAGCGCAGGTGGTTGAGGACGTTGGCCGGCGTCATCAGCGGCGACCCGGCCAGGGGCGCTCGGTGGGCCAGATCCTCGCTCAGTCCGCTGACCTTCATGACCGCGGTGTCCTGCGTGTAGTGCAGCATCTGCAGCAGGACCGACCGCTCGTCGTACGCCTGGGGGATGTCGTCGGTGCGTGTCATCTCGCCACCTTGTCACAACGCACCGACGGCGGGACCTCCTCGAAGGAGGTCCCGCCGTCGGTGTGCCACGGGGTGGCGATGGGTCACATCGTGTTGACGATCAGACCGATGTGGGTGAAGAAGTTCATCGCGCCGAACAGGATGAAGACCACGCCGGTGACGGCCCACACGGCGCCCATGATCCGGGCGGGCAGCGTGATGGTCGCGGCGGTGTTCTTCAGGCCGGTGACGACGAACGGGAACAGGACCGCGCCGAGGCCGATGAGGGCGAACAGGGCGGACATGAAGATCGCCTCGACCAGCGGCCACTCGGCGAACTCGCCCGAGATGGGCTCCTGCGGGGGAGCGGCGAACAGCTTGTACTTGACGCCGGCGACGGCGATGCCGAACAGGGCGAGGCCCAGGCCGCCGATGAAGACCGAGATCGGCTGCGCGACCTTCGCCAGCGCGGCGAGGGGGTTCGGACGCAGCAGCGCCTCGGCGCCCCGGCGCCACAGATAGATCGACGCGGCGAGCAGCAGGACGCCGAAGCCCAGGCTCGTCTCGCCGAAGATGATGTTGTCGAACGGGAACCCGCCCGCAGCGAGCGGCCAGGTCAGCGACATGTGGAGGCCCGTCGCGGTCAGGATCGCGCCGAGCGCGCCGAATGCGAGCGACCATCCCTCGGCGCTGACGTCGGCCGGCTTCCGGACGATCTGCCGGGCCAGCAGCACGATGCCCAGCAGGCCCGCGCCCGCTGCGATCGACATGATCGTGTTGTACGTGGGCATGTTCGCCCAGTCGATCTTCAGCCCTTCCTGGGCCAGTTGCGTGTTCATGTGCACCTCGTTGTTCAGGGAGGCCGAAGCGGCCTCGTCGGGACTAAACATATACACGTGTATGGGTTATTCCCTCATCGGCGTCGATACGATGCTCGCCATGACGACACGGCCGGTGCGGACGACGACGCAGGAACGCAGCAGCACCCGGCAACGAGCCCTCGTCGACGCCGCTGCGGAGCTGCTGATCGAGCACGGCCCGGCCGCCGTCACCCACCGCCGGGTGGCCGCCGAGGCCGGCGTCCCGGCGGGGTCCGCGAACTACTACTTCCCGTCCAAGGCCGTCCTCTACGCCGAGGCGGTCCGGCGGGCCGAGGAGATCAGGCGCGACGGCGCGATGGCGTACGCCCTCGCGGTGCCCGAGCGGTCCCGCACCCCCGAGGAGACCGCACGCCTGCTGATCGAGGCGTTCTACGCCCCGGGCCTGGACACCGACGTCCTGACCGTCCGGCTCGAGCCGATGCTCGCGGCGCACCGCGATCCCGAGCTGCGCGCCACGATGACCGAGTTCCGCCCCGGGCACCTCGCCGCGCTCCGGGTGGTCCTGCGACGCTCCGGGCACGCGGCGGTGGCCGACGGGCCCGACGTCGACCTGCTGGCCCAGATGATCGACGCGTCGCTGATGTACGCGGGCCTGACGGGCGACGACGACCCGGTGGCGGCCGCGGCGCGCTCGGTCGGCCGCCTGCTGGAGCTGGCTGACCGCGGGGCGCCGCCTCCGGACGCGTGACGGCCGCCCGGCGGTTCGGGGTGCCTGACACAATGTGCAGGTGAGTGAACCGTTGGTGATGGGCATCGAGTCTTCCTGCGACGAGACCGGCGTGGGAATCGTCCGCGGCACCGAGCTGCTCGCCCACGCGCTGAGCTCGAGCATGGAGCAGCACGTGCGCTTCGGCGGCGTCGTGCCCGAGGTCGCGAGCCGCGCGCACCTGGAGGCGATGGTGCCCACGCTCGAGCAGGCGTACGCCGAGTCGGGCATCCGGGTGCAGGACGTCGACGCGATCGCGGTGACGAGTGGACCTGGGCTGACCGGTGCGCTGCTGGTGGGTGTCGCGGCGGCGAAGGCGCTCGCGCTGGCCCACGACAAGCCGCTCTACGGCGTCAACCACCTGGCCGCGCACGTCGCGGTGGACCAGCTCGAGCACGGCCGCTTCGACCAGCGGGTCGCGGCGCTGCTGGTCAGCGGAGGCCACACCGAGCTGCTGCTCGTGGACGACATCGTCACCGGCATCACGATGCTCGGCCAGACGATCGACGACGCCGCGGGCGAGGCGTTCGACAAGGTGGCCCGGCTCCTCGACCTGCCCTATCCCGGCGGACCGCACATCGACCGCGTCGCCCGCGAGGGCGACCCGACCGCGGTCGCGTTCCCGCGCGGCCTCACCACCGGGCGCGACCTCGACAAGCACCGTTACGACTTCTCGTTCTCGGGGCTGAAGAGTGCCGTCGCCCGGCACGTCCAGCACGAGCAGCGGATGGGCCGGAGCATCTCGACGGCCGACGTCGCGGCCTCGTTTCAGGACGCGGTCTGCGACGTGCTGACCAAGAAGACGATCGCCGCGTGCGTCGAGCACGACGTCGACACCCTGATCATCGGCGGCGGCGTGGCCGCCAACGGCCGGCTGCGTCACTTCGCGCAGGAGCGGGCGGCCAAGGCCGGCATCCAGGTCCGCATCCCGCGGATGGGGCTGTGCACCGACAACGGTGCGATGGTCGCGGCCCTCGGTGCCGAGGTCGTCCGGCGTGGCATCGCCCCGTCCTCGCTGGACCTGCCGGCCGACTCGAGCATGCCGGTCACCCAGGTCGTCGCGGCCTGACGATGTCGTCCCCGCGCCCCTCCCGGAACCGCCGCCTGCTGGCGACGGTCGTCCTCCTGACCGCGACCGCGCTGGTCGTCGCGGCGGGCGTCGTCTGGTGGATCGGCCGGGACGGCTCGTCGTCGCCGACGTCCTCGCCGCCGGCCTCGCCGCGGACGTCGAAGTCGCCCGCGGCGCAGGAGCCGACGGGGTGGGGGCCGACCGACGCGGAGAAGCAGAAGGCGCGCTCGCTCGCCGAGGCGCTGCCCCTCGACGAGCTCGCCGGACAGCTCATCATCGCCCGGAGCTTCTCGAACGAGTCGTCGCTGGAGCTGGTGCGTGAGAAGCACTTCGCCGGGGTCATGGTGACCGGTCAGCAGATCCTCGACGTCACGACGGACGACCCGCTCGAGAGCGTCAAGGCGTTCAACGACCAGCTCCAGGACGCCGGCAAGGGCCGCGGCTTCCCGGTCATGGTGCCGATCGACCAGGAGGGCGGTCTGGTCGCACGCCTGGCCGACCCGCTGACCCCGTTCCCGACGTTCATGTCGGCCGGGGCGGCGATCGCCGGGCACGGCACGGACGGGGAGGCGGCCGTCACCGCCGCGACGCGCGCCTCCGGCGCCGAGCTGCGCGCGGCGGGCTACAACACGGTCTTCGCCCCGGACGGTGACATCACGATCGGGCCCGCGGACCCCATCATCGGCAGTCGGTCGGCCGGCTCCGATCCCGACACGGTGGCGCGGGCGGTCGTCGCGGCCGTGGACGGCTACTCCGAGGCCGGGATGATCTCGGCGGTCAAGCACTTCCCGGGGCACAACGTCGACGAGGACAGCCACAAGGGGCTGCCCGTCCTGCGCAGCGACCGCGACCGCTTGCGCAGCCACGACCTCAAGCCGTTCGCGGCGGCCGTCGCCGACGCCGCCCCGGGCATCATGACCGGCCACCTCGACGTCCCGGCGATCGACAAGGGCGTGCCGGCCTCGATGTCGCACAAGGTCATCACCCGGGGACTGCGCGACAACCTCGGCTTCGACGGCCTGGTGATCAGCGACTCGCTCGGCATGGGTGCGGTCATGAGCCGCTATCCCGGCGGCGACGCGACGGTCGAGGCGATCAAGGCCGGCAGCGATCTCGCGCTGATGCCGGCGGACAACGAGCAGGCGTACGACGCGGTGCTCGCGGCCCTGAGGTCCGGCGAGATCCCCGAGAAGCAGGCACGTGAGTCCGCCGCCCGCACGATCGCCTACCTCCTGCACGCCCAGGCCTCGCCGGAGCTGCCCGGCGAGCCGGGCAGCCACGCGGACGCGTCCGAGGCCCTGAGCGCCTCGGCGGCCACGATCGTCGCCCACCCGTGCCCCGTGCCGAAGATCGCCGGCGTCGTCCCGCTCGGGTCGCCCGAGGCGGTCACCGCGTTCCGGACCGCGGCGGAGGAGGCCGGCCTGCCCCTGGGCTCCGGCACGTCGGTGGTGTTCCTCGGTCCGGGCTCCTCAGGGGCCGCCGGCGACGTCGCGGTCTCGACCGACACGCCCTACGCGCTGGCCTCGAGCTCGGCGCCGACCAAGATCGCGCTCTACGGCCGGGACGTCCCGGCGATGCGCGCCCTCGTCAAGGTGCTGCAGGGCACGGCGCGGGCGCAGGGTGCGCTGCCGGTCGACGTCGGCGTCCCCGCACCCCAGCGCTGCTGACCCGGCTGGTCACGGCACGCGGTGGAACCGCACGACCTGTCCCGGACGCGCCTGCGCCAGGCGATCGGTGTGGGCGTCGACGACAACCGCGATGACCGGGTAGCCACCCGTCACCGGGTGGTCGGGGCCGAAGACGATGGGCTGGCCGTCCGCGGCGACCTGCACGCTGCCGCGCAGGCACGGCTCGCTCGGCAGCTCGTCCGTGCGCGAGCGCTCCAACGGCTCACCGACGAGGCGCACCCCGACCCGGTCGGACGACGGGCTCACGTGCCACGGATCGTCCAGCAGGCGTCGCACGGCCACGGGGGAGAACCAGTCGTCGCGCGGTCCCAGCACCACGTCCACCGTGATGTCGCCGCTGTTGACCAGGGGCAGGACGTCCTCGAGCAGGGGCGGCACCGGCTCCCGGCCCGTGTGCAGCGTGTCCCCGGCGACGAGCGGTGCCGGACCGAGGCCGGCGAGCGTGTCGGTCGACACCGATCCCAGCTCGGGCTGCGCGTCCAGCCCCCCGGCGACCCCGACGTACGTGCGCAGGCCGCTGCTCGGCGGGTCGACGCGGAGCAGCTGACCCGCGGCCAGTCGCAGCGCCCGCCCGTGCGCGACGTGCCGCCCGTCGATCGTGACGGGTCCCGGTGCCCCGGTGACCGCGACCCGGTGAGGCGCCGCGGCGCGGAGCACGAGACCACCGCCGAGCAGCTCGATCGCCGCGGCGTCCGGGTCGTTGCCGAGCAGGGCATTCGCCTGCCGGAGCGCACCGCGGTCGAAGGCGCCCGCGGCGCTCACGCCGAGGTGGCCGAGCCCGGGCCGGCCGGGGTCCTGCACGAGGGTCAGCAGCCCGGGCTGCTCGACGCGGAGCGTCATGCGACCACGAACCTGACCGTCGTCCCGGCCGTCAGCAGCGCAGGAGGCTCGCGGCGGGAGTCCCACATCGCGAGGGACGTCCGCCCGACGAGCTGCCAGCCGCCGGGGGAGGAGCGCGGGTAGACGCCGCTGAACCCGCCCGCCAGTCCCACCGATCCCGCCGGGACGGTCGTGCGGGGCGACGGGCGGCGCGGCACCTCCAGCCGTGGGTCGCCGCCGACGAGGTAGGAGAACCCCGGCGCGAAGCCGCCGAACGCCACGGTCCACGCCGTCCCGGTGTGGGCCGCGACGACCTCGCGCGTCGACAGCCCCGTCAGCCGGGCGACGTCGTCGAGGTCCGGCCCGTCGTACGCCACGGGGACCTCGACGGCACGGTCGTCCGCGCCGGGGCCGGCGGCGAGGGGTGTGGTCCGCTCGACCAGGGTCCGGAGCACGGCCGGCTCGCCCCGCACGAGCACGCTGCGGGCGCCGAGCACGGCCTCGGTGGTGCCGTGCAGGGCGGCGAACCACGCCTGCGCCTCGGCCAGGTCGTCGCAGTCGAGCAGCAGGGCCCGGTCGCCGTACGGGCGGAGCCTCACGGCGCGCTCGCGAGCTGCGCCCCGGCGTCCTCGAGGGCCGAGCGCACCGCGCGGGCGAGCCGCACCGCGCCCGGGCTGTCGCTGTGCACGCAGATCGATGCCACGTCGCCGAGCAGGCGCACCGCCTGCGCCGCGACCGCCCGCGGGTCGTCCAGCACGGCACCCACCTCGGTGCGGGCCACGAGCCGTCCCTCGGGCGTGTAGGCGCGGTCGGCGAAGCCCTCGTGGACCACGGGGAGGCCGTCCGCCTGCGCCAGGCTGAGCGAGACCGCTCCGGGGAGCCCGAGGAGGGGGATCGGGGACGCGAGCTGCCGCATCGTGTCGACCACGGCCCGCGCGTGCGCCTCGTCGTGCACGATCGTGTTGTAGAGCGCGCCGTGCGGCTTGACGTACGCGACCCGCCCGCCCGCTGCGCGCGCGATCTCGTCGAGCTGCCGGACCTGGTCCAGCAGCTCGGCGGTCAGCTCGGCGGCGGGCACGTCAACCCGCTTCCGGCCGAAGCCCTCGCGGTCCGGGTACCCGATCTGTGCGCCGATCGCGACGCCGCGCTCGACCGCGGCCTCGCACGTCACCCGCATCAGCTCGGCGTCCCCGGCGTACGCGCCGCAGCAGACGTTGGCGGACGTCACGACGCCGAGCAGCTCGACGTCCTCACCGGAGTGCCAGCGCTCCCACGACTCACCCAGGTCGGCGTTGAGGTCGATCCGCATGCCTAGATCCTCTCGACCAGGTAGGCGCGGCCCTGCCCCTGCACGCGTGTCATCACGACCAGGGCCGAGGTGCTGCCCTTGAGCTTCATCCGCCGCACGACCTCCTCGGGGACGATGTCGACGCCGCGCTTCTTGATCGTCAGCGTGCCCACCCCGCGCGCCTGCAGGGCGGCCTTCAGCGGCTTCTCGCGGAACGGCAGCTCCTCCAGGATCCGGAAGCCTCGCGCCAGGGGCGTCGACTCCGCCCGGTCCGAGCTCACGTACGCGATATGCGGATCGGGCAGCCGCCCCCCGACGGTGGCGGCCAGCTCGCCCACCAAGCCGGCCCGGATCACCGCGTCGTCGGGCTCGTACAGGTACGCACCGACGTCGCCGACCTCGGCGGGCTCACCGCTCGCGACCAGCTGGGCGCCGGACGGGAGCACCGTGGCCCGGCGGCCGACGGTGGCGAACGGCGTCCCCCAGAGGCACGCCTCGACGAGGTCGCCGCCGTCGCTGACCCACTCGGCCTCGACGCCGGCCGGGACCGCGTCGTGCGCCAGCCCGGGCATGACCTTGGCGACCGCGCGCCCGGTCAGGAGCTCACGGACCCACTCCCACGGGGGCTGCAGATCGGCGGTCGAGAAGGTCCGCCCACGGCCGTTGCGGCGTGCGGGGTCGACGAACGCCACCTCGTCGGGGGCGATGTCGATCTGCAGGGCGTCCGCGCAGACCACCTCGCCGCTCAGGCCGAGCGCGCGGAGGTTGGCCTGGGCGATCGCGGCCCGCACGGGGTCCTGGTCCACGCCGCGCACCGCGAGGCCTGCGCGCGCCATCGCGATCAGGTCGCCGCCGATGCCGCAGCCCAGGTCGACGACCGACGTGGCGCCGACCTCCGCCAGACGACGGGCGCGGTGGTTCGCGACGGGCAGGCGGGTGGACTGCTCGAGGGCGTCGTGCGTGAAGTACATCCGGGCCGCATCGGGACCGAACTTGGTCGTGGCCCTGCCGCGCAGGTGGTTCTGGGTCACCGCGGCGGCCACGAGGCCGGGCTCGTACGTCCGGCGCAGCCGCGTGCCGAGCGCCAGGTCGCTCTCGACGCCCGCCCGTGCGGCGATCTCGCCGAGCAGCTCCTGCCCCGCCGGGGCCATGAGCTGCGCGAACGTCTCGGGATCCATGGTCCAAGTCTGCCGGTCGCCCGGGACCTTTGGCGGGCGACGTCGTGGTCGGGCTGTGCAAGCCTCGTCGCATGGCCACAGCCACCGTGCAGGAGCGGCCGCAGGAGGCGCACACCCTGAGTGGTCGGGCGCGCCGCATCGCCTTCCTGACGATCGCCCTCGGGATGCTCCTGTCGGCGCTCGACTCCACGGTCGTGTCGACCGCGCTGCCCACGATCGTCGGTGACCTGGGCGGGGGCGACCACGTGTCGTGGGTCGTCACGTCCTACCTCCTGGCCCAGACCGTGGTGACCGCGGTGATCGGCAAGTTCGGCGACCAGTTCGGTCGCAAGCCGATCTTCCAGCTGTCGGTGGCGATGTTCATCATCGGCTCGGCGCTGTGCGGGATGGCGCAGGACATGGGCTGGCTGATCGGGTCGCGGGCGATCCAGGGACTCGGCGCCGGTGGCCTCACGGTCACGGCGACCGCGCTCATCGCCGACATCATCCCGCTGCGCGAGCGCGGTCGGTACCAGGGCTCGCTCGGTGCGGTGTTCGGCATCACCACCGTGCTGGGACCGCTGCTGGGCGGGTTCTTCACCGACAACCTGAGCTGGCGATGGGTGTTCTACATCAACGTGCCGCTCGCGCTCGTCGTGATCGTGGTCGCCGGCCGCACGCTGCCGTCGGTCCGCGCCCAGGGCCGCCAGAGCATCGACTACCTCGGCATGCTGCTGATCACGATCGGCGCGTCGTGCCTCGTGCTCGCGACCAGCTGGGGCGGCACCACGCACCCGTGGGGCTCCCCGACCATCATCGGCCTGTTCGCCGGTGGCGCGGTGGGCCTGGCGGCGTTCGTGCTGGTGGAGCGGCGCGCGGTCGAGCCGATCCTGCCGATGCGGCTCTTCCGGCACCGGGTGTTCTGGACGTGCTGCGCGCTGTCCTTCGTCGTGGGGTTCGCGATGATGGGCTCGATCACGTTCCTGCCGACCTTCTTGCAGTACGTCAACGGGGTCAGCGCGACGGCGTCCGGTGTGCGGATGCTGCCGATGGTGCTGGGCCTGATGGCCACGGCGATCACGTCGGGCAACATCGTCAGCCGGACCGGCCACTACAAGATCTTCCCGGTCGTCGGGACACCCGTCATCGCGCTCGGCCTGGTGCTGCTCAGCCGGCTCGACGAGACCACCTCGGTGCTGCAGGAGGCGCTGTCGATGTTCGTGCTCGGGCTGGGCATCGGGGCATCCATGCAGGTCCTGACGATCATCGTGCAGAACACCGTCGCGTACCGCGACCTGGGCGTCGCGACGTCGGCGGTGACCTTCTTCCGCACGCTGGGTGGCGCGTTCGGCGCGGCGGTGTTCGGCTCGCTGTACTCCAACTTCCTGTCCGGACGGCTGCCCGAGGCGATCGCCGCGACCAGGGGCGCGGTCACGCCGACGGACGCGACCACGCCGTCCGCACTGCACGACCTGCCCGACCGGGTCATCCAGCCCGTCGTCCATGCGTACGCCGAGTCGATCGGTCATGTCTTCGCCTGGGCGGCCCCGGTGGCGCTGCTGGGACTCCTGCTCGCGCTGATGATCCCGCAGGTCGCGCTGCGCCACGGGCTCCAGCCCGGTGCGACCGACCTGGGGGAGGGCTTCGGGATGCCGGAGTCCTCGAGCGCCGAGGAGCGTCTGGCGTCGCGCATCGCCCGGCTCGTGTACGCCGACCACGGCCGCCCGGTGGCCGACATCCTGCAGGACGCCGACGTGGGGCTGGACGAGGGCCGCACCTGGGCGCTGCTGCAGGTGCACGGCCGCAACCGGGAGGGACAGCCGGCCAGCCTGAGCGGCATCGCACGAGCGCACCGGGTGCCGCCGATCCTGTTGCAGCCTGCCTTCGAGAGCCTGCTGCGATCGGGTCATCTCGGTGGTTCGCTGGCGCAGCTCACGATGACCGAGACCGGTGCCGAGACCATGCGCGCGCTCGGTGAGTACTTCCGCCAGTGGATCCTCGCCCGCCTGGACGGGATCGACAGCGTGGAGGCGCCGACGGTCGATGCGGCGATCCAGCGGATCACGCAACGTCTGCTGCAGGAGATCGCCGAGTCGGACCAGGAGCCGGTAGCAGTCTCCTCGTGAGAGTGCTAACTTTGTTCTGGCACTCTCACCATGGGAGTGCCAATCACAGGTGAGCACGACCCCCGCGACGGCGTTCTCACCTACGTCCAACGTTTCACCGCCTGAAAGGGGAGGTCGACACGTGTCGGTCACCATCAAGCCGCTCGAGGATCGCCTGGTCATCCAGGTCGTCGAAGCAGAGCAGACCACTGCGTCCGGACTCGTTATTCCGGACACCGCCAAGGAGAAGCCGCAGGAAGGCATCGTCGTGTCGGTCGGCCCCGGTCGGGTCGACGACAACGGCAACCGCGTCCCGCTCGACGTTGCCGAGGGTGACAAGGTCATCTTCAGCAAGTACGGCGGCACCGAGGTCAAGTACGCGGGCGAGGAGTACCTCATCCTCTCCGCGCGCGACGTCCTCGCTGTCGTTTCGTGATCTGACGCCCCGGCGCCCCCATGCGGGGCGCTGGGGCCTCTCACTTTTCGGACTGTCCCAGTCCCGGCAACACCCACATTTTTTCGTAGGAGAGGCAACAGATGCCCAAGATTCTTGAATTCGACGAGAACGCTCGTCGCTCGCTGGAGCGCGGCGTGGACAAGCTCGCCAACACCGTCAAGGTGACGCTCGGTCCCAAGGGCCGCTACGTCGTCCTGGACAAGAAGTGGGGCGCCCCCACGATCACGAACGACGGCGTGACCGTCGCCCGCGAGGTCGAGCTCGACGACCCGTTCGAGAACCTCGGCGCCCAGCTGGCCAAGGAAGTCGCCACCAAGACCAACGACGTCGCCGGTGACGGCACGACGACCGCGACCGTCCTGGCGCAGGCCATGGTCCACGAGGGCCTGCGCGCCGTCGCGGCCGGTGCGAACCCGGTCGGCCTGAAGAAGGGCATCGAGGCCGCCGTCAAGGCCGTCGTCGAGCGCCTCCACGAGCAGGCCCGCGACGTCGACGACATCAAGGACATGACGGACGTCGCGACGGTGTCCTCGCGTGACGCCCACATCGGCGAGCTCATCGCCGAGGCGTTCGACAAGGTGGGCAAGGACGGTGTCATCACCGTCGAGGAGTCCAACACGATGGGCACCGAGCTCGAGTTCACCGAGGGCATGCAGTTCGACAAGGGCTACCTGTCGCCGTACATGGTCACGGACACCGAGCGCATGGAGGTCGTCCTGGACGATCCCTACATCCTCGTCAACCAGGGCAAGATCTCCTCGGTCAGCGACCTGCTGCCGATCCTGGAGAAGGTCGTCCAGGCCGGCAAGGCGCTGTTCATCATCGCCGAGGACATCGAGGGCGAGGCCCTGTCGACGCTGGTCGTCAACAAGATCAAGGGCACGTTCACCTCGGCCGCCGTCAAGGCGCCCGCGTTCGGTGACCGTCGCAAGGCCATGCTGCAGGACATCGCGACCCTCACGGGCGCGGAGGTCGTGACGCCCGACGTCGGCCTCAAGCTCGACACGATCGGCCTCGAGGCGCTCGGCACCGCGCGCCGCGTCGTCATCACCAAGGACGACACCACGATCATCGAGGGCGGCGGCGACAAGGCCGACGTCGACGGTCGCGTCAACCAGATCAAGGCCGAGATCGAGAACACCGACTCGGACTGGGACCGCGAGAAGCTCCAGGAGCGTCTGGCCAAGCTGGCCGGCGGCGTCTGCGTCATCCAGGTCGGCGCGGCCACTGAGGTCGAGCTCAAGGAGAAGAAGCACCGCATCGAGGACGCCGTCTCGGCGACCCGCGCGGCGATCGAGGAGGGCATCGTCGCCGGTGGCGGCTCGGCTCTCGTCCACGCCGTCTCGGTGCTGGACGACAACCTCGGCCTGACCGGTGACGAGGCGGTCGGTGTGCGCATCGTCCGCATCGGTGCCGACGCCCCGCTCGAGTGGATCGCCCGCAACGGCGGCGTCTCCGGCGAGGTCGTCGTCAACAAGGTCCGCGAGAGCGGACAGGGCTACAACGCGGCCACGGGCGAGTACGGCGACCTGGTCGGCCAGGGCGTCCTCGACCCGGTGAAGGTCACGCGCTCCGCGCTGGCCAACGCTGCGTCGATCACCGCGATGCTCCTGACGACCGAGACGCTGATCGTCGAGAAGCCGGCCGAAGAGGCCGACGACGCGCACGCAGGTCACAACCACTGATCTGCTGCTGATCGCACGACGCCCGCCCCGGTTCTCCGGGGCGGGCGTTGTACGTTCGGGGCGTGACCGCCCACGACTTCGAGTCCGTCCGCGACGAGCTCGGGCTGCCGCCGGCAGCGCAGACCGACCGGTTCCCGGACGACGTCCTGGCCGAGGCGGAGACGATCGCGGCCACGGTGCCGCCGGAGGCCGAGGACGCCACGGCGATCCCGTTCGTCACGATCGACCCACCCGGTGCGCGCGACCTCGACCAGGCGATGTTCCTCGAGCGGGTCGGTGCCGGGTTCCGGGTGCACTACGCGATCGCCGATCTCGGCTCGGCCATCGTGCCGGGCGGCGCGGTGGACGCCGAGGCGCGGCGACGCGGGCAGACGATCTACCTGCCCGACGGGCGCGTGCCCCTGCACCCGCCGGTCCTGTCCGAGGGCACGTTGAGCCTCCTCCCGGACGAGGTCAGGTCGGCGGCGCTGTGGACGATCGACGTGGACGCGGCGGGTGGGGTCGGTGCCGCGTCCGTCCGACGGGCACGGATCCGGTCGGTCGCGCAGCTCGACTACGAGGGCGCGCAGGCCGGCTTCGACGCGGGAGCGCCGCACCCGTCGATCGAGCCCCTGGCGGACCTGGGCCGCCTGCGGCTCGACGTCCGCGTGGGCCTCGGGGCGATCGAGCTCGCCCTGCCCGAGCAGGAGGTCATGGCCGAGGGGGACGACTGGGTCGTCCGGATGCGCCGGCGCACCGAGGTGGACGGCTGGAACGCCGAGATCTCCCTGCTCACGGGCATGGCCGCGGCCCGGCTCATGCTGGACGCCGGCATCGGCCTGCTCCGCACGCTGCCGCCGGCGGACGACGAGGCCGTGCGGGAGCTGTTGCGCACCGCGGCGACACTGGGCGTCCCGGTCGCCGACGGGACGACCGCAGCCGAGGTGCTGGCGGGCCTCGACCCGGACCTGCCGGCCTCGATCGCGCTGATGCGTGAGGCCACCGGGCTGCTCCGCGGAGCGGGCTACGTCGCCTTCGACGGCACCCCGCCCGATCAGGCGGGCCACGCCGGCATCGGCGCTCCGTACGCCCACGTGACCGCCCCGCTGCGGCGTCTGGCCGACCGCTTCGGCACCGAGGTGTGCCTGGCGATCTGTGCGGGTGACGAGGTGCCGGCGTGGGTGCGTTCGGCCCTGCCCGAGCTCGGCGGCATCATGCGGGCGTCCGACCAGCGCGCCGCGACCGCCGACCGCACGTGCATCGACCTGGCCGAGGTGTGGGAGCTGGAGGGCCGGGTCGGCACGGTCTTCGACGCGGTCGTCCTGCGCGCGGGGGACGACGAGGGCGAGGTCGTCGTGACCATGCCGCCGGTCATCGCGACGTGTCGGGGAGCCGGCCTGCCCGAGGGCCAGCACGTCCGGGTGCGGCTGGACGAGGTCGACGAGGAACGTCGCCGGGTCGTCTTCGCGCATGACGAGGGTCACGCACGAACTTAGGCTGCCCTAGGTTAGGCTCACCTTATGAAGAAGACCTTCCTCGCAGCCCTCGCTGCGACGGCACTCCTGACCTTGTCCGCGTGCGGCTCGTCCGACTCCGAGGGTGGCGACGACGCTGCCTCCTCGTCCTTCAGCTACAAGGACGACTTCGGCCAGCAGATCGATCTCGACACGATGCCGCAGCGCCTGCTCGTGCAGTCGTCGATGGCCGCCGCCCTGACCGACCTCGGCCTCGGCGACAAGATCGTCGGCACGTTCGGCCCGCTCAAGGACGCCGAGGGCAAGCCCGACTCGCAGGTGGCCGGTCTCGACGTCTCGAAGGTCAAGGACGTGACCGGCGGCGGCGAGTACGGGTCGATCGACCTCGAGGCTGCCGCGGGACTCAAGCCCGACCTCGTCGTCACGAGCTCCTACCTCGACGACGACCTCTGGTACATCAACGACAAGAACGCCACGGCGCTCAAGAAGCTCGCCCCGATCCTCGTGGTCAGCTTCGACGGCAAGACGCTGCCCGAGCTGCTGGACGGCACCGAGCGGGCCGCCAAGGCACTGGGCGCCGACCTGGGCTCGGAGAAGGTCGAGGCCACGCACGACGCGTTCACGAAGGCCGCCGAGCGGGTCAGGCAGGTCTCCGCCGACCTCGGTGACCGCACGATCCTCGCCGGCTCGGCCGCGCAGGACTACTACTACGTCTCGAACCCCAAGGTGAGCCCCGACCTGTCCTACTGGAAGGACGAGCTGGGCCTGCCCCTGACGGTGCCCGGCAACCCCGACGAGGGCGGCTACTTCGAGTCCCTCAGCTGGGAGAAGGCCGACAAGTACCCGGCCGACATCTTCCTGTACGACGACCGGATCGGTGAGGCCGGCATGCAGCTGTTCGAGAAGGAGAAGGTCTTCCAGACCCTCGACGCGGCCAAGAACGGCGCGTACGTGCCGTGGACGTCGGTCGCCCCGCCGAGCCACCAGGCGTACGCGGACCTCATGGACCGTCTCGCCGACGACCTGGAGAAGCAGAAGTAGGACCACTGCGGCCCATGGGCCGTGCGCCGGGACGACCCGGCGTGCGGCCCTTCGTCGTTCCTGCGGCTAGGAGATCTTGCGCCGGGTCTCGAGGCCGGCCAGGAAGATGGCCAGCTTGCGGTCGTAGAGGCCACGACCCTCCCACACCTCGTCGGTGTCGTAGGGCTTGGCGACCGGGATGTCAGCCTTGACGGGGTAGCGCTCCCGGATGCGGCGCAGTCGGCCCATCTGGGACGAGCAGTCGAGGGCCAGGGCGAGCACGAACTCGACCGCCACCGCGGCGTCCGCGGCGTCGAAACCCTCCTCCTCGACCCGGGCGACCCACTGCGGCATGCGCGCGAGCACGGACGGGGCAGGACGAGGAGCGGTCTGGGTCGCGCGGTCGAGCCCGGGGTGGGCGTCGCACGCCCTCCACGTCGACTCACCGATCTCACGGAGGAGCTCGTCCCACGGCAGCTCGGCGTCGGGCCAGGTCGTGGAGTCGAAGGCGATGTCCATCGCGCGCACCAGCAGGTCGTCGCGATCGGCGACGTAGCGGTAGAGGCCAGAGTGCGCGACACCGAGACGACGGGCGACAGAGGGCATGCTGAACGTGTCGACGCCGTCATCAAGGGCCGCGTGGGCGATCACTTCTACTGTGAGGGCCCGCGGACGGCCTGGCTTACGCTCCATGAGGAGACAGCCTACTCGGGATCCGAAGCCCCGAAACCGACCTTGGTCCTCATGTGGAGGGTCTCCGGGCGGAGGGGCCCCATCGACCCCGAGATACGATGGAGACATGGAGCAGACCGGTATTCCTGACAAGTTCGCATCCCTTGGTCTCACGTACGACGACGTGCTCCTGCTGCCCGGGTTCTCGGACCTGAACCCGGCCGACATCGACACGACGTCCCGCCTGACGCGCGACATCAGCCTGAAGGTCCCGCTGATCAGCGCCGCGATGGACACCGTGACCGAGTCGCGGATGGCCATCGCCATGGCTCGCCAGGGCGGCATCGGCGTGCTGCACCGCAACCTGTCGCTGCAGGACCAGGCGTACCAGGTCGACCTCGTCAAGCGCACCCAGACCGGCATCATCTCCAACCCCGTCACGATCGGCCCCGACGCGACCCTCGAGGACCTCGACCGCATCTGTGGCGAATATCGCGTCTCGGGTCTCCCGGTCGTCGACACCGACAACCGCCTGATCGGCATCATCACCAACCGCGACCTGCGGTTCACCCCGCTCGCGGAGTGGGCGACCACCAAGGTCGACGAGATGATGACCCCGATGCCCCTCATCACCGGTGACGTCGGCATCAGCCGCGAGGACGCGACCCTGCTGCTGCGCAAGCACAAGCGCGAGCGCCTGCCGCTGGTCGACGCCGACGGCCGCCTCGCGGGCCTCATCACGGTCAAGGACTTCGTCAAGGGCGAGCAGTTCCCGCAGGCCTCCTACGACGCCGACGGCCGGCTCATGGTCGGTGCGGCGATCGGCTACTTCGGTGACGCGTGGGAGCGCGCCACCACGCTCATCGAGGCCGGCGTCGACGTGCTCGTGGCCGACACCGCCCATGGCCACGTCCGGATGCTGCTCGAGATCGTCAAGCGCCTCAAGACCGACCCGGCCACCCGCCACGTGCAGGTCATCGGCGGCAACGTGGCGACCCGCGACGGCGCGCAGGCGTTCGTCGACGCGGGTGCCGACGCGGTCAAGGTGGGCTTCGGTCCCGGCTCGATCTGCACCACGCGCGTCGTGACCGGGTGCGGCGTCCCGCAGGTCACCGCCGTGTACGAGGCGTCGCTCGCGGCCAAGGCGGCCGGCATCCCGGTCATCGCCGACGGCGGCCTGCAGCAGTCCGGTGACATCGCCAAGGCGCTCGTCGCCGGTGCCGAGACCGTGATGATCGGGTCGATGCTCGCAGGCGTCGAGGAGTCGCCCGGCGAGGTCGTCTTCGTCAACGGCAAGCAGTTCAAGGCCTACCGGGGCATGGGATCGCTCGGAGCGATGAGCAGCCGGGGCAAGAAGTCGTACTCCAAGGACCGCTACTTCCAGGCCGAGGTGGCCAGCGACGACAAGATCGTCCCCGAGGGCGTCGAGGGCCAGGTCGCCTACCGCGGCCCGCTGTCCGCCGTCGCCCACCAGCTCATCGGTGGCCTGACCCAGTCGATGTTCTACGTCGGTGCGCGCACGATCCCCGAGCTGCAGGACAAGGGTCGCTTCGTGCGGATCACGTCCGCCTCGCTCAAGGAGAGCCACCCGCACGACATCCAGATGACGGCCGAGGCGCCCAACTACTCGTCGCGATGAGTGCCGGTCGCCGGGCTCGGCGGACGGTGGAATACAGACTCGGGTCCGCGACCGATAACCTCGTCGGGTGACCAATCGCAACGTCGCCGTCTTCATCGACGCCGAGAATCTCTTCAAGGGCTACGGCAAGCTCGACATCCCTGACCTGTCGATGGCCGACATCCTCGACCAGCTCGAGCGTGCCGCCGCGCGTGAGGCCGGGGCCGGCGACATCGCGCTCGCCCGGGCCTACGCGGACTGGGGCGCCCTGGGCCTGGAGGACTTCCGCCGCGACGTCGAGCGGGCCGGCGTCCAGACCATGCAGGTGTTCTCGGTCAGCAAGGCCGAGAAGAACGCCGCCGACATCGTCCTGGTCGTGGACTGCCTGCGTGCCGCCGCGGACCTCGAGCAGCTCGAGGTCTTCATCATCGTGTCCGCGGACGGTGACTTCGTGCCGCTGGTGCGCCGCCTGCACGAGCTGGACAAGTACGTCATCGGGGCGACGCTGTCCGACCACCCGGTCAACAACGTGCTCGAGCAGGAGGTCGATCAGTACGTCCCGCTGAAGGTCAAGCCCACGCCGCCGGCCGCGGCGCTGCAGCCGATCTTCTCCAGCGACCCGTCCGCGAAGCTCCCGGCCAGCAAGCCCGGCCGGTCCGAGCGCACACGGTCCGAGCGTCCCGCCCGCCGGGCCGAGCACACCCGCCACGCGCCCGTGACGCACAGCGCGGACCCCGAGCCCGTGGTGGCCGAGCCGACCAGGGGCGAGCCGGCCAAGGCCGAGAAGTCGACGCGCCGGGCCGTCAAGCACGAGCAGCCCAAGGGCGGGGCGAAGATCTCCTGGCACGAGATGGCCAAGGAGATCGAGGTCGTCCACGAGGGACCCGCGACATCGCCGGAGGACTACAAGGCGATCATCAAGCAGGTCCTGTCGGACCCCAAGGTCCGCAGCTTCTGCGACCAGCTCGCGAACCAGGGCGGGACGCTGCCGATCCTCGCGATGGCGATCAAGGCCGCCGCGCCCCGCATCAGCCCGTCCGACGCGAAGGTCAGCTCGATGTCACGGGCGTTGCGCTTCGCCCTGGCCGACACGCAGTACGCCCTCGCGCGCGAGAGCGACGACGTCCAGCCGGTGCTGGTGCGGCGTGCGAACAACCCGGCGGGCATCATGACCGACCTCTCCCTCGACGACATCCAGCGCGGGGTGCAGTAGCCGGAGAGGCCCCCGGGGCGCCGCCTCGGCAACCACTAGGCTGGGGCCCATGGCAGACATCGAGATCGGCACGGCCAAGCGCGGTCGGCGCGCGTACTCCTTCGACGACATCGCGATCGTCCCGAGCCGCCGCACCCGCGACCCCGAGGAGGTGTCGACGGCCTGGCAGATCGATGCGTACCGGTTCGAGCTGCCGGTCATCGCGGCGCCGATGGACTCCGTGATGAGCCCGGAGACGGCCATCGCGCTGGGCCGGCACGGCGGTCTGGGCGTGCTCGACCTCGAGGGCCTCTGGACGCGCTACGAGAACCCTGAGGAGCTCCTCGACGAGGTGGCCCGGATCGAGGGCCCGCTGGCGACCAAGCGGCTCCAGGAGATTTACGCCGAGCCGATCAAGGCCGAGCTCATCACCGCTCGTCTGCAGCAGATGCGCGAGTCGGGCGTGACCGTCGCCGGATCGCTCTCCCCGCAACGAACCAAGCAGTTCGCGGACGCCGTCGTCGACGCCGGCGTCGACCTGTTCTTCATCCGCGGCACCACGGTGTCCGCCGAGCACGTCTCGGGCCAGACCGAGCCGCTGAACCTCAAGGAGTTCATCTACGAGCTCGACGTCCCGGTCGTCGTGGGCGGCTGCGCGACCTACCAGGCCGCCCTCCACCTCATGCGGACCGGCGCGGCCGGCGTGCTCGTCGGCTTCGGCGGAGGCGCGGCCCACACGACCCGTTCGGTGCTGGGCATCTCGGTGCCGATGGCCTCGGCCGTGGCCGACGTCGCCGCGGCGCGTCGTGACTACCTCGACGAGTCCGGCGGACGCTACGTCCACGTCATCGCGGACGGCTCGATCGGACGCAGCGGCGACATCGCGAAGGCGGTCGCGTGCGGCGCCGACGCGGTCATGATCGGCTCGCCGTTCGCCCGCGCCGTCGAGGCGCCGGGCCGTGGCTTTCACTGGGGCGCCGAGGCGTGGCACCCCGACCTGCCGCGTGGCGAGCGCGTCGACATCGGCACGGTGGGCGACCTCGAGTCGGTCCTGTTCGGCCCCTCGTCCGTCCCGGACGGGACCATGAACATCATCGGTGCGCTGCGTCGTGCGATGGCCACCACGGGCTACACGGACCTCAAGGAGTTCCAGCGGGTCGAGGTCGTCGTCGGTTGACCGGGCTCGGCCGGAGGGGCTGCTGATGCGCATCGAGCGGGTGGAGTTCGACCATCCCGATGCGGTCGCCCTGCGGGACGAGCACGTGGCCGCCGGCAACCAGCTGTACGCCGACGACCCCGCCGCGGTGCACCGGGGCGGGTCCGAGGGCATCGACCCGGCGACGATCCTGGCCACGTTCGTGGCGTACGACGGCGACGAGCCGATCGGCCACGCGTGCGTGCGGGTGCTCGACGGCGACCTGGCCGGGGTGCCGGAGATGAAGCGACTCTACGTCCGCCCGGCGTCGCGGGGGAGCGGTGTCGCCGATGAGCTCCTCGCCGCGGTCGAGCAGGTCGCCCGCGACCTCGGAGCGCCGAGGATGGTGATCCACACCGGGGACCGGCAGCACGCGGCGCTGAGGTTCTACGCCCGCCACGGCTACACGCCGATCCCGGTGTTCCCGCCCTACGAGGCCGTCACCTACTCGCTCTGCTTCGAGAAGCTGCTCTAGGACGGCCCGTGGCGACGATCGAGCCGGGCCCGGACCGCCCGCGTGCCGAACGCCAGGGCGAACGACGCCGCGCCGACGCCGATCACGATCATGACCAGGCCGACGCCCGACAGGCCGGACTCGTCGTCCGGCATCTCGGTCGTCGCCCACGCGATCGCGTACCCGGCGGTGGCGGCGAGGGCCACCTGCCCCGCGTTGCGGAAAGCGAGGGTGGCCAGCACCACGACGACCACGAGCGTGACGCCCGACCCCACGATCTGCCAGGCCTCGAAGGGGCCGCTGGTCTCGCCGGTCCGCGCGTCCACCTGGTACTCGTCGTCCCAGCCGCACCACGCCAGCCAAGCAGCGGCGGACAGCGCCGCGGTCACGATCCAGGTCGTGGCCTCCCTCATGCCGTCGTCCCGCCGAGGCGCGTCGTGGCTGGGAGGCTGGTCCGGTTCTGGGGCACGGGGCTGTCCTGACGTCGGAGGTGGTCGTCCCATCCTCGCCCCTTCCCGCTCCGGCCGCGTCCCGGGCGAGGAGCGGGTCACATCACGGAGTCCCGGTGGCCGACGCGGATCGGTGTCGCTTAGCATGGTGAGGCTTGCCTAATCTGACAGCACGTAGCCCTGAAGGAATGCCCATGAAGCCCAGCCTCGTCGTCGTCGGTGCCCTCGTCGCGGTGGGTCTCAGCGCCTGCGCGTCCGACCCGGACGAGTCGACCGCGAGCGGAGACCTGTCGGTCGCCGCCACCGACTCGTCCTGCGACGTCTCGGCGACGAAGCTCGAGGCCGGTCCGTCGACGTTCAAGGTCAGCAACAAGGGCTCCAAGGTCACCGAGTTCTACGTGTACGCCGAGGGCGACCGCATCATGGGCGAGGTCGAGAACATCGGTCCCGGCCTGACCCGCAACCTGGTCGTCGACCTGCCGAAGGGTACGTACGAGGGCGCGTGCAAGCCCGGCATGATCGGCGACGGCATCCGCCAGACCCTGACGGTGACGGGGCAGGCCGCGAAGCGGCTCTCGGACTCCCAGGAGCTGCAGGCCGCCGCCGACAGCTACGCCCGTTACGTCAAGTCGCAGAGCGACACCCTGATCGTCAAGACGACGGAGTTCGTTGACGCGGTCAAGGCCGGGGACGTCGACAAGGCCAAGCAGCTCTTCCCGATCGCGCGCACGTACTGGGAGCGCATCGAGCCCGTCGCGGAGAAGTTCGGCGACCTGGACCCGATCACGGACGGCCGCGAGCCCGACGCGAAGGCCGAGGGCGTGGACTTCACCGGCTGGCACCGCATCGAGAAGCAGCTCTGGGTCGAGGACAACACCGAGGGCATGGACAAGTACGCCGATCAGCTGCTCGGCAACGTCAAGAAGATCGTCCAGCTCGGCCAGGACACCCCGCTCACCGCGCTCGAGCTCGCGCAGGGCTCCAAGGGGCTCCTCGACGAGGTGGCGACCGGCAAGATCACCGGCGAGGAGGACGAGTTCAGCCACACCGACCTGTGGGACTTCAAGGCGAACGTGGAGGGCTCGCAGGCCGCGATCGCCTCGCTGCGTCCGGTCCTGGAGAAGCAGGACCCGGCCCTCGTGAGGAAGCTCGACGAGCAGTTCGCGGCGCTCGACCGGGAGCTCAACCAGCACCAGGACAAGGACACCGGTGCGTGGACGTTCTACGACGAGCTGACGAAGGACCAGGTCAAGGCCCTGTCCAACGCCGTGGCGGCGCTGAGCGAGCCCATCAGCCAGGTCGCGGCCGCAGTTGCCGCGTCTGCGTAGCCTGACCTCATGACCGCCCAGGACCACTCCGGTTCCGGCCTCTCGCGCAGGAAGCTGCTGGGAGCGGCCGGGGTCGGCGCGTTGGCGGTGGGCGCCGGCGGCGGCTACGCGGTGGGCCAGGCGTCCGGTGAGCCGAAGGCCCCGGCCGGCGTCGTCGACCCCGACGCCGCCCCGATCCCGTTCGAGGGCGCGCACCAGGCGGGCATCGTCACGCCGTCGCAGGACCGGCTCTACTTCGCAACGTTCGACATGACCTCGGACAAGCGCGAGGACCTCATCTCGCTGCTGAAGGACTGGACCGCCGCGGCCCGTCAGATGACGCAGGGCAACGACGTCGGTGACTTCGGCGCCGTGAGCGGATCGCCGTACGCGCCGCCGGAGGACACCGGTGAAGCGCTCGGCCTGCCCCCGTCGGGCCTCACCCTCACGATCGGGTTCGGCCGCAGCCTGTTCGTCGACGACAAGGGCAGGACCCGGTTCGGGCTCGAGGGCCGGCTGCCTGACCGCTTGAAGAACCTGCCGTCGTTCGCGGGCGACCGTCTGGACCAGGCCATCAGCGACGGGGACATCGCGGTGCAGGCGTGCGCCAACGACCCCCAGGTCGCGGTGCACGCGGTGCGCAACTTCGCCCGCATCGCCTTCGGTCGCGCCTCGGTCCGCTACTCGCAGATGGGCTTCGGCCGGACCTCGTCGACGTCGACCGCGCAGGTGACCGCCCGCAACCTGTTCGGCTTCAAGGACGGCACGGCCAACATCAAGGTCGAGGACGCCAAGGACGTCGACGACTTCGTGTGGGTGCACGAGGACGACGGTCCCGCGTGGCTCGTCGGTGGCTCGTACCTCGTCTCGCGCAAGATCGACATGCGCATCGAGATCTGGGACCGCGAGCCGCTGGAGGGGCAGGAGGCGATCATCGGCCGCACGAAGGGCTCCGGCGGGCCCCGCTCGGGCGGCGACGAGTTCGCGGACCTGGACTTCGACGCCAAGGACGAGACGGGCAAGCCGCTGATCGACACGAAGTCCCACGTGCGTCTCGCGCACCCCGACGCCAACAACGGCGCGAAGCTGCTGCGCCGCGGCTACAACTTCGTGGACGGCTCCAACGGCCTCGGCCAGCTGTCGGCGGGGCTGTTCTTCATCGCGTACCAGCGCGACCCCGAGAAGCAGTTCGTGCAGATCCAGCGCTCGCTCGCGGGGCTGCAGAACGACACCCTCAACGAGTACATCGTCCACGTCGGATCGGGCCTGTTCGCGTGCCCGCCCGGCGTCGGCACCACCGGCTACTGGGGCGAGAAGCTCTTCGCCTGAGGACGCCTGCGGGTGAGCCAGGCGACGCCCAGCCCGATCACGACGCCGAGCAGCGTCTCGACGGCGCGTTGGGTGACGACGTCGCCGGCCGGGAGCGGGTGCACGAGCTGGCCCATCAGGAGGGCCAGCGGCGTGATGAACACGAGGGCCAGCGCGTAGTGCCGCAGCACGATCAGCTCGGTCATGAACTGGGCCGCGATGATGACGACGACGAGCGCCACGGCGCTGGGGTCGAACGCGAGGATCAGGGCGGTGAGCCCGAGACCCAGCACGGTGCCGACCAGCCGGTGGACGCCCCGGAAGGCCATCTCGCGCATCGACGGCGAGGTCAGCGGGACGATCGCCGCGACCATGCCCCAGTACGGGTGGCCGATGTGCAGCAGCACGGCGACCCATCCGGTCAGCAGGGGAGCCACCAGGTGGCGGACCGCGTGACGCAGCGTGGCGGGGTCGGACAGGTGCTCGCGCAGTCCCCGTGTCTCCGGCGCGCCGCCGGTGCCCTCGGGCCCGATCGCGCTGACGACGATCGCGAACGCCGCCGACGCGGTGCCGAGGACGGCCGCGATCAGCACGGTGTGCCAGGTGGCACCGGCCTGGGTGGCGCACACCGTGAAGGCGAACACCGCGAAGAGGCCCCCGGGCGGCTTCCACTGGCCGATGTCGGCCAGCACCGCCATCGTCATCGCGGCCAGCGAGCCGCCCACCACGATCCAGAAGCTCTGGTGTGAGGACATCGCCGCGACTGTCCCGGTGGTGATGGCCGCGACGAGCGCGAGACCCACCTTCACCTGCTGGACGGCCCGGACGCGGCGCGAGAGCGTGCGGCCGTAGATCGCGGTGAACGTGCCGAAGGCGCAGAACGCCGACCAGTCGAGGCGGTCGACGGCCACGAGGACGATCAGGGGGACCGCGACGGCGATGCCGACACGGGTCGCCGTCAGGGCGTTGACGGCGCCGGGTCCGACCCGCCGCAGGTCCTGCGCGAGCAGGCGGATCAGCGAGGTGGGCACAGTCCAGACTATCTCCGGCCCGAGGGGGGTTACCGACCGGTAGTCATGTGACATCGCTGATGTCATACTCAGGGTATGACCGCGTTCGACTACGACGTCCTGGTGATCGGCTCCGGCTTCGGGGGCAGCGTCTCGGCCCTCCGACTCACCGAGAAGGGCTACAAGGTGGCCGTGCTCGAGGCCGGCAAGCGCTTCGAGGACGAGGACTTCGCCACGAGCTCGTGGCGACTGCGCAAGTTCCTCTGGCTGCCGCAGCTCGGCTGCTACGGCATCCAGCGCATCGACAAGCTCAAGGACGTCCTGATCCTCTCGGGAGCGGGCGTCGGGGGTGGCTCGCTGGTCTACGCCAACACGCTCTACGAGCCGCTGGACCCGTTCTACGAGGACCCCGCGTGGGGCCACATCACGGACTGGAGGACCGAGCTCGCGCCCTACTACGACCAGGCCAAGCGCATGCTCGGCGTGAGGGTCTACCCGTACGTCTCGCCCGCCGACGAGGTCGTCAAGAAGGTGGCCGAGCGCATGGGCGTGGGCGGCACCTTCCACCACACCCCGGTCGGCGTCTACTTCGGCCAGCCGGGGGAGAAGGTCGCCGATCCGTTCTTCGGCGGTGTCGGTCCGGACCGGAACGCGTGCCTCAACTGCGGCGAGTGCATGACCGGGTGCCGCCACAACGCCAAGAACACGCTGGTCAAGAACTACCTGCACCTCGCCGAGGCCGCCGGGGCCGAGGTGCACCCGTTGACCACCGCGGTCGCGGTGCGTCCCTTGGCCGGCGGGGGGTACGAGATCGAGACGCGGCGGACCAACAAGCGCTTCCGCAAGCACCGGACGATCACCGCGGAGCAGGTCGTCTTCAGCGCCAGCACGATGGGCACGCAGAAGCTGCTGCACGCGATGCGCGACCAGGGGCACCTGCCCGGTGTCTCGGACCGCCTGGGGCTGCTGACGCGAACGAACTCCGAGGCGCTGCTGGGGTCGATCGCCGACGACAAGGACGTCGACTACAGCGAGGGCGTCGCGATCACCTCGTCGTTCCATCCCGACGAGTTCACCCACATCGAGCCGACCCGCTACGGCCGGCGCTCGAACGCGATGTCGCTCCTGCAGACCGTTCTCACGGACGGCAGCACCGACACCCCGCGCTGGCGGGTGTGGCTGCGGGAGATGTGGCGCCAGAAGCGCAACCTGCTCAAGCTGTACGACCTGCGGCACTGGTCCGAGCGCACGGTCATCGCGCTGGTCATGCAGACGCACGACAACTCGATCACGACCTACACCAAGCGGGGCATCACGGGCCGGCGCCGCCTGACGTCGCGGCAGGGCCACGGCGCGCCCAACCCGGCGTTCATCGAGCCCGGGCACCGGGCCGTCCAGATGATGGCCGAGGAGATGGGCGGCACCCCCGGCGGCACGATCGGCGAGCCGTTCAACGTCCCGCTGACCGCCCACTTCATGGGTGGCTGCGCGATCGGTGACTCGCCCGAGACCGGCGTCGTCGACCCGTACCAGCGTCTGTACGGCCACGCGGGCCTGCACGTCGCGGACGGCTCGGCGATCACCGCGAACCTCGGCGTCAACCCGTCCCTGACGATCACGGCCCAGACCGAGCGGGCCATGTCGTACTGGCCCAACAAGGGCGAGGCCGATCAGCGCCCGGCGATGGGCGAGCCCTATCGCGCGATCGAGCCGATCGCCCCGAAGAACCCGGTCGTGCCCGCGGGCGCCCCGGCCGCCCTGCGGCTGCCCATCGTCGGCGTGAGCTGAGAGGGAAACGCAGGCGAAACCTGCCTGAACCACCGACGTCGCGCGGCATGGCTAGCGTCGCGATCAGGCGGCACCAACGTCGTCGGCGGAGGGAGACGACGTGCGCGGCGATCCACGACCAGAGACGCCCGAGTTCGGTCGGCGATCGGCGTTCGAGGGGCTGGCGCGGCGTCAGGTGGGGCGTCGTGACCTGGTGGCCCACTCGGTCGCCGTCCTCACGCCGTCACTCAGCGCGCTCGGCACGGGCCTGGCCCTGCCCTCGATCGTCGGTCCGGGCTTCTGGATCAGCACGGTGCTGGGGTTCGGGCTAGCGGCACTGCTCGCGGTGGTCTTCGACCAGTTCTCGTCCCGCTTCACTGCGGCTGGGTCGCTCTACACGTACGTGGCCAAGGGTCTGGGTGCGACGGTCGCCCTGATCGTCGGCGTCGCCCTCGTCCTGGGGTACGGCATCCTGATCGGGTTCGGGCTCACCGGTGGCGCCCGCCGCTTCGAAGGGGCCTGGACGGCGGTGGGTGGCAGCGCGCCCGACAACCAGGCCGGATGGATCCTGGTGCTCCTGTCCGCGGCAACGTGCCTGCTGGTGATGCGCCGGGGCATCCGGTGGTCGACACGGGCTGCGTTCGGGGCCGAGACCGTCAGCATCCTGCTGCTGTTGACGATCTTCTCGGTGTGGGTCGTGAGGTACGGGATGCCGAGCGCGGAGGCATTCTCCCTCTCCGGCGCATCGGTCGAACACGTCCTCGCCGGTGCGGGCATGATCGCCGCGCTCACGGTCGCGTTCGAGAGCTGCGCATCGCTCGGCCTGGAGACCGAACGACCTCAGGGCGCCGTCCCCGCCGCCATGAGGACGAGCCTGCTGGTCACCGGCGGGCTCTTCCTGACCGCCAACCTGGTGGGCACGTTGGCGCCACCGGACGACGGCCCGCTGTGGAACCGCCGCTGGTTCAACGTCGAGGCCCAGATCTCCTGGCCCGACGCCGTGGCTCTCGTGATCCTTGGGGTGTCCCTGCTGGCTCTCGCGTTGTGCGCCTGGACGGCGTTGTCCCGGTTGTTGTTCTCCTTCGCGCGTGAAGGGATCGTGTGGTCCGCCCTGGGGCGCACCGGTCGCGGCGGTGTCCCGGTCATCGCCATGTGGTGCATCCTGCCGTTGGCTCTCCTGGTCCCGTTCGCCGCATGGGTCGAGGGTGGAAGCGCGACCGCAGTGTCCGGTCACCTCCTGGGGGCCTCCACCACGATCATGTGCGTCGCGTACGCCTGCGCGGCGCTGGCGCTCGTCCCGTTCCTGCGGACGCTGGACGAGGTGCGTGCCCGGGCGGTGGTGGCCTCGGGCCTGGCCTTCCTCGGGGTCAGCGCAGTCGCCGCCCACCGAGTCGTCCGTGAGGCGGGGCAGGGCTCCTGCTGGGCGGCCGGCCTGCTCGGCGGGGTCGTCGTGGCGGGCCTGGCCTGGCGACTGGCGATCAGGTCCAGGATGCCGCAGGGCGCCGTGCGTGTCGGAGCCCACGACGTGGGGCTGGTGCACGAGGTTCTTCTGGCGGGCGGCCCGGAGGGCAAGGAGCTCCGTGCCTGACAGGAGGGACGTCTTCGTGGCGCGCGAGCCCGGAGCCGTCGACAACGCCTTCGCGGTGCTGGAGGCCGTGGCGGACCTGGGACCGGGCGTCACGACGCGGACCCTGCTGGGCGTGCTGCCCATGTCCAGGGCCACCGTCTACCGGATCCTCAAGCATCTGGTCGCGCAGGAGTATCTCGTCAGGACTCCCGATCTGAGTGGTTTCGTCCTGGGTGTCCGTGTCGTGGCGCTCGGACGCCAGGCCGAGCAGGCGACCGTTCCTGCGACCGACTCCGGTCGGCCGCACACGAGCGAGAGCGTCGTCTGAGCAGCGCGATCCTGGCGGCGACGAAGCCGGTGGGGGTGTCTCATTTGGACCTACCCGATGGCAACCCCGGTGGAACTGTGCGGCAACTGCGCGTCGCTGTACTGGGCCCGGCCCGCTGACAGCGGACTCGAATTGCTCCCAGACGAAAGAGAGCGCATGTCACTCCACATCCAACAGACGAGGGCGCCACGCACGTGGGCCCGCTCCGGCGCGTTCATCGCCACCGCGGCCGTCCTGGCCGGTGGCGGCATCCAGGCCATCGCCACGCCGTCCGTCGCCGCGAACGACACCGGGGCGCTGATCCTCTCCGACACCAACCGTGACGGTGTCATCGATGCCAAGGACGCGAACGGGCGTGCCTCCTGGTCCAAGGACCGGGGCGCGTTCTTCCTGGCGAACCTGGACGACGACACGAGCCGCTGCCCGACGATCGGGTCCGGCGGCACGCAGCTCACGGACGTCCAGCTGGCCTCGTGCAACGACGCCGCCGACGGCGTCGTCAACGGGGACACCGACGTCAAGGACCTGGCCCGCATCCGGGTGCAGCCGGTCGACCCGGACGAGGTCAGCGCGGTCCGCGTCGAGCTGCGCGGCGTCGGCGCGGCGAAGGTCAACGTCTTCGTCAAGCGCGGCGAGGGCTCCTCGGCAGGGGACTGGACGCGGCTGGGGGCGAACGGCGCCCTGCCGTCCGACCTGATCGAGGACGGCGTGGAGCTCGGCATCGAGGGCAAGGACATCATCCGCGACGAGTCGTGGGACGGCAGCGTCACGGTTCGCGTCGTTCATCGCAGCGGCTCGAAACAGGTCGCCACCGACGAGGTGCAGCTGCGGGTCGCTCCGCTGCTGTTCGTCACCGACAGCATGCCCATCGAGAAGCTGTACATGGCCGACAACGAGACGTCGGTCTACGAAGACGTCGAGATGCCGGCGCCGACTGCCGGAACCCTGCGCACCAGGCAGAGCGCCGAGGCCATGGCGGCCGACTTCCTCGCCGGGATGGAACGCATGGACGGTGACGTCCAGCTGGAGAAGCTGCCCAGCATGCAGGGCGCCCGGGGCGGCGGCGACGGCACCGACATCTGGACCCAGGACATCATGGAGCCCGGACTCATGTCGATCCCCTCGGGGGACGGCGAGCAGCAGATGCGGGTGTTCGTCCGCGCGCCGGTGCGCGACGGCCGGGACAACGCCGGGAGCAACCCGTTCCGGCAGACAGGTCGGGTCGTCTTCACCGAGCTGCGCGGTCCTGACGTGGCCGGGATCCAGCACTTCGACCCTGCGTACGTGCCGCCGACCATTGCCGGCATGAGCTATGACAGCCGAGGCTCGACCGGCAACTACGGCACCCTCCCGGCGTACGAGCACAACGGCAAGAGCTACCCGCTCGGTCGCAAGGTGTTCGGCGCCGTGCCGGGCACGGAGTTCACCGCCGATCCCGCCTTCAACAAGATGCTCGCACTGCAGGGCTTCCAGGACCCGATCACGGTCGACACCAGCTGGCTCAACGTCGGACACATCGACGAGTTCATGTCGGTGATCCCTGCTGACAACGACCGTGGCTGGGCCCTGGTCGCCGCGGACCCGAAGCTCGCCCTGGACATGCTCGAGGAGCTCGTGGAGGACGGCCGGGGCGACGAGCGGCTCTACACCGCGTACGACCTGGTGCCGCCGGAGGGGACGACCCCTCCGACCACCACCATCGCGGAGGCCGTCAACGACCCCCTGATCGTCAACGGCACCGCTATCGGCCACGCCGGCGTCAACCGCGCGCTGAAGGTCCTGCGCGAGGAGGCCGGACTCACCGAGGCTGACATCATCCGCGTCCCGGTTCTGTACCGCGAGGGTGCGGCGGGTCGTGGCCGGGTCGGTGTCCAGGTGCCCAACGCGTCCAACCTCATCGGCACCGGACATGACGTGGTCCTCATCCCCACGCAGCACGCGCCGGCGGTCGACGGCCAGGATGTGTTCCAGGCCGAGATCGAGGCACGTTTCGCCGAGATCGGGACCGAGGTGCAGTGGGCCGAGGACTACTTCTACACGAACCGCGGCGGCCAGATCCACTGCGTGACGAACGCCCTCCGCGACACGACGTACGGCGACTCCTGGTGGACCGAGGGTGAGAAGAAGTCCGTGGCCCCGGAGGGGCCGAAGGAGTTCCTGACGGTCTCGCAGCCATCGGTCTCCGGCGTGCTCCAGGCCGGTCGGACGCTGACGGTCAGGCGGGGCTCGCTGAGTCCTTCGCCGGACGCGGTCACGTACCAGTGGTACCGCGGATCGACGCTGATCCCGGGAGCGACGTCGAACCGCCTGAAGCTCCAGAGCGGTTGGGGCGGACAGGTCATCCGGGTCGCGATCGCGAGCAGCAAGCGAGGTTATGCGACGGTCACGACGATGACCACCGTCGGCAGCGTCCCGCGCACCTTCACGCAGTCGAAGCGCCCGTCGGTGCGAGGCAGCCACAAGGTGGGCAAGACGTTGACGCTCCGGGCGGGCTCGCTGAGCCCGAAGGCATCGTCGGTCACGTATCGCTGGTACGTCAGCAACAAGGCGATCCCCGGCGCGACGAAGACCCGGCTCAAGCTCAAGAAGCAGTGGGCAGGCAGGACGATCAAGGTCGTCATCACGTCCAAGAAGTCCGGCTTCACGACGAAGGCGACGACGGTCAAGGTCGGCAAGGTCCGCCGCTGACCGAGGCACGGACGGAGGCGAGGCCCGCGACCATCAGGTCGCGGGCCTCGTCGCGGTTCCCGACCGGCCCCGGACGTGCGCAGGGCCCGACCGGGAGGGAGTGTACGGGTCGGGCCCTGTCGTGCCACGAGGAGCAGCACATGATCCGGCGGGAGGGAGTGTGTCGGATCCACCCTGTCCAACGAACGTCCTGCGAGGGGGTTACGACGTTCCTGGAGAAAATTCTCGACCGATAGACTGACAGGCGTGACTCCCGAACATGACCTTGTCCTCGTCGTCGACTTCGGGGCGCAGTACGCCCAGCTCATCGCCCGTCGGGTGAGGGAGGCCCGGGTCTACTCCGAGATCGTCCCGCACACGATGCCCGTCGAGGAGATGCTGGCCCGCAAGCCCGCCGCCATCATCTTGTCCGGCGGGCCGTCGTCGGTGTACGAGGACGGCGCACCGCAGCTCGACGCGTCCCTGTTCGAGGCCACGACCCCCGTCTTCGGCATCTGCTACGGATTCATGGCCATGGCGCAGGCCCTCGGCGGCACCGTCGCGCACACCGGCCAGCGCGAGTACGGCCGCACCGCGGTCAGCGTCCTGGAGCCGGGCAAGCTGCTCTCGGGACTCCCGCCGAGCCTCACGTCCTGGATGTCGCACGGCGACGAGGTGGTCCGCGCGCCCGACGGGTTCCTGGTCAACGCCAAGTCCCCCCGCGCCACCGTCGCGGCGTTCGAGGACAGCGACCGCCGGCTGGCGGGCGTCCAGTGGCACCCCGAGGTCCTGCACAGCGAGCACGGCCAGCGCATCCTCGAGTCGTTCCTCGTCGACATCGCCGGTTGCCGCCAGACCTGGACCAGCAGCAACATCGTCGAGGAGCAGGTCGCGCTCATCCGCGAGCAGGTCGGCGACGCGCGGGTGATCTCCGCACTCTCCGGCGGCGTCGACTCCGCGGTGTCCACCGCACTCGTGCAGCGGGCGATCGGCGACCAGCTGACGGCCGTGTTCGTCGACCACGGGCTGCTCCGCGAGGGAGAGGCCGAGCAGGTCGAGAAGGACTACGTCGAGGCGACGGGCGTGGACCTGAAGGTCGTCGACGCCAAGGACCAGTTCCTCGGCTTCCTCGATGGCGTCTCCGATCCCGAGCAGAAGCGCAAGATCATCGGCCGCGAGTTCATCCGGGTGTTCGAGGCCGCCGAGCGCGAGGTCCTCTCCACCCCCGGCACGCCGGTCAAGTTCCTGGTGCAGGGGACGCTGTACCCCGACGTCGTGGAGTCCGGCGGTGGCGCGGGCACGTCCAACATCAAGAGCCACCACAACGTCGGCGGCCTGCCCGAGGACCTCGAGTTCAGCCTCATCGAGCCGCTGCGGACGCTGTTCAAGGACGAGGTCCGCGACGTCGGCCGCCAGCTCGGGATCCCCGAGGCGATCGTCGGCCGCCACCCGTTCCCCGGCCCGGGACTGGCGATCCGCATCGTGGGCGCGGTCGACTCCGAGCGCCTGCGCATCCTCCGCGCGGCCGACGCGATCGTCCGCGAGGAGACCACCGCCGCCGGCCTGGACGCCGAGATCTGGCAGTTCCCGGTCGTGCTGCTGGCCGACGTCCGCTCGGTCGGCGTGCAGGGCGACGGTCGTACGTACGGCCACCCGATCGTGCTGCGCCCCGTGTCGAGCGAGGACGCCATGACGGCCGACTGGAGCCGGCTGCCGTACGAGGTGCTCGAGCGCATCTCCACCCGCATCACCAACGAGGTCGACGAGGTCAACCGGGTCGTCCTCGACATCACGAGCAAGCCGCCGGGAACCATCGAGTGGGAGTGAGCGCGCGCGGCCGCTGACGTCAGCGGCCGGGCGTGCCGGCGCCCGCGTGCAGGACGCCCAGCAGGGCGAGCGCGTCGGCGTCGCGGGACCCCTGCGGCGCGGTGTAGAGCACGAGGTGCTGGTCGCGCTCGGCGAGGGTGAGGCTGTCGCAGTCGACCGTGACCTCCCCGACGGACGGATGGCGGAACGTCTTGGCGAGCACCGCCGCGGGCCCGACGTCGTGTCCCTCCCACAGCCGTGAGAACTCCGGGCTGCCGTCGCGCAGCTCGTCGACGAGCCCGACGACCGTGGGATCGGACGGGTAGCGCGCGCGGGCCGTCCGCAGCTGCATCACCACGTGGTGCCGGAACTCCGCGGCGTCGGACACGCCGTACAGCGTCGACTCCGGGGGTGCCGGGTCGAGGAACGCCTTCCGCGCGAGGTTGCGGTCGCGGGGAGCGAGCGCACCGAAGTCCTCCATCAGCGCGACGGCGAGGTCGTTCCACGCGAGGACCTCGAACGCCGCCGAGATCACGAACCCGGCCGTCTGCGGCGTGCGCTCGAGCAGCGCGAGGATGCTGGGCCGCACATCGCGCCGGTGCAGTCCGGTGCGCACCGGCGCGGTGCCCGCCAGGACGTGCAGGTGGTCGGACTCGGCGTCGGTGAGCCGGAGCGCACGCGCGATCCCGGCCAGCACCTCACCGGACGGGCGCGGCGCCCGGCCCTGCTCGAGCCGGACGTAGTACTCCGTGGAGATGTGGGCCAGCACCGCGACCTCCTCGCGACGCAGCCCCGGCGTCCGGCGACGCGGACCCGCCGTCAGCCCGGCGACCTGCGGCCGCAGTCGTTCACGTCGGGTGCGCAGAAATGCGCCGAGCTCGCGCTTGTCCATGCGTCCAGTGTGCCGCGGAACCCGCCGCGGACCGTAGTACCGTCTGTGCCTCCCTCCGCCGGCCGTCCCGCAGCACGGTGGAGCCATGACAGCTGAGATCACTTCATCCATCGGCCTGCTCACGGGCAAGGCCATCTTCGTCACCGGCGCGAGTCGGGGCATCGGTGCCGCGGCTGCGCGCCTCTTCGCCACGGAGGGCGCGTCGGTCGTCCTCGGCGCGCGCAGCACCGACGCGCTGGACCAGGTCGTCGCCGACATCCGGGCGGACGGGGGCGTCGCCGACGCGGTCCGCGTGGACCTCGCCGACCCGGCCACCATCCGGGCCGCGATCGATCGCGTCGCCGAGCTGCACGGGCGCCTCGACGGGGCGTTCAACAACGGTGCGGCCATCCAGGCCGGGCCCGGTCCGCTCGACGGCACGGCCGACGAGGACATCGACGAGCAGTACCAGGTCAACTTCCGCTCCCACTGGACCGCGATGACGGCCGAGGCCGCGCTCATGCGTCGCGGCACCGGCGGGGCCATCGTCAACACCTCGAGCATCGGCAGCCGGCGCGCGAACCCGGTCCTGCCCGCGTACGGCGCCATGAAGCGCGCGCTCAACAGCCTCACCGAGACGGCGGCCGTCACCTGGGCCGCGGAGGGCATCCGGGTCAACGGGATCACCCCCGGCGGCACCGCGACGGAGATGATGCAGGCGTGGGAGGAGTCGACTCCCGGGATCATCGAGCAGGTCACGGCCGCCAGCCCGCTCGGCCGGATGGGGCGGCCCGAGGAGGTCGCCGAGGTGGCGGCGTGGCTGCTCAGCGACCGTGCCTCGTACGTGAACGGGGCGATCATCCCGGTCGACGGGGGCGCCGGCGCCTGAGCCACGATGCGGACCTGACGGCGCGGGCTTGTTAGGGTCGTGGGAGTCCACCGGAAGGCACCACCGTGAGTCAGTCCGCCTCATCGCGGCGCAAGCCCCTGCTCGTGGTCGTCGCTGCCGTCGCGATCGCGGCGGTCGTCGCCGTGGGCGTGTGGCGCCTCGGCGGGGACGACGACGTGACCCCGTTGGCGACCGCGCCCAGCGACACCGCCACGGCCACGACGCCGTCGCCGCGGGCCTCCACGACGCCCACGCCGATGAAGAAGACCCCGAAGGCCACGGCGCCCAAGAAGTGCGAGGGCCCGAACACCCAGTTCAACGTCGAGGGCATCCGCCAGGAGAGCCTCCTGCCCGACTGCGGTGTCGCGGCGCCGGTCACCGCGTCGGAGCAGAAGAAGTCCGGCCTCGGCCTCGCGTGCGGCGGCTCGTACCCGGTGATCCTCTACAAGACCACGACGACCGGCGCCAAGACGTCGATCTGCGGCCGGACGAGCTCGGGCGAGGACTTCCGCTTCGTCACCAAGGCCTCAGGCGGACAGATCGTCGACCTCAAGGGCGACTACGACCCGCAGCTCGACGCGTTCGTGGCCCAGAAGGACGGTGTCTCGTACGCCGTCCAGGCCTACGACGGGACCTTGGTCGTGGAAAAGGACGGCCGAACGACCCGGCAGAAGGCGTCGGACTGGATCTCGCTCGACAACGAGTCCGACTACGACTGATCCGTACCCCTTGCGCCCGCCCGCAGCGTGCATACGCTGACAGGGTGCCTCCTGAAAGCGACATCCCCGCCCCCCACGTCTTCGTGCTCTTCGGCGCGACCGGCGACCTGGCCAAGCGCAAGCTGTTCCCCGGCCTGTACCGGCTCGCCGCGGCGTCTCGCCTGCCCCAGGACTACGCGATCATCGGCTCGGGTCGTCACGCCCCCGGGACGGATGACGAGTTCCGGGCCAGGATTCGCGAGTCCCTGGAGGAGTTCGTCACCGACCTCGACGACACGGTCGCCGACGACCTGCTCGGCCGGCTCACCTTCCAGGTGTCCGACGCCGACGACGGCTCGGACCTGGCGAAGGCTGTCGAGTCCGCGCTGAGCGACCTCGGCGAGGACGCCGAGAAGCTCATCTACCTCTCGGTGCCGCCGGCGGCGATGGAGCCGATGATCGGGATGCTCGGCCGGGAGGGGCTGGCCGACGGCGCCCGTCTGGTGATCGAGAAGCCGTTCGGCACCGACCTGGCGACCGCCCGCGAGCTCGACGCGACCGTGAAGGAGGTCGTCTCCGAGGACCAGGTCTTCCGCATCGACCACTTCCTGGGCAAGGAGGCGGTCCAGAACATCCTCGCGCTGCGGTTCGCGAACGGCCTGATCGAGCCGGCGTGGAACCGCGACCACGTGGTCTCGGTGCAGATCGACATCCCCGAGAAGCTGACCGTCGAGGGTCGCGGCAGCTTCTACGAGTCCACCGGCGCGTTCCGCGACATGATCACGACCCACCTGTGCCAGGTGCTGGGCTTCGTCGCGATGGAGCCCCCCGTGCACCTCGACGCGACGTCCCTGCGCAACGAGAAGTCCAAGGTGTTCGCCGCGATGCGCCCGCTCGACCCGGAGCGGGTCGTCTTCGGGCAGTACGAGGGCTATCTCGACGAGGACGACGTCGCCCCCGACTCCCAGGTCGAGACGTTCGTGGCCCTGGAAGC
Source organism: Aeromicrobium chenweiae (assembly GCF_003065605.1). Classification (GTDB taxonomy): domain Bacteria; phylum Actinomycetota; class Actinomycetes; order Propionibacteriales; family Nocardioidaceae; genus Aeromicrobium; species Aeromicrobium chenweiae. Next base: position 2,989,742 of record NZ_CP026952.1, on the reverse strand, counting down.
GTTCGTCGACACCGAGCGGTGGCAGGACGTGCCGTTCTACCTGCGCACGGGCAAGGCCCTGGGCAGCACCCGTCGCACGATCACCCTCACGTTCCGGACCCCGCCCATGGGGCGTTTCGGCGACAACGACTACGGCCCGAACGAGCTGGTGCTGGAGCTGGAGGACTCGCCGACCATCAGCGTCTGCCTGTACGCGAAGCGTCCCGGACCCACGTTGGAGCTCACCCTCTCCACGCTGCACCTCGAGGTGGCGGAGGACGATCCCGCGGACGTGCCGCTCGAGGCGTACGAGCGGCTGCTCCTCGACGTCATGAAGGGCGACCAGACGCTGTTCACCCGCTCCGACGAGGTGGACCGGCTCTGGGAGGTGTGCCAGCCCGTGCTGGACTCCCGGCCGCCGACGCAGCCGTACGCGCAGGGGTCGTGGGGCCCCGACGCCGCGCTCAGCCTGCCGGGCAGCCGTGGCTGGCGGCTGCCGGATGCCTGAGGACCCCGAGGGTCAGCTGGCGATCGAGGACCACGGACTGATCGGTGACCTGCGCACCGCGGCGCTGGTCGGCACCGACGGGACGATCGACTGGTTCTGCGCCCCGCGCTTCGACTCGCCGAGCATCTTCGGGGCGATCCTCGACCCCGAGGAGGGCGGCTCCTGGCAGATCGAGCCGCGCGACGGCACGGTGCGCACCCAGCAGTTCTACTTCCCGGACTCGGCGATGCTCGCGACCCGGTTCCTGACCAAGGACGGGGTCGTCGAGGTCCACGACTTCATGCCGGTGCTGCAGGCTCGCGACCCCGACCACCGCCAGCGGCTCGTGCGACGGGTCGTGGCCGTGCGGGGGACGACGCACATCCGGATGCGGCTCGACGCCCGGCCCGACTACGGCCGGGCCAGCTGCGAGGCCGAGACGGTCGAGCACGGGGTCCTGCTGACCGGGGACGGCATGCGGATGGGTGTGAGCGCGTCCTGCGACCTCGACATCGAGGACGGGATCGTGTCGGCGAACCTGGAGCTCAGCACCGGTGACGTCGCGCTGTTCGTGCTGGAGGTGCTCGACGCCGACGAGGAGCTGCGCGAGGCGGACGTGGAGGACACCTCGGCGCTGTTCGAGGCCACGGCCGCGTTCTGGCGGGGATGGCTGTCGCAGTCGTCGTACACCGGTCGGTGGCGCGAGATGGTCAATCGCTCGGCGATCACCCTCAAGCTGCTCACGCACGAGCCGAGCGGAGCGGTCATCGCCGCGCCGACGACCAGCCTGCCCGAGGCGATCGGCGGCGACCGCAACTGGGACTACCGCTTCGTGTGGATGCGCGACGCGGGCTTCACGCTGTACGCGCTGCTGCGGCTCGGCTTCACCGACGAGGCGTCGGCGTTCATCCGGTGGCTCTCCGAGCGCCTGGGCAGCGAGTCCGAGCAGTCCGACGACCTGGGCCCGTTGCGCGTCCTGTACGACATCGACGGCAACGTCCCCCGCGAGGAGACCCGGCTCGACCACCTCTCGGGCCACCGAGGCTCGCAACCGGTCCGCGTCGGCAACGCGGCTGTCGACCAGCTCCAGCTCGACATCTACGGCGAGCTGATCGACTCGGTCTACCTGTTCAACAAGTACGGGGCCGGCATCAGCAGCGACGCGTGGAACGACGTCACGCGGGTCGTGAACTGGGTGTGCGAGAACTGGGACCGTGACGACGCGGGGATGTGGGAGGTCCGCGGCTCGCTGCGGGCGCACACGACGTCCCGGCTGATGTGCTGGGTCGCGATCGAGCGCACGATCCGCATCGCCCGCCAACGTGGTCTTCCCGGCGACATCCCGGCCTGGGCCGCGGTCCGCGACGAGATCTACGAGCGCATCATGAGCGAGTCGTGGAACGGGGACCTGAAGGCGTTCACGCAGGTCGAGGGCGGCGACGCGCTCGACGCGGGCGTGCTCCTCATGCCGATGGTCAAGTTCCTGTCGCCCGCGGACCCGCGGTTCCTCTCCACGCTGGAGGCGATCGAGGAGCGGCTCGTGGTCGACAGCCTGGTCTTCCGCTACGACCCCGACGAGGCCCCGGACGGACTCGACGGTGAGGAGGGGACGTTCTCGCTGTGCTCGTTCTGGTACGTCGAGGCGCTCACCCGCGCCGGTCGCCTCGACGACGCCCAGCTCGCGCTGGAGAAGATGTTCACGTATGCCAACCACGTCGGCCTGTACGCCGAGGAGGTCGGCGCGACGGGGGACCAGCTCGGCAACTTCCCGCAGGGATTCACCCATCTCGCGCTGATCAGCGCGGCCATCAACCTCGACCGCGCGCTCGACCGATGAGCCCGTCGTCGGCGTGTCGCCTGCCATCCCGCGCAGGACAACGTGTCGCACTGTTCACAGGGATACCCACAGATGTGGGTATGGCCACATCGGGTCAGGTGTGCTAGTCCGTCGTGACCGTGGTCACACGGGTTGTCACTGCTCGTAGACGTCGGGGATCCCGTCCCCGTCGGCGTCGAGCGTCTCCTGCTCGTGGATGCGCCGGTAGTGCCGGTTGCGGGCCCGGAGCACGACGGCGGCCGCCGCCGCCGCGATCAACGAGCCGAGCAGCACGCCGACCTTGACGTGCTCGTCGGCGGCGCTGCCCGGTCCGTACGCGAGCTCGCCGATCAGCAGCGACACCGTGAACCCGATGCCGGCCAGCATGGACAGCCCGGTCACGTCGATCCAGGTGAGGTCGCTGTCCAGGTCGGCCCGGGTGAAGCGGGAGGCGAGCCAGGTCGCGCCCAGCACGCCGATGGTCTTGCCGGCGACGAGGCCGACGACGACGCCGATCGTGATCGGGTCGCGCAGGGCCGACCGCAGCCCCTCCAGGCCGCCGATCGCCACCCCGGCGGAGAAGAACGCGAAGACCGGCACCGCGACGGCAGCCGACAACGGGCGGAAGACGTGCTCGAAGTGCTCGGCGAGCCCGGGGCCCTCGTTCCCGTCCCTGCGCAGGACCGGGACGGCGAAGCCCATCAGGACGCCGGCGACGGTCGCGTGGATGCCGGAGGCGTGGACGAGCGTCCAGATGACGACGGCGAGCGGCAGCAGGAGCCACCAGACGCGTACGCGGCGCTGCACGAGCACCGTGAAGGCGGCGAGGGGGAGCAGCGCGACGAGGAACCAGAGGATCTCGAGGTCGCTGGTGTAGAAGACCGCGATGATGACGATGGCCAGCAGGTCGTCCACGATCGCCAGGGTCAGCAGGAACGTGCGCAGGCCCGTCGGCAGGTGCGTGCTGATCACGGCCAGGACCGCGAGCGCGAACGCGATGTCCGTCGCGGTCGGCACCGCCCAGCCGCGCAGCGACCCGCCGAGGTTGATCACGGTGAACAGGACCGCCGGCACCACCATGCCGCCGACCGCTGCGACGATGGGGATCGCGGCGCGCCGGGGATCGCGGAGGTCGCCGGCGACGAACTCGCGCTTGAGCTCGAGGCCGGCCACGAAGAAGAAGATCGCGAGCAGGCCGTCCGCCGCCCACGTCCCCAGGCTCAGGTCGAGGTGCAGGGCCGAGGGGCCGACCACGGTGTCGCGCAGGTCGCCGTACCAGTCACCGGTGTTCGCCGCCACGAGAGCGGCCACGGCCGCGACGATCAGGAGGGCCCCGCCGATGGTCTCCTGGCGCAGGATCTCGGTGATCCGGGAGGCCTCGGGCCAGGATCCGGGGCGGTGGAACAGGCGGTGGCGCTGGCTGGTCATGGGGCTCCTGGGGTCGGTGGAATCATGCCGACCAGACTTCCCGGCGCACCGGGGTCCAGTCTACGTGCCGCCGCGTGACGGTCGTCCCCGGCGGGTGCCCGGGCGCACCGGTAGCCTGCCGACATGCCCGACGTCGCGATCGCCGCCCCCAACGAGGCCGCGGCGGATGCCGGCCAGCGGATCGCCCTGGCCGGCGGCAACGCGGTCGACGCGGCCCTGGCCGCCTCTCTCGTCACGATGGTCAACGAGGTCGGCCTCGTGTCCCTCAGCTCCGGGGGCTTCATCACGGTGCAGCCGCCTGACGGGAGCCCGCCGCAGACGGTCGACGGCTGGATGGACATGCCCGGCCGGGGACAGGCTCTCGGCGGCGGCACGTGGGACGTCGACACGGAGTACGGCGGCGGCGTCACGATCACGATCGGTGCCGGCTCGGTCGCCACGCACGGCTCGATCGCGGCGTTCGAGGAGGCACACCGGCGCTGGGGCAGCATCCCGTGGCGGGAGCTGGTCACCCCGGCGATCGAGGTCGCCCGGACCGGCTTCCGGATGAGCGCGGCGTCCCGGTACTACCTCGAGCACGTCCACGAGGCGATCTTCGGGTGGGACGAGGAGAGCCGTGCGGCGGTGCACGACGCCGACGGCGCGATCGACTCCGGCCAGCTCGTGCTGCCCGACCTCGCGGCGTCGCTGGAGCTGATCGCGGCCGACGGGGCCGCCGCGCTCCACACGGGTGAGCTCGCACGCCTGATCAGTGCGGACGTCATCCGGCGCGGGGGGATCCTGGGCCCCGAGGACCTCGCTGACTATCGCCCCGTGGTGCGGCCCTCGCTGGTGGCGCGGGCGGGGGACTGGACGTTCGGCACCAACCCGCCCCCGTCGGTCGGCGGCGTGTGCGTCGCGGCCATGCTGCGGCTGCTCGACGGGCGCCCGCGTGGGCCCTGGGAGCCCGAGGACGTGCAGCACGTCATCGACGTGCAGCGCGCGGTGCTGGGTCACCGGCTGTCCGTCCTGGACCACGCCGACGACCTCGAGCGGGACGCGGCGGCCTTCCTCGACCTCGTGGACCGCGACGACGTCGGCGCCCTGGAGTCGGGCTCGACCGCCCACGTGTCCGCGACGGACAGCGACGGCGGGGCCTGCGCCGTCACGGTCTCGTCCGGGTACGGCTCGGGCATGATCGCGCGGGGGACGGGCATCTGGCTCAACAACTGCCTCGGCGAGCAGGAGCTCAACCCGCGCGGACTGCACGGCCTCGCCCCCGGCACCCGGCTGCTGTCGAACATGGCACCGACCGTCGGCCAGCACGTCGACGGCTCCGCGATCGCGATCGGCTCGCCGGGCGCCGATCGCATCACGACCGCGATCGTGCAGGTGCTCGCGGGGTTCGTCAACGGGGGCCTGGGCCTCCAGGACGCGGTCGACCACCGCCGGGTCCACGTGCACCGGGCCGGCCGGCCCGACGAGGTCGTCCGGACCGAGACCGACCTGACGATGTACTACGGCGGGGTCGGTGCCACGCTGCGCCGCCACGACGGACGTCTGGTGGCCGCCGCCGACCCGCGCCGCGACGGCGCCGTACGCCTGGTGCACGGCCCGACGCCCGCCACGACGGCGTGATGACCGCCGCGCGCCAGGCACCCGTGGTCATCGGCCACCGCGGCGTGCCCGGCGAGCGCCTCGAGCACACCCGACCGTCCTACCTGCTCGCGATCGAGCAGGGCTGCGACTACATCGAGCCGGACGTGGTCGTGACCAAGGACGGCGTGCTGGTCGTGCGGCACGAGAACGAGATCGGCGGCACCACCGACGTCGCGGAGCGGCCCGAGTTCGCCGACCGCAAGACCCTGAAGGTCCTGGACGGTGTCCCGCACACCGGCTGGTTCACCGAGGACTTCACGCTCGAGGAGATCAGGACGCTGCGGGCCCGCGAGCGCCTGCCGAAGCTGCGGCCGCAGAACATCCCCCTGGCCCACACCGAGCCGGTCCTGACGTTCGACGAGGTCGTCGACATCGCCGAGCAGGCGAGCGTCGGCCGGGACGAGCCGGTCGGGGTCTACGTGGAGACCAAGCACCCGACGTACTTCGCCGGCATCGGCCTGGACCTCAACGACCTCCTGGTCGCGAACCTGGAGCGCCGCGGTCTCGACCACGAGGACTCCGGCGTCGTGATCCAGTCGAAGGAGACCGGCAACCTGCGTGCGCTGCGCGACCGGACGCCGGTGCCGCTGGTCCAGCTCCTCGACCGGCAGGGCGCGCCGTACGACCTGGTGGCCGCGGGGGACCCGCGCACGTACGCCGCGCTGTCGACGCCCGAGGAGCTGACCGGCATCGCCGCGTACGCCGACGGGATCGGTCCCAACAAGAGCCAGGTGATCGGCCGTGACCGGTCGCAGCGACTGACCGGCGAGACCGGGCTCGTCCGGGACGCCCACGACCTCGGCCTGTTCGTGCACGTCTGGACGATGCGCAGCGAGAACAACTTCCTGCCCCTCGACCTGAGGGTCGGCCGGGACAAGGCCGCCCACGGCGATGCCGTGGCCGAGTACCTCGCGTTCTACGACGCTGGCGTCGACGGGGTGTTCACGGACTTCACGCAGACGGCGGTGCAGGCCCGTCGTGCGTGGGCGGCACGTCGGTAGCCCGGCCCCAGAGGGTGTCGGTGCGCTTGGGGATGAGCACCCAGGCCACGAGGTAGCCGATGAGCAGCGACCCGGCGCCGAGGAGCGTGCAGACGACGAGCACGAGCCGCACGACGGTGACGTCGACACCTGTGTAGTCGGCCACGCCCGAGCAGATGCCGGCGACCCAACGGTCCTCAGTGTTGCGGGTCAGCTTCTTCATCGTGGTCTCCTTCGGGGACGGGGTGAGGGGTGGGCTGCGACGGGCGGGTGGGGCGGAGGGTTGCGGCGATGCCGATGACGCCGAGCAGGATCAGGACGCCGGACGCGGTCAGGCTCAGCTCGCGGGTGCTCAGGAGATCGCGCTCCCACACGGCCCAGTTGCCCACGATGGCCAGGAAGAACAGCCCGAAGGCGAGACCCTCCCAGCGGAACGGATGACGGTTCATCGGCTGATCACCTCGATGTGGCCGAGCTTCTGGTCGATGTCGATCGTCAAGGAGGTGGCCGCGGGCTCCGCGGTCCGGGTCTCGAGCGACACCTCGGTGCCGTTGTCCTCACGGCCGAAGAGGGAGATCTCGCCGGCCCGCAGGTCGGCGTCGACGCGGACCGCGAGGCCGTCAGGGACGATGACCCGGGTCTGCCCGATCCCGGCGTCGAGCGTGATCGTGCGTCCCAGCAGCTCCTCGGGATCGGTGACCCGCGTCAGGTCGACCTCGAGCAGCCCGACACCGTGCCGGTAGTGCGCGTCGACCGCGGACGCCACGGACGGCGTGGTCTGCTGGGCGCCGAGGCGTCCGTTCGGGAGCAGCGAGCCGACCGCCAGGCCGATCGCCAGGAGGGAGCCGACCGCGATGAGGCCACCGCCGTTGCCGAAGAACGTGCTGACCAGGAGCCCGACCGCGACGACCGCCAGCGCGACCGCGACGTAGGTCGTCCAGGGGACGTCGTGCTGCGTCACGTCGTAGATGACGGTGGCCGCGACCGCGATCGCGGCGACCGACAGGGTCAGCCCGAGCAGTGCGTGGGACCTGGTCTCCCGGGGCGTGGGGGCGGCGGTCCCCGCGGGAACGTCGTACCGGCGCGTGCCGGCGGGGTCCGTCCCGGCGGCGGGGGACTGGACGTAGGCGGACTCCTGGCGGGCCTGCTCGTCCCGACGGCGCCGCGGGCGGATCCACACCACGTACACCACCAGGGCGAGGGGGAGCAGCCACCACGGCGAGCCGCCCCACCAGGCCCAGCTGCTGTCGCCGACGAGGGAGAGGGACGCCACCACGACCGCACCGACCAGCCCCGCGACGCGGACCTGCTCCTCGTTCCTGTCGAGCTTGAACCACTCGGCGGCGATGCTCCGGTCGGCGTCCTCGGACGGCAGCAGGAACCACGCGGCGACGTACAGGATGACGCCCGCGAAACCGGCGACGGTGAGGACCGCGATGACGACGCGGACGATGACCGGGTCGATGTTGAGGTACTTGGCCGCGCCGGCGCACACGCCGGCGACGACGCGGTCGTCCCGCGAGCGCTTCATGTCGGTGATGGTGCGCATCCGGCGGGGCTCGAAGCCCTCGTCCGGGCCGCGCGGCGGAGGCCCCGACGCGGTGGGCTGCTGGGGGTCGGTCATGTCTCCATCGTGTCCGACCCGGGCCGCCCGGGACATCGGGTACGACCCTGAATCGCACCCGGGGACCCTGAGGGACGACCGGGGACGTTCCTGGTGGCGCCCGCGCGCACGCACGTGTGACGATCTCTGTGTGAGTCCGGACCCCCTGCGCGACGTCGACGGCTATCGCCGCGCGTACCGACCGGCGGACCGTCGCCTCGTCGGCGGTGTGTCGGCGGGGCTGGCCGAGCACCTCGGTGTCCCGGTGCTCTACGTGCGGCTCGCGTTCATCGTGGCGACCTGGGTGCAGGGCATCGGCGTCCTCGCGTACCTGCTGCTGTGGCGGTTCCTCCCGCTCAGGCGCCCCGACCTGTCACCCGGCCTGGAGTCCGCGACGCGTCGCGGCCTGCGCAGCCGCACCCGGACCGGGCCGACCGAGATCGCCCAGACGATCGCGCTGGGCGCGGTCGGCATCGGCGTCCTGCTGCTGATCCAGGCCACCGGCCGGGGCATCGGCGGGGGACTGTTCGCGCCGCTGCTCGTGGCCGTGGTGGGGCTCGCGGTCATCTGGCGCCAGTTCGACGACGTCGCGTGGGAGCGCTGGATGCGGCAGACCCGCGGCTGGGCGTTCGCCTCGCGCGTCGCGGCCGGGGCAGCCCTCGTCGCGCTCGCCGGGCTCTACTTCCTCGGCAAGGAGGGCGGCTGGGGGGCTGCGCTCAACCTGGCGTCGGCCCTGGTCATCGCGCTGCTCGGCATCGGCCTGATCCTCGGCCCGTGGATCTCGCGGCTGCTGGGCGACCTCGGCGAGGAGCGGCGGGAACGCGTGCGGTCGCAGGAGCGCGCCGACGTGGCCGCCCACCTGCACGACTCGGTGCTCCAGACACTGGCCCTGCTGCAGAAGAACGCCGGCGACGCCGCCACGGTCGCGACGCTCGCCCGCCGCCAGGAGCGTGAGCTGCGGGCCTGGTTGTACGGCGACGACGAGCAGGCCGGCGACTCGCTGGTCGGGGCGCTGCGCGCTGCCGCGGCCGACGTCGAGGACACCCACCGCGTGCCCGTCGAGGTCATCGCGGTCGGCGACGCCCCGCTCGACCCCGACGCCCTGGCCCTCGCCCGGGCGGCGAGGGAGGCGATGATCAACGCCGCGAAGCACGCCAAGGTCGACCGGATCGACGTCTACGCCGAGACGGACGGCCACACCGCCGACGTGTTCGTCCGCGACCGGGGCGTCGGGTTCGACCTGGCGACGATCGCCGGCGACCGCATGGGCGTCCGCGGGTCGATCGTCGACCGGGTCGAGCGCCACGGCGGGCTGGCGTCCATCCGCAGCAGCCCCGGCGAGGGCACCGAGGTCGCGCTCAGCGTCACCCTGCGCCCCCGCGAGTCCCCGAGCACCACCGCCACCCCCGAGCCCCCGTCCACCGAAGAGGAACCCTGATGACCACCCTGCGCGTCGCGATCGTCGACGACCACGCCATGTTCCGCACCGGTGTCCGCGCCGAGATAGACGGACCTGTCGACGTCGTCGCGGAGGCCGAGGACGTCGACAGCGCGGTGACGGTGATCGCCGCGACCCAGCCCGACGTGGTCCTGCTCGACGTCCACATGCCCGGAGGGGGCGGGCTCGAGGTCATGCGCCGGCTCCAGGCACGGCACCCCGGGACGAAGTTCCTGGCCCTCTCGGTGAGCGACGCGGCCGAGGACGTCATCGGCATCATCCGGGCCGGGGCCCGCGGCTACGTCACCAAGAACATCTCGGGCCCTGAGCTGCTCGACGCGATCGGCCGGGTCGCGGCCGGCGACGCGGTGTTCTCCCCGCGCCTGGCCGGCTTCGTCCTGGACGCGTTCGCCGGGACGATCGAGATCGCCCAGGTCGACGAGGACCTCGACCGCCTGACCGAGCGCGAGCGGGAGGTCATGCGCCTCATCGCCCGCGGCTACGCGTACAAGGAGGTCGCCAAGGAGCTGTTCATCTCGATCAAGACGGTCGAGACCCACGTCTCCAGCGTCCTGCGCAAGCTGCAGCTGTCCAGCCGCCACGAGCTCACCCGCTGGGCCAACGACCGCCGCCTCATCTGATCCGCGACTGGCGCCATCCGATCCGCGACTGGCGCCATCTGATCCGCGACTGGCGCAAGATGAAGGAAGTGGGACGGTGTGTCGTCCACTTCTGCGCCACTCGGGGGACGGTCTGCGCCACTCGCCGCCGCGCCGCCTGATCCCGGGTGCGACGGGGGGCACAATGGCTGTCGTGCAGGTGGACGTCCTCGGACCGGTGAGAGTGCGCGCCGACGATCGCTCGATCGATCTCGGCGGGCCGCGCAACCGCGCCCTCGTGGCACGCCTGGCCCTCGGTGGCGGCCGGCCGGTCAGCGCCGCGACGCTGATCGACGACCTGTGGGGCCCGGACGTGCCCGACGACCCGAAGGGCGCACTGCAGTCCGTCGTGTCCCGCACGCGTCGCCGGCTCCCGTCCGACGTCCTGGACTCGACGCCCGCGGGCTACGTCCTGCGCGGCACGACCGTGGACGCCGACGAGTTCGAGCGGCTCGTCGCCGCCGGACGCGCGGAGGAGGCCCTCGCGCTGTGGCGCGGTGAGCCGCTGGCCGATCTGACCGACCTGCCCTTCGCGGCTGCTGCCGCCCCACGGCTGCAGGAGCTGCGGCTGACCGCGATCGAGACGAGCCTGGAGTCCCGGGTGCGGATCGACCCTACGGTCGTCGCCGAGCTGGCCGAGCTGACCGCCGACCACCCCTACCGCGACGGCTTCTGGCGTCTCCACCTGACCGCCCTGGCATGCCACGGCCGGGCCAACGAGGCCCTCGCGGCGTACGAGCGCCTGCGGGCGTCCCTGGCCGACGACCTCGGCACCGACCCGTCGGCGGAGCTGCAGGAGCTGCACCTGTCGATCCTTCGCGGTGAGCAGGAGCCGCGCCGGTCGCACCCGTCCCTGCCCGCCGGGCTCACGTCGTTCGTCGGGCGGGAGACCGCGATCGCCGACCTGCGCTCCGCGCTCGAGGACCACCGGCTCGTCACGATCCTGGGCCCCGGGGGTGCGGGCAAGACCCGCCTGGCGATCGAGACCGCCCGCTCCGCGCTCGACCGCTTCGACGACGTCTGGCTCGCCGAGCTCGCACCGGTCACCGGCGAGGACGGCATCGTCCGGGCGATCCTGGCCGCGATGGGCCAGCTCGAGGTGGTCGTGCGGGACCGTACGCAGATCGCCCACCGGCTCGACGAGCGGGCGCGTCTGATCGAGGCGGTGCGCGACGTCCGCGGCCTGCTGCTGATCGACAACTGCGAGCACCTCGTCGACGGGGTCGCCCGGGTCACCGAGGACCTCCTCGAGCACGCCCCCCGGCTCCGCGTGATCGCGACCAGCCGCGAGCCGCTGCGCATCATCGGTGAGTACGCCTACCAGCTGCGTCCGCTCACGTCCCCGGGCGACGACGCGACTCCCGAGGAGGCCCTGCAGCACAGCGCCGTGGCGCTGTTCGTGCTGCGGGCTCGCGCGGTGGACCAGGCGTTCGTCCTCGACGCCGAGACGTTGCCGGCGGTGCGGGAGATCTGCCGCCGGCTCGACGGACAGCCGTTGGCGATCGAGCTCGCGGCCGCGCGTCTGCGGACCCTCACCGTCGCGCAGGTCGCAGCGCGGCTGGGCGACCGGTTCCGTCTGCTGACCGGTGGCAGCCGCACCGCGCTGCCCCGGCACCGCACCCTTCGGGCCGTCGTGGAGTGGAGCTGGGACCTGCTCGAGGACGCCGAGCGCGACCTCGTCGAACGGCTCGCGGTGTTCCCCGGGGGAGTCACGGTCGAGAGCGCGGCGGCGGTGGCGGCGCCGGGCGCGGACGTCGAGGCGCTGCTGGACTCACTCGCCGACAAGTCCCTGCTGGTCCCGGTCCGGGGCGAGCACACCCGCTTCAGGATGCTGGAGACGCTGCGGGAGTACGGGGTCGAGCGGCTGCTCGACCACGGCCTCGCCGAGTCGGTGCGCGACCTGCACCTCACGTACTTCGGCGACCTGGTGACGACCCAGTCCGTGCTGCTGCGGGGGCCCGGACAGGTCGCCGCGCTCGCCGCGATCGACGCGGACCACGGCAACGTGATGGCGGCGCTGCGCTTCGCGGTCGACCGGGGCGACCGCGCACGGGCGGGACGCCTGGTGGCGGGCCTGGCCATGTACTGGTCGATCCGCGACCAGCACATGGAGTCGTTCGCGTGGGGAGAGACCGTGCTCGGGCTGCCGGGCACAGCCGATCCGGCCAGCGAGATCTGCATGGAGGCGCTCGCGCTCAGCGGGCTGCTGCTCACGAGCCAGTTCGACACCAGCGACACCGCAGCCTGGCGCGAGCCGGCGGGGCGTCTGCTCGCCCTCTGGGACGAGCACCAGCCGGACGACCCGCTCGTCCACCTGGTCCTGGCCACGATGGGCCACCTCGGGGTGACCGGCGACCGGGTCCTCCCGGTGCCCGAGGACCCCTGGACCCGCGCGATGATCGACCTGATGCGGGTCGTGATGCTCGACAACGCCGGCCGCGTGGGGGAGACGGTCGACGTCATCTCCTCGACGATCGACGCGTTCCGCGAGCTGGGCGACCAGTGGGGCCTGGCGATGGCGCTCACCCAGCAGGCGACCGTCCAGACGCTCGACGGGGACGTCGACGGTGCGCTCGCGTCGTGGGCCGAGGCCGTCCCGCTGCTCGACGCGATGGGCGGGACGGAGGAGTGGGACCTGTCGTCGATCCGGATCGTCGAGCTCGAGCTCGCCCGCATGGACCCGTCGGACGCGGAGGAGCTGCGCCCGGGACTCGACGCGGCGCTGGAGCGCGCCCTCGGATCGGGGAGTCCTCGTGAGCAGGCGGTGGCCCGGACCAACCTGGCACACCTCGAGCACGTCCTGGGCCGGGAGTCGTCCGCGGCAGAGCACCTGCAGCACGTCCTGGCCGACATGGGAGGACGGACCGAGCTCGGCAGCGGCCAGCTGGAGGCCTGGATGCGCGCGCTGCTCGCGGTCGTCCTGGCCGGGAGCGGCGACCTGGCCGGCGCCGATCGTGAGCTGCTGGACGCCGCGAGCACCGGTCGGCGCACGCGGGACATGCCGGTGATGGCCGGGGTCGCCGTTGCGGCGGCGGTCGTCGCGCACCACCACGGTCAGGACAAGCGTGCCGCCCGGGTGCTGGGCGCGACCGAGGTCATCCGGGGACGGCCGGACCGGTCCAGCCGTGACATGCGGGACCTCTCCGCTGCGCTGGCCACGACCCTCGGCGCGGAGGTGTTCGAGGCGCTGCGGTCGGAGGGCTCGGCCATGACCCAGGAGGACGCGGTGGCGTTCGCACTCCCTGGTGGAGGCGCTCCGGCTGGGTCATGATGGGGCGATGAAGACTCTCGGGGCCGCCCTCCTGATCACCGTCGCCCTCACCGTGCCGACGGCCGGATCGACTGCCGTCGCGGCGGAGAAGCCACCGTCCGCGATCGTGCAGAAGAAGGTCATCGGCAAGACGGTGCAGGGTCGTGACATCGTCGCGTGGCGCCTCGGCACACCGTCGTCGAAGAAGAAGGTCCTGCTCATCGCGGCGATGCACGGCAACGAGACGGGGCCGACGCGGACGCTGCGGGCCCTGCGCGACGGGCGTCCGATCAAAGGTGCGGACATCTGGGTCGTGCCCGTCCTGAACCGCGACGGCGGGCCAAGGGCAAGCGGCAGAACGCCCGCGGTGTCGACCTCAACCGGAACTTCTCGACCGGGTGGCGCAAGAAGGGGGGCGCGACGTACTCGGGCCGCAAGGCGTTCTCCGAGCCCGAGACGAAGGCGATCCGCAGCTTCGCGAACAAGATCAAGCCCAGGTACACGATCAGCTTCCACCAGCCGCTGAACGGCATCGACATCCGCGACACCGGCAACAACAAGTGGGCCAAGCGGCTGGCCGCCGAGATCCGCCTGCCGAAGAAGGCCTTCGACTGCTTCTCGTCGTGCCACGGGACGTACTCGATGTGGGTCCGCAAGCACCACAAGAAGAGCGGTGTCATCACGGTCGAGATGCCACGCAAGCCGTCGCTCACGTACCTCACACGGACCGCGCCGCGCGCCGTCCTGCGCAGCATCAACGCCACCCGCTGACCTCGCGAGTGGCGCGGACCGACCCCCGAGTGGCGCAGATCTGGACGACTCGCCGTCCCACTTTCTTCAATCTGCACCACTCGCGGTCTTGGGGTGGGTCAGGCCTTGGTGCGGTAGGCCCGGACGGCCAAGGGGGCGAAGACCGCGAGGACCAGGCCGCTGGTGCCGAGGGCGATGAGCGCGTCCTGGGCGACCGGGCCACCCGTGAGCAGTCCACGCACCGCGTCGGTCAGGTGGGTGACGGGGTTGACGTCCACCCAGGCGCGCAGCCAGCCGGGCATCGTGTCGGCCGAGGCGAACATGCTGGAGCCGAACGTGAGGGGGAACAGCGCCAGGAAGCCGATGCCCTGCACCGATCCGGCCTCCCGCGTGATCATGCCCAGCCAGATCGCGACCCAGCACATGCACCAGGCGAACAGCAGCACCAAGAGGCAGGCGGCCAGCACCTTGACCGGCGACGTGCTGGGCCGGAAGCCCATGACGGTGCCGGCGACCATCGTCATGACGATCGTGAGCCCGTACCGCAGGCACTCGGCGATCGTCGCGCCCACCAAGGGCGCGGAGCGGGGGATCGGCAACGACCGGAACCGGTCGAAGACGCCATCCTTGATGTCGGTGTTGAGGTTGACGCCGACCGCGATCGTGCTGAACAGCACGGTCTGGATGAGGATGCCGGGCAGCACGAACTGCAGGTAGTCGTGGGTGGATCCGGCGATCGCGCCGCCCAGCACGTACACGAAGATGATCAGGAACAGCACGGGCTGCAGCGTCACGTCGAAGAACTGCTCGGGGTGGCGGACCATCTTCTTCACGGACCGGCCGGCCAGCGACAGCGAGTGCCGCAGCCAGGGCAGCGAGGAGGCGGGTCGCGGCTGCGCGACGGGGATGGCTGTGGTGGTCATCGGACCAGCTCCTTGTCGTTCTCGGTGGAGGACGCCGGTGCGGCGCCCTGACCCGTGAGGGTGAAGAAGACCTCGTCGAGGCTCGGCAGGCTCAACGAGATCTCCGTGAGCGGGATGCTTCGGGACGCCAGCTCGACGACGACCGACGTGAAGTCCTCCTCGGCCTCGATCGGCGCGGACAGCACCCCGCGGGCCGGCTCGTCGACCGGACGTCCCGTGATGCGGCTGATGATCGTGCGGATCTGCGCGGTGTCGCCCACCTCGGCGGGCCGCACCTGCAGGGAGCGTCCGCCGACGATCTGCTTGAGCTCGGACGCGGTGCCGTTCGCGATGACGAGGCCGCGGTCGATCACGGTGATGGCGTCGGCGAGGGCGTCGGCCTCCTCGAGGTACTGGGTGGTCAGCAGGACGCTCGTGCCCTCGGCAGCGAGCAGCCGCACGAGGTTCCACACGTCGTCGCGCTTGCTCGGGTCCAGCCCCGTGGTCGGCTCGTCGAGGAAGATCACCGCGGGACGGCCGACGAGGCTCGCCGCCAGGTCGAGGCGCCGGCGCATGCCGCCGGAGTACGTCCGGATGCGCCGGTCGCCCGCCTCGGTCAGGCCGAACTGCTCGAGCAGCTCGCGGGCCCGGGCCCGGGCGTCGGGACGGGTGAAGTCGAGCAGCCGGGCGAAGAGCTCGAGGTTCTCGCGGCCGGTCAGCTGCTCGTCGACCGAGGCATACTGCCCGGTCAGGCCGATGGACCGGCGGACGGCGTTCGGGTCCTTGAGGACGTCGTGGCCCGCGACGATCGCGGTCCCGGAGTCGGGCCGCAGGAGGGTCGCGAGGATGCGGACGGCGGTCGTCTTGCCCGCGCCGTTGGGCCCCAGGACCCCGAGGACGGAGCCTTCCGGGACGGACAGGTCGATGCCGTCGAGGGCGATGGTGTCGCCGTAGCGCTTCGTGAGCGACTCGGCGTGGATGGCGTTGGTCATGGCTCGACCGTGCCCACCCCGGCTGGCAGGCCGCTGTCATCGTGCTGACCGGCGCTGACAGCGAACCCTCGCGAGGTCCCGGTCGCGGGTCTAGCCTGTGGGCATGGACGAGCCTCATCTGATCGTGATCTTCGGTGCCACGGGTGACCTGGCCCGCCGCAAGCTCCTGCCGGGTGTCATGCACCTGCTGCAGTCCGGGCTGGTGCCGGACTCGCGCATCCTGGGCGTCTCGATGGACGACTTCGACGACGACAGCTTCCGCACGTTCGCGGCGGAGGCGTACCGCGAGTTCAGCACGCGCGAGGTCGACGAGGAGAAGTGGCGCAACTTCGCGCCCAAGCTCTCGTACGTCAACGTGAAGGACGGTGCCGAGGGCCTTGCGAAGGCCGCGGCGGGTCTGGAGGAGGAGCTCGGCGGCAACCCCCGCCGGCTGCACTACCTGAGCGTCCCGCCCAAGGCCGCGCTGGACGTCGTGCACACCCTCGACGAGGCGGACCTGGTCGAGCGGTCACGGATCATCATGGAGAAGCCGTTCGGCACCGACCTGGCCAGCGCGAAGGCGCTCAACGCCGAGCTGCACGAGGTGTTCGACGAGCAGCAGATCTTCCGGATCGACCACTTCCTGGGCAAGGAGGCGGCGCTCAACATCTTGGCGTTCCGCTTCGCCAACGGCTTGTTCGAGCCGATCTGGAACCGCAACTTCATCGACCACGTGCAGATCGACGTCCCCGAGACGCTGTCGGTGGCCGGCCGGTCCGGCTTCTACGAGGGCACCGGGGCGTTCAAGGACATGGTCGTGACCCACCTGTTCCAGGTGCTCGCCTTCATGGCGATGGAGCCGCCCACCTCCCTGGACTCGGACTGGATCTCGGAGGAGAAGAACAAGGTCTTCCGCTCGATGATGCCCATCGACCCGCACCACGTCGTGCGCGGCCAGTACCAGGGCTACCGCGACGAGGAGGGTGTCGCCTCGGACTCCGAGACCGACACGTTCGTCGCGCTGAAGGCCGAGATCGACAACTGGCGGTGGGCCGGCGTCCCGTTCTACCTGCGCACGGGCAAGAAGCTGGCCGAGGGGGCGCGGGTCATCTCGATCGCGTTCCGCGAACCGCCCAAGAGCATGTTCCCGGCGGGATCGGGGGTCGGGCTGGCCGGGCCGGACCACCTCACGTTCGACCTCGCGGACTCGTCCCGGATGTCGCTGTCGTTCTACGGCAAGCGCCCGGGCCCGGGGCTGCGGCTGGACAAGCTCAGCATGCAGTTCGCGATGCAGGAGACCGAGCGGGCCGGTGAGGTGCTGGAGGCGTACGAGCGGCTGATCTACGACGCGATGCGCGGTGAGCGGACCCTCTTCACGACGGCCGAGGGCATCGAGCGCCTCTGGGAGGTCTCCGAGCCGCTACTGAACGACATGCCGCCGGTGCGGCCGTACCAGCAGGGCACGTGGGGACCGAACGCGATCCACCAGCTCATCGCGCCGCGAGCGTGGCGGTTGCCGTTCGAGCGCAGCTGGCGCAAGCCGAACACCAACGCGGAGTAGCTATGCGTCCGGGTTCTCGCGCTTCGCGCGCTTGTCGATGACGTCGTGCCCGGGCAGCCGGGGCGGCGCCTCGTGCGACCGGTCGCGGCTCCCGGCCCCGGTCAGGGCGAGGCCGATGAGGACGAGGCCCGCGAGGAGCAGCAGGAGGAGGACGAAGGTGAACGACACCTGCCCACGGTATCCGGTCGTGCCAATCGCGATGAGGCGCACCGCATGAGCGGGGGAGAGCGGACGTCGACCTTCGTCAGGCGGCAGACGCGCCGGAAGGTCGCGCTGGAGGTGCTCAGCCTCGCGGTCCCGATCTCGTCGGCGGTGTTCTTCTCGGGGGCGCTCATCGCCGGATGGTCGTGGCGGATCAGCTCCGTCGTGGCACTGCTGACAGCAGTGGGGCTGTTCGCGTACTGGGCCTGGCACCGCAGCGTCCATCCCGCGGACATCGAGCCGCCGCCCGCCGAGGACCCCGACGAGGCGGCCGATGACGACGACGGGCGGTGGGACTGGTTCACGGTCCTCCTGCTCGTCGTGGGCGTCATCGGGGTGGTGGTCGTGGGTCTCGTGGGCAGCTTCGTCGTGCCGCTGCTGGTGATCCTCCTGTTCTGGCTCACCAGCAGCGGTGCTGACGTCGGGGACGTGGCCGGCGCGACGATCGCGATGCTGGGGGTCTCGTGCGTGCTGGAGCTCGCGATCGTGCTGCCGCTGTGCAGGCGCTGGAACCTGGATCCCGAGGCGAAGCCCCGCTCGCGGGACGAGTTCTGCCCGAAGCCCGATGGTTCCTGAGCAGTGCGGCGGTCAGGAGGTCCAGTGCCGCTCGACCAGGCGCAGGGCCTCCTGCTGGGAGAGCCCCTGCCGTCGGGCCAGCCGGGCGTACGCCTGCGCGGCCGCGTCGGACTCCGCGTCGTCCAGCCGGCGGCTCGCGATGAAGGTCCCGGCGCGTCCGTGCGTCTCGATGACGCCGTCGACCTCGAGCGCGCGGTAGGCCTTGGCGACCGTGTTGGTCGCGAGGCCGAGCGTCTCGGCCAGGGCGCGGACCGTCGGCAGCCGGTGACCGGCCGGGAGCCGCCCGTCGTCCGCCTGCTCCGCGACCTGACGTCGCAGCTGCTCGAACGGCGGCTCGGCGCCGGTGGCCTCGATCGTGACGTCGAGGCTCATCGCTCCAGCACCACCATCGGGAACGGCCGCCCCGCCGCGTCGTGCTCACGGCGACGCACCTCGACGAACCCCTGCGAGCGGTAGAAGCCGACGCCGGTCTCGTTGCCCGCGTAGACCTCGACGCTCGTGGCACCCACGTGGGCCAGCAGCCGTGTGCCCAGGCCGTGGGCGTGGAACGGCGGGTCGACGTACAGCAGCTCGACGTGGGTGCCGTGGGCGCCGACGAACGCGATCGGCTCGCCGTCGTCCTCCACGAGCCAGACGTCCATCGAGGGCAGGTACGCGTCGCGGATGAAGGGCCGCATGCCGGCGATCTCGGCGTCGCCCATGAACGCGTGGGACGACCGGGCGGCGCGCTCCCACACGTCGGTGAGGGCGTCGAGATCGCTCTCCCCGGCCTGCCTGATGCCGCGCGCGGGGTCCATGGAACGCGAGTCTACGTTCGCTGGAACCCCCGCCCCCGATGTCGGGTGCGGCAACTAGGCTGGAAGGCACGATGACGTTGCCGTTCCCTGTGCCCTCTGCCGCCTCCCCGACGCCCGCCGATGCGCGGCGTCCCCGCTCCGAGACCCTGCTGGAGGGGCTCAACGACGCGCAGCGGGCGGCCGTGTCGCACCCGGGCGGTCCGTTGCTCGTGGTCGCCGGTGCCGGATCGGGCAAGACCCGGGTGCTGACCCGGCGGATCGCCTGGCTCATCGCGGCGCGGGGCGCCCATCCCGGCTCGATCCTGGCCATCACGTTCACCAACAAGGCAGCCGCCGAGATGCGCGAGCGCGTGGCCGATCTCGTGGGGCCGCGGGCCCGGATGATGTGGGTCTCGACGTTCCACTCCGCGTGCGTGCGCATCCTGCGCCGCGAGGCGACCAAGTTCGGCTTCACGTCGTCGTTCACGATCTACGACTCGGCCGATCAACGGCGCCTGATGACCATGATCTGCCGCGACATGGACCTGGACCCCAAGAAGGTCAACCCCCGCGCGGTGCTCAACTGGATCTCCAACCTCAAGAACGAGCTGGTCGACCACGAGTCCGCCGCGGGCAAGGCGACCAACCCCACCGAGGAGCTGTACGCCGAGGCGTACAAGACCTACCAGGGGCGCCTGCAGGCCGCGAATGCGATGGACTTCGACGACCTCATCATGAACACGGTCCACCTCTTCCAGGCCTGGCCGGACGTCCGCGAGACGTACCGCCGCCGGTTCCGGCACATCCTGGTCGACGAGTACCAGGACACCAACCACGCGCAGTACGCCCTCATCAAGGAGCTCACCGACGAGGAGTCCGACCTGCTGGTCGTGGGTGACTCCGACCAGTCGATCTACGCGTTCCGCGGCGCCAACATCCGCAACATCCTGGAGTTCGAGGACGACTTCCCCAACGCCGCGACGATCCTGCTCGAGCAGAACTACCGCTCGACCCAGACCATCTTGACCGCGGCCAACGCGGTCATCAGCCGCAACGAGGGCCGCCGCGACAAGCAGCTGTGGTCCGCCGAGGGCGACGGGGAGAAGATCGTCGGCTACGTCGGCGACGACGAGCGCGACGAGGCGCAGTTCATCGCCGACGAGGTCGACAAGCTCGTCGACTCCGGCGAGTTCTCCTCCAAGGACGTCGCGATCTTCTACCGCACCAACGCGCAGAGCCGCGTGTTCGAGGAGGTGTTCATCCGCGTCGGCCTGCCCTACCGCGTCGTCGGCGGTGTGCGCTTCTACGAGCGCAAGGAGATCAAGGACGCCCTCGCGTACGTCCGGGTGCTGGTCAACCCGCGCGACACGGTCTCGCTGCGCCGCATCATCAACGAGCCCAAGCGAGGCATCGGCGATCGCGCCGAGGCATCCATCCAGCGCCTGGCGACGATGCACGACATCAGCTTCTGGGAGGCGCTGACCCGTGCGCAGGAGGCCCCCGACCTGGCCACCCGCTCCCTCAACGCGATCCAGGCGTTCACGACCGTCATGAGCGAGCTCATGGAGATGGCCGACTCCGGGGCGCCGGCCGACGCGGTGCTGGAGGCCGCGCTGACCCGCAGCGGCTACCTCGGCTCGCTCGAGCAGAGCTCGGACCCGCAGGACGAGACCCGCGTGGAGAACCTCGCCGAGCTCGTCGCGGTGGCCCGGGAGTTCGTCGTCGGGGCCAGCACGGTCGACGAGGACACCGAGGAGGAGACGGACGACGATCGTCCCGCCGCAGTCGAGGCGATCCCGGACGAGCCGAGCCTCGGTGTGGGCTCGCTCGCAGCGTTCCTCGAGCAGGTCGCGCTCGTCGCCGACGCCGACCAGATCCCCGACGAGGGTGACGGGGTCGTCACGCTGATGACCTTGCACACCGCCAAGGGCCTGGAGTTCCCGGTCGTGTTCCTCACCGGTCTCGAGGACGGCGTGTTCCCGCACATGCGCTCGATGGCCGACAACAAGGAGCTCGAGGAGGAGCGCCGCCTCGCCTACGTCGGCATCACCCGGGCCCGGTCGCGGCTGTACGTGACCCGTGCGACGACCCGCTCGGCCTGGGGCGCCCCGTCCTACAACCCGGCGTCCCGGTTCCTCGACGAGCTGCCCGACCCCCTCGTGGAGTGGCGCCGGCTCGCCTCGCCTCCCACGCAGTGGACGCCGAGCCAGCCGTCCGCGACCGCGCAGTCGTCCTTCCGCACGTCCAACGTCGCCGCGCGCTCCAGGAAGGCCGATCGGGAGATCATCTCGCTCGCGCCGGGCGACCGGGTCAGCCATGACAGCTTCGGGCTCGGCACCGTGATCACAGTCGAGGGCCAGGCGGAGAAGTCCGTGGCCTCGGTCGACTTCGGCTCGCAGGGCGTCAAGCGCCTGCTGCTGCGCTACGCGCCGGTCGAGAAGCTCTGACCACGGCGGGGCGCCGGGCGTCCTCGCGCACGACCCTGCGGCGCTGCGCGCTGGGCGGCGTCAGGGAGTGACGTTGTGCGCGGCGAGCGCGGCGTACGGGTCGATCGGTCCGCCGCCGGCCGGGTGCACCTCGAGGTGCAGGTGCGGGCCGGTGACGTTGCCGGTCGAGCCGGAGTAGCCGATCGTGTCGCCCGCGCCGACGGTGTCGCCGGGGGAGACGGAGATCTTGCTCTGGTGGCAGTACCAGATCTCGGTGCCGGCGTCCGGGCCGTTGGTCAAGGTGATGACCGTGCGGTTGCCGTAGGCGCCCTCGTAGCCGGTCGACTTCACCGTGCCGGCGGCGACCGAGACGATCGTGCTGCCGGCGGGACCCGCGAAGTCCAGGCCGGTGTGGGTCGTCGACCACAGGCCGCTGCGCTGACCGAACCGGGCGGTCAGGTGGTAGCCGGTGACCGGCAGCACCCACTGACGGGCCTTCAGCTTGGTCTTGAGCTGCTTGTCGACGCTCGCAGCGAGCTCGCGCTGCTCCTGCTGCGCGGCCTGCACCTGCGCGGCCTGCGCCTTGGTCTGCTTGAGCTGCGCGGTGCGGTTGAAGTCGCGGCTGACGTCGACGTCACCGCCGGCCGCCTCGTCCGGACCCGTGTAGCTCTGCGAGATGGTCTGGTACTTGTCTGCCTTCAGCGAGTTGGCGTCCGTGTTGCCGCCGACGACCGCAGAACCAAAAGCAGCCAGGATCAGTGCACACGCACCGGCCATGGCTGGAGTGGGGGTGAAACGCTTGCGGGACCTGCGTCGCTGGGCGGCACGTTTGCCGGCCACGCGGGTAGGGGTCTCCTGACGGACGTCAAGTCGGCGTTTAGGCGCAGACGAAGTCACGCAGAAAACCTCCGGGGGGTGAAGACAGGAACTCGCCGAGCCTAGCCCACCGGCGGGTGGCGGGGAAACCGAATTCGTCCAGGTGCCGTCAGAAATGCGGTTCCCCGCGGGGGCAGGGCTCAAACTGTGAGCGCACTCACCGCTGTGGGAGCATCGATCCATGGCCAGGAACCGCATCGTCGTGGGGTCATTCGGCGCCGACACCCGCCTGGCCGCGATCGCGCACCGGCTGCGCGACGAGGGGCACGAGGTCGTGCTCGTCGGGGGCGGGCAGTCCGCCGAGCAGCTCGCGCGCACCGCGGTCGCCGAGGACGCGTCCCGTCTCGTCGTTGACGGGGACGACAGCGACCTGGAACGCCTCCGGGCCCTCTGCGCCGAGCTGGGTGTCGCCGCCCCCGAGCTGGGTACAGGGTCTGACGAGATGGCTACAGGGTGTGACGCAGCCAACGCTCGTGAACGCTGAGTTAACGGCTAGAGTCGCACAGGCTCATTTGTGGCGGCCTTCGGCCGACCGCGAGTGCAGCGGAACTTCCAACTGAGGACGGAACACACCGTGGATTTGATGGAATACCAGGCGAAGGAGCTCTTCGCCAAGCATGGGGTCGCGACGACGCTCGGCGTTGTCGTCCAGACCGCCGACGAGGCCAAGAACGCAGCTGAGCAGATGGGTGGCGTCACCGTCATCAAGGCTCAGGTCAAGGCCGGAGGCCGCGGCAAGGCAGGCGGCGTCAAGATCGCCAAGACCCCCGAGGACGCCTTCGAGCACGCCTCCAACATCCTGGGCATGGAGATCAAGGGCCTCACGGTCAACCGTGTGCTCGTCACGCCCGCGACCCCGCCGGTCGAGGAGTACTACTTCTCCTTCCTGCTGGACCGCTCGAACCGCAGCTACCTCTGCATCGCTAGCGTCGAGGGTGGTGTGGAGATCGAGGAGGTCGCCAAGACCAACCCCGAGGCCGTGCGCCAGATCCCGATCGACGCCGGCACCGGTGTCGACGAGGCCAAGGCCCGCGCGATCGTCGAGGAGGCCAAGTTCCCCGCCGAGCTCGCCGACCAGGCCGTGGCCATGGTCCAGGCGCTGTGGAAGGTCTTCGTGGAGGAGGACGCCACGCTCGTCGAGGTCAACCCGCTCGCCCGTCTCGAGGGCGACAAGCTCGAGGCGCTCGACGGCAAGGTCTCGCTGGACGAGAACGCCTCCGAGGTGCGTCACCCCGAGCACGAGGAATTCGTCATCCACGAGGAAGCCGATCCGCTCGAGGCGAAGGCCAAGGCGAAGGGCCTCAACTACGTGAAGCTCGACGGTGAGGTCGGCATCATCGGCAACGGCGCGGGACTCGTCATGAGCACCCTCGACGTCGTCGCGTACGCCGGTGAGAAGCACGGCAACGTCAAGCCCGCGAACTTCCTGGACATCGGCGGAGGAGCGTCGGCCGAGGTCATGGCCAACGGCCTGGACGTCATCCTGAACGACCCGCAGGTCAAGAGCGTGTTCGTGAACGTCTTCGGCGGCATCACGTCCTGCGACGCGGTCGCCAACGGCATCAAGGGCGCTCTCGAGCTCCTCGGT
The DNA here is from genome assembly GCF_003065605.1 of Aeromicrobium chenweiae. Classification (GTDB taxonomy): domain Bacteria; phylum Actinomycetota; class Actinomycetes; order Propionibacteriales; family Nocardioidaceae; genus Aeromicrobium; species Aeromicrobium chenweiae. The sequence goes on along the minus strand of NZ_CP026952.1, from coordinate 2,965,837 downwards.
GACGAGGCCTCCAAGCCGCTGGTCGTCCGCCTCGACGGCAACAACGTCGAGGAGGGTCGTGCGATCCTCAACGAGCTCAACCACCCGCTCGTCACCCAGGTGGACACGATGGACGGCGCGGCCGACAAGGCCGCCGAACTGGCGAACGGCTAAGGGGCAGACATGGCAATCTTTCTGACCAAGGACTCCAAGGTCATCGTCCAGGGCATCACCGGCGGCGAGGGCTCCAAGCACACCGCCCGCATGCTCGCAGCCGGCACGGATGTCGTCGGTGGCGTCAACGCACGCAAGGCCGGCACGACGGTCGAGCACAAGGACGCCGACGGCAACACCGTCGAGCTCCCCGTGTTCGGCTCGGTCGCCGAGGCCATCGAGAAGACGGGCGCCGACGTGTCGGTCGCCTTCGTCCCGCCGGCGTTCACCAAGGACGCCGTCATCGAGGCCATCGACGCCGAGATCGGCCTGCTGGTCATCATCACCGAGGGCGTGCCGGTCCAGGACAGCGCCGAGTTCTGGGCGTACGCCCAGGGCAAGAAGACGCGCATCATCGGCCCGAACTGCCCCGGCATCATCACGCCGGGCGAGGCGCTCGCGGGCATCACGCCGGCGAACATCGCCGGCTCGGGTCCGATCGGTCTCGTCTCCAAGTCGGGCACGCTGACCTACCAGATGATGTTCGAGCTGCGCGACTTCGGCTTCTCGACCGCCATCGGCATCGGCGGCGACCCGATCATCGGCACGACGCACATCGACGCCCTCGAGGCGTTCGAGGCCGACCCCGAGACCAAGGCGATCGTGATGATCGGCGAGATCGGTGGAGACGCCGAGGAGAAGGCCGCGGCCTACATCAAGGCCCACGTCACCAAGCCGGTCGTCGGCTACGTGGCCGGCTTCACCGCCCCCGAGGGCAAGACGATGGGCCACGCCGGCGCCATCGTGTCCGACGGTGCGGGCACCGCACAGGGCAAGAAGGAAGCCCTCGAGGCTGCCGGCGTCAAGGTCGGCAAGACGCCGTCCGAGACCGCTGACCTCATGCGGGAGATCCTCAAGGGTCTGTAGGACCTCACGGCGAGAGCCCCCGGCGCGTTGGTTGCGCCGGGGGCTCTCGTGCGTCCGGGGCCGGAACACCGACCGGGGGGACCGGTCCTCAGTCCGCTGGGTCGCTCAGGGGGTGGGGGTGGTCTGCGTCGGCTCGGCGTACTTGAGGCGCGTCCCGGCCCGGGTGGCGATCTGGATGAACTCGCGCTTGGTGATGTCGTACGCACCGGCCGGGGTGAACGTCACCTGGGCGACGTACTTGCCGCGACGGATGATGGCCGTGCGGTAGTAGACCCGCTTCTTGCTCTTGTCGGAGATCTCGAAGCTGACCCGCCAGGCGCGTCCGGAGAAGGCCGGGTTGTTGATCACGGCGTCCTGCTTGGTGCGCGCGGACAGGATCTTGTCGTCGCACGACCTGATGCGCTTCTCGACGGTCCTCACGAACGCCTTGGCCTGTCCGCCCGAGCGGAACTGCGCCACGGTCTCGGCGACGCCGAACTCCTTGGGCAGGTTGTCGGCCTGGTAGAGCACGTAGATGCGCGAGTCGGCCGCCCTGACGCCCTTGCGGGTGAAGTCGGCCTTGTCGCACAGGGTGGCCGCCGGGTTGTTGCGCGGGTCCACGCGGGCCGCGGCCCAGACCTTGTCGATGTCGGCGATGGGCGGCAGGTCGACGATGCCGAGGAACGACGGGGCCTCGGACGTCGCAGGGGGATCGGTGCGCATGACCTGGATCGACTGGGAGCACTCGCCGCCGCTGTCCTTGCAGACCTTCGCGACCGAGTCGTTGAGCGTACGGGCGAACGTCTCGATGCTGGGGCCCTTGACGCCGTCCACCTCGTGCACGAGCGTGCTGGTGATCGTGCCGGAGTGGCTGAACCCGACGGTGAACGTGCGCTGCGGCTCACGGTGCGAGCGCAGCTTGAGGATCTGGAAGTCGCCGAAGGGACGCTTGACCGTGTAGGCCGCCACGAGCTCGACGCGGGGGTGCTCGCAGTCGGCGTACCACTGCACGAGCCGCCGGTACGAGGCCGTGGCCACCTTCTCGCTGGAGGAGACCTCGATCGCCTGGGCGACGCGCTCGGTGGTCGCGCCGGCGGCGGTGAACGTGCGGACGAAGACCTTCTCGGGGTCCGGGTCGGCGAACCGCTTGGTGGGACAGGTCGCGTAGGGCGTCGTGTTCTTGACGTCCTCGTCGGTGCTCTCGACCTTCCACGTGCGGGCCGGGTCGAGGGCGCTGACCTGCTTGGCCGACAGCAGGTTGTCGGCGCTCACCTCGCGGGCGTCGAGCTTGACGGGGGTCTCGTCGCCGAACTTCTGGCGGGTCGGCAGCTCGCCGCTGGTCGCGAGGGCGTCACCGTCGGTCGCGACGAAGCCGCCGCCGACGATCAGGGCAAGCGCTGCGGCGACGAGCAGGATGGTGTTGCGCCGGCGACCGCGCCGGGCCGCGCTGCGGACGTCCGTCGCGGAGGGGACGGACAGGGACTCGGTGGCCGCCGACAGGCCGTGCATGCGGCGCTCGATCGCGTCGATGCCCTCGCCGAGGGCCTCCTCCAGCGCCGCGAGGGCCGTCGTGACGTTCTCGATGCCTTCCTCGGCGGGCAGGCCGACCTCGCGGGAGGCCTCCTCGAGATCGGTGTTGCCCAGCGTCATCAGGACGATGAGGCGGCGGTCGTCGACCGCGAGGTTGTGCAGCGCCGTCAGCAGGGCGGTGTCGCTGTCGTCCTCGTTGCGCTTGCGCAGCGGGTGGGTGCCGCGGCTGAGCGCCGTGAGCTTCCACGCCTCGGTGCGGACGTACGAGATGGGGTCGCGATCGCGGATCTTGGACCAGTCGCGCCAGGCCCGCCGGTACGCGTCGACAGTCGCCTCGTACGCGACCTGTCGGTCGCCGCAGACGGCGTAGGTGACCTGGACCACCTCGGCGAAGGTCGAGGAGTAGAAGTTGTCGAATTCGTCGACGCGGGTCATCTCCTGCCTCCTTCGGCGTTCGGCGTGCCTGTGTGCGACGCGCCAACTTTACAGGGGATGATGAAGTGGTGTCCGAGCCCGCTGAGTCGTCCTACCTCCGGCCGGCCTTCCTGACCGCCGTTGTCGCCGCCCTCGTCTCGATCGGTGCCTCCGCCGTGCTGGTGCTGCTGGCCCGCGGCGTGTCCGACCTGTCCGTGACGTCGGTCGCCCGGGCGAGCGTCCGGACCTGGCTCGTCGCGATGGGATCGGGCATCGACGCCGGCCCGGTCTCCATCGGTCTCGTCCCGGTGGGCGCGACGCTCGTCTGCCTCGCCGTGGTGGCGGGAGTGGCCAGCTGGATCGTGTCCGACCCGCTGCATGACCTCGCGGCGTTCGCTGCGTCGTCCGCGGGGGCGTACGGCGTCATCGCGGGCCTGGCGGCGACGGTGACGAACGCCGGCGGGGTCGACGTGTCCTCCGTGCGGGCGGCCGTCGCGGCGTTCGTGGTCGGCGGGCTGGGCGCCGCGATCGGCTCCATCCGCCGGCACGGCGACGCCGAGCGGTGGTGGTTCACGTCGTCCGAGGACGTCCGAGCCGTCGTCCGGGCCGCGGTGCCCGGCGTCGCGGCCGTGCTGGTCAGCGCGACGGCGGTCGTGGCGGTGCTGCTGATCCGCGGCGTCGCCCGCGGAGGGGACCTGTGGGCGCTGCTGGACCCCGGACCGGGTGGCGGGATCGTGCTCGGCCTGGGCTCCCTGCTCGCGGTGCCGACCCTCGTCCTGTGGACGACCTCGGTCCTGCTCGGTCCCGGCTTCGCGCTCGGGACCGACACCTCGGTGGACCTCACCGGTGCGCAGCTGGGCCAGGTGCCCGGCTTCCCGCTGCTGGCCGGCCTGCCGTCGCCGGGGGAGTTCCCCGAGTGGGTCTTCGTGCTGGGCCTCGTCCCGCTGCTCGCCGGCGTCCTGTGCGGCTGGCGGCTCGTGCCCGGGACGCGCGAGGGCGTCCTGGCACGGCTCGCGCTCGGCTGCGCCGCCGGCGCGCTGGCCGGATTCGCCCTCGGCGTGCTGGTCGCCCTGTCGCGCGGCGCGATCGGTCCGGGCCGGATGGCCGACGCCGGACCGCCGCTCCTGACCCCGTTGCTGGTGGCCGTGCCCGTCATGGCGGTGGGCGGCGCGATCGGCGCGGTGCTCAACCACTATCGTGGTGGCCGTGCCTCCCGCCCCTCGGACACCAGCGAGACTGGTCGTCCTCGTGTCTGGCAGCGGCACGAACCTGCAGGCGCTGATCGAGGCGTCCACGGATCCTGAGTACGGCGCGACGATCGTCGCGGTCGGCGCCGACCGCGACGGCATCGAGGGCCTGGCCCGCGCCGAGCGCCACGACATCGAGACCTTCGTGCTCCGCACGTCGGAGTTCGAGGACCGTCCGGCCTGGGACGTCGCACTCGCCGACAAGGTCGCGTCGTACGACCCCGACCTCGTCGTCCTCGCCGGGTTCATGAAGCTCACGGGGCCCGCCTTCCTGGCGCTGTTCGGCGGACGCACGCTCAACACCCACCCGGCGCTGTCGCCGTCCTTCCCCGGCATGCACGGACCGCGGGACGCCCTCGCGTACGGCGTCAAGGTCACCGGCGCGACCCTCTTCGTCGTGGACGAGGGCGTCGACACCGGCCCGATCGTGGCCCAGGTCGCGGTGCCCGTGCTGGACGGCGACGACGAGAGCTCCCTGCACGAGCGGATCAAGACGAGCGAGCGCGCCATGCTGGTCGAGTGGGTCGGCACCCTGGCGCGAGAAGGCTTCCACCTCGAGGACCGGGCCGTGCGGCCCGGCCCGGACCACCCCTGACGAAAGAGCTGGCATGACAGACGCAACTCGCCCCCTGAAGCGCGCCCTGGTCTCGGTCTACGACAAGACCGGCCTCGAGGACCTGGCCCGCGACCTCCACGCGGCCGGCGTCTCGATCGTGTCGACCGGCTCGACGGCCAAGACCATCGAGTCGGCCGGTGTGCCGGTCACTCCCGTCGAGGAGCTCACCGGCTTCCCCGAGTGCCTGGACGGTCGTGTCAAGACGCTGCACCCCCGGGTGCACGCCGGCATCCTCGCCGACCTGCGACTCGAGTCCCACGTCGAGCAGCTGGCCGAGCTCGACATCGAGCCCTTCGACCTGGTGATCGTCAACCTCTACCCGTTCCGCGAGACCGTCGCGTCCGGCGCGACGCCTGACGAGTGCGTCGAGCAGATCGACATCGGCGGACCGTCGATGGTGCGGGCTGCCGCGAAGAACCACCCGAGCGTCGCCGTGGTCGTCTCACCGAGTGCGTACGACGACGTCCGTGCCGCGATCGCAGCCGGCGGCTTCACCTTCGAGCAGCGCAAGCGCCTCGCCGGTCGGGCCTTCGCGCACACCGCGGCGTACGACGTCGCGGTGTCGTCGTGGTTCGACTCCGACTACGCGCCCGATCTCGTGTCGCCCTGGCCCGCGGACATCCGTGAGACGTGGACGCTGTCCTCGACGCTGCGCTACGGCGAGAACCCGCACCAGCAGGCCGCGCTCTACACCGACGGCACGGGCGGGCTCGCCGCCGCCGAGCAGCTGCACGGCAAGGAGATGAGCTACAACAACTACGTCGACACCGATGCCGCCTGGCGCGCCGCGTTCGACCACGACCGTCCGGCCGTCGCGATCATCAAGCACGCGAACCCCTGCGGCATCGCGGTCGGCACGGACGTCGCCGAGGCGCACGCCCGGGCGCACGCCTGCGATCCGGTCTCGGCCTTCGGTGGGGTCATCGCCGCGAACCGCCCGGTCACCGTCGCGATGGCCGAGCAGGTCGCGGAGGTGTTCACCGAGGTCATCGTCGCCCCCGACTACGAGCCGGGCGCCGTGGAGATCCTCCAGGGCAAGAAGAACATCCGCATCCTGCGCTGCCCCGTGCAGCCGGGCATCGCGACCGAGACCCGCGCCATCAGCGGCGGCCGCCTGGTGCAGCAGCGCGACCTGGTCGACGCCCCCGGTGACGACCCGTCCACCTGGACGCTCGCGGCCGGCGAGGCCGCCGACGAGGCGACCATGGCCGACCTGGTGTTCGCCTGGACCGCGTGCCGTGCGGTGAAGTCCAACGCGATCCTGCTCGCCAAGGACGGCGCCTCGGTCGGCGTCGGCATGGGTCAGGTCAACCGCGTCGACTCGTGCCGACTCGCGGTCGAGCGGGCCGGGAGCGAGCGCGCGACCGGTGCCGTGGCGGCCTCCGACGCGTTCTTCCCCTTCGCGGACGGCCTGCAGGTGCTGCTCGACGCGGGGGTGAAGGCCGTCGTCCAGCCGGGCGGATCCGTCCGCGACGACGAGTCGATCGCCGCGGCCAACGCCGCCGGCGTCACGATGTACGTCACCGGCACCCGGCACTTCTTCCACTGATCCGATGTCGTCACGGCTGACCGGCGCGATGCTGATCGCGCTGTCGGCCGCGGCGTTCGGGTCGATGGCCATCTTCGGGGTGTGGGCGCACGACGACGGGATCGACACCCCGGCGCTGATCCTCGTGCGGTTCGCCCTGGCCTCGCTGGTCCTGGTCGGCGTGATGCGGGTGCGCGGTGTCGCGCTGCCCCCGCTGCGGCGGTGCGCACCCGTGGCCGCGATGGGCGGCATCGGGTACGTCGGGCAGTCGTACTGCTACTTCCTTGCGCTCGAGCACGCCCAGGCGAGCCTCGTCGCCCTGCTCCTGTACCTCTTCCCGGCCTTCGTCGCGGTGCTGGCGGCGGTCTTCCTGCGTGAGCGCATCTCGGCGGTGACGGCCGGCGCCCTGGTGCTGGCCCTGGCCGGCACCGCGCTGGTCGTCGGTGGGGGGACCGGACGGCCGCTGGGGATCGTGCTCGGGATCGGCGCTGCGGTGGTCTACTCGATCTACATCACGGTCGGGTCGGTCGTGACCGGTGGGATGGACGTCGTCGCAGTAGCGACGATCGTCTGCGTCGCCGCGACGGGGGTGTGCGGGACGATCGTGCTGATCCTCTGGGCCACGGGCCGCCCGCCGGCGTTCCCGTCCAGCGCGACGGGATGGGCCGATCTGCTCGCGATCGCCGTCATCTGCACCGTGGTGGCCATCCTGGCCTTCTTCGCCGGGCTGGCGCTGCTCGGACCGACCTCGGCGTCCGTGCTGTCGACGCTCGAGCCCGTCGTGACCGTCGCCCTCGCGACGTGGCTGCTGCAGGAGACGCTCAGCGGGGTCCAGCTCGTCGGCGGGGTGCTGGTGCTCGGGGCCGTGGCGTGGCTGGCGCTCAGCCACCGTGGGCCTGTGGAGTCGGCGCCGCCCGGGCTGCGGCTCAGGCCGGGCCGCGACTGAGGGAGGCGAGGGTGCGGTCGACCTCGAGGGGACCGAGGGCGTGCGCCGCGACGAGGTCGCGGACGGCAGCGGTCAGGATGCGCGCCTCCTCGTCCTCGCCGTAGATGGCCGCCTGTCGGCGCACGGCCGTGCCGACGACGAGTGCGACGATCGCGGCGGCGAGGCGCTGGGGCTCGTCGATGCCCAGCTGCTCGAGCACGCTCGTGGCGAGGGCCTCCAGCGACGTCATGGCCGCCCGTGCGACGTCGTGGAGCTCGGGCTCGCGTGCGGCGGCGAGGAAGATCGACAGCTCGACGGCCGCGACCTCCGGGCCACGGTGGGCGAAGACGCCGCCCATGAACGTCGCCGCCTCGTCCAGGCTGACGGACACGTCGATGTCGATCTGGGACAGGGCGTCCAGCTCGGCGGTCCACTGCTGGATGTGCGAGCTCAGCGCCTCGCGGATGAGCTCGTCGATCGACTCGAAGTAGTACGTCGTGGTCGCCGGTGGCAGGCCGGCACGGGCGGCGACGGCCCGATGCGTGATCGCGCGCGACCCGCCCTCGGTGAACAGGTCGATGGCTGCGGCGAGCAGCTCGTCCCGGCGCGCGCGACTGCGTTCCTGTGACAGCTGGGCACGGGTGACCATCGATGCTCCCTCGACCTTTGACGTCCGCTCGACAGGCTGGAGTTGCTCCAGCCATTCCCCCGGAGACGAGTGTAGGCGCCGACAGGGCCGCCGCCCGTCGCCTGTTTGCAGGGGTGGACATGAAAGACTCGACCCGTGACAGCGCAGATCCTCGACGGCAAGGCGGCCGCGGCCGCGATCAAGGGCGAGCTCCGGGAGCGGGTGACTGCGCTCCGGGAGAAGGGCGTCGTGCCCGGCCTCGGCACGATCCTGGTCGGCAACGACCCCGGGAGCCAGTGGTACGTCGCAGGCAAGCACCGCGACTGCGCCGAGGTCGGCATCGAGTCGATCCGTGTCGACCTGCCCGAGACCGCGACCCAGGCCGACGTCGAGTCCGCGATCGACCAGCTCAACGCGGATCCCGCCTGCACCGGCTACATCCTGCAGCTCCCGCTCCCGAGGGGCCTGGACGAGAACGCCGCGATCGGCCGCATCGATCCCGACAAGGACGCGGACGGGCTGCACCCGACCAACCTCGGCTGGCTGGTGCTGGGCAAGGAGGCGCCGCTGCCGTGCACGCCGCGCGGCATCATCGAGCTGCTGCGCCGCCACGACGTCCCGATCGCTGGCCAGCACGTCGTGGTCGTCGGTCGCGGCATCACGGTCGGTCGTCCCATGGGCCTGCTCCTGACCCGCCGTACCGAGAACGCCACCGTGACGCTCTGCCACACCGGCACCCGGGACCTCGCCGCGGAGGTCCGCCGTGCGGACATCGTCATCGCCGCGGCCGGCGTCCCGGGCATCATCCGCGCCGACATGGTCAAGCCCGGTGCCGCGCTGCTCGACGTCGGCGTGAGCCGGGACGCGAACGGCATCGTCGGCGACGTGGATCCCGCAGCGTACGAGGTCGCAGGCTGGATCTCGCCCAACCCCGGTGGCGTGGGACCGATGACCCGCGCCCTGCTGCTGGCGAACGTCGTCGACACCGCCGAGCGTCTCAACCCGTGAGGGGACCCCGCAGCCGCGGCTCGCAGCTCTACCTGCTGCAGCTGCTGGTCGTGCTGGTCGGGCTCGTGCTCGTCGTGGCCGGACCGTGGCGTGCGGGGATCCTGGCGATCGGCGTCGCCTTCGTCGTGGGCGCACTGGCCCGGTCGGTCGTGCCGATCGACCACACCGGCATGCTGCGGGTCCGCGGCAAGGCGTTCGACATCTTCTGGATGACGACCCTGGGTGCGGCGCTGATCGTCCTCGCCTGGGTCATCCCGGGCCAGCCCGGCTGACCCCGGAGACGCCAGTGGCGCAGCACCGCTGGAGTCCTCGTGGGACACCAGCCGCACTGCGCCACTCGCAGGGACCTGGGGGTCGGCTCAGATGAGGCCGAGCTCCTTGACCGCGTCGCGCTCCTCGATGAGCTCGGCGGCCGTCGCGTCCATCTTGCCGCGCGAGAACTCGTCGATCTCGAGGCCCTGGACGATCTCCCAGTCACCGTTCTTGGTCGTGACGGGGAACGAGTAGATCAGGCCCTCGGGGACGTCGTACGAGCCGTCGGAACGGACCGCCATCGACGCCCAGTCCCCCTCGGGGGTGCCGTGCAGCCAGTCGCGGGCGGCGTCGATCGTGGCGGACGCTGCGGAGGCGGCCGAGGACGAGCCGCGGGCCTCGATGATCGCGGCGCCACGCTTGGCGACGGTCGGGATGAAGTCGTTCTCGATCCAGGCCTGGTCGCCCACCGTCTCGGCAGCGTTCTTGCCGGCGATCTCGGCGTGGAAGATGTCCGGGTACTGGGTCGCGGAGTGGTTGCCCCAGATCGTGACCTTCTTGATGTCCGACACGGCCGAGCCGGTCTTCGCAGCCAGCTGCGAGATGGCCCGGTTGTGGTCCAGGCGCGTCAGCGCGGAGAAGCGCTCGGCCGGGATGTCGGGGGCGTTGCTCATCGCGATCAGCGCGTTGGTGTTGGCCGGGTTGCCGGTGACACCGATGCGGACGTCGTCGGCCGCGACCTTGTTGAGCGCCTGGCCCTGCGCGGTGAAGATCGCGCCGTTGGCGGACAGCAGGTCGCCGCGCTCCATGCCCGGGCCGCGGGGGCGCGCGCCGACGAGGAGGGCGAGGTTGACGCCGTCGAAGATCTTCTCGGCGTCGTCGCCGATCTCGACACCCGCGAGGGTCGGGAACGCGCAGTCGTCGAGCTCCATGACGACGCCCTCGAGCGCCTTCAGCGCCGGGGTGATCTCGAGCAGCTGCAGCTGGATCGGGGTGTCAGGACCGAGCAGCGAACCGCTGGCGAGTCGGAAGAGGAGGCTGTAGCCGATCTGGCCGGCCGCGCCGGTGACGGCGACCTTGACGGGGGTTGTGCTCACGAGAGGTGCTCCTTGAACGGTGCGGAAATCTGGGAGATACCTTCCGAAAGTAGCGCAGACTCCTCCCACGGGTGCTCCGGGGGCGGTGCGGGTGTCCGTGACCGTCGGGGCCCTTCGGGCCGCCGGAGGGGACGCCAGCGGCCCGGCGTCGAGTGAGATATCTTGATGTCAAACAACTTTCCTGGCGCCCCACTCTGGAGGAGACACCGCTCTCATGGCCACGATCATCTACACCCACACCGACGAGGCCCCGCTCCTCGCCACCTACTCGTTCCTCCCCGTCGTCGAGGCCTACGCCTCGACCGCCGGCGTCGAGGTCGAGACCCGCGACATCTCGCTGGCCGGGCGCATCATCGCCCTGTTCGGTGACCGGCTGACCCCCGAGCAGCAGATCGGGGACGCCCTGGCCGAGCTCGGGGAGCTCGCCAAGACGCCCGAGGCCAACATCATCAAGCTGCCCAACATCAGCGCCTCGATCCCGCAGCTGAAGGCCGCGATCGCCGAGCTGCAGTCGCAGGGCTACGACCTGCCGGACTACCCGGACGACCCGCAGACCGACGAGGACAAGGACGTCCGCGCCCGCTACGACAAGGTCAAGGGCAGCGCGGTCAACCCGGTCCTGCGCGAGGGCAACTCCGATCGCCGCGCCCCCGCGTCGGTCAAGAACTACGCCCGCAAGCACCCGCACTCGATGGGCGCGTGGAGCAGCGACTCCAAGACGAACGTCGCCACGATGGGCGCCGACGACTTCCGCTCGAACGAGAAGTCGGTCGTGATCGACGCCGACACGACCCTGACGATCCAGCACGTGAGCGCCGACGGCACCACGACGACGCTCAAGGACGCCTTCCCGGTCCTCGCCGGCGAGATCGTCGACGGCACCGTGATGCGCGCCGCCGCGCTGGACGAGTTCCTGGCGGCGCAGATCGCGCGCGCCAAGGACGAGGGCGTGCTGTTCTCGGTGCACCTGAAGGCCACGATGATGAAGGTCTCGGACCCGATCATCTTCGGCCACGTCGTCAAGGCGTTCTTCCCGGCCGTCTTCGACACGTACGGCGCCGACCTCGCGGCCGCGGGCCTCAGCCCCAGCAACGGACTCGGCGGCATCCTGGCCGGCCTCGACAAGCTCCCCAACGGCGCCGAGATCAAGGCCGCGTTCGAGCAGGGACTGGCCGAGGGCCCGGCGCTCGCGATGGTCGACTCCGACAAGGGCATCACCAACCTGCACGTCCCGAGCGACGTCATCGTCGACGCGTCGATGCCGGCCATGATCCGCACCTCCGGCCACATGTGGGGCCCGGACGGCAACGAGGCCGACACCCTCGCGGTCATCCCGGACAGCTCGTACGCCGGCGTCTACCAGACCGTCATCGACGACTGCCGCGTCAACGGCGCGTACGACCCGACGACGATGGGCTCGGTCCCGAACGTCGGCCTCATGGCGCAGGCCGCCGAGGAGTACGGCAGCCACGACAAGACGTTCGAGATCGCCGAGGCCGGCACGGTCCAGGTCGTCGACGCCGACGGCACCGTGCTGATCGAGCACGCGGTGGAGCCCGGCGACGTGTGGCGTGCGTGCCAGACCAAGGACGTCCCGATCCGCGACTGGGTCAAGCTCGCGGTCACCCGCGCCCGCGCGTCCGACACCCCCGCGGTGTTCTGGCTGGACCCCTCGCGCGCGCACGACGCGAACCTCATCGCCAAGGTGAACGCGTACCTGCCCGAGCACGACACAGAGGGCCTGACGATCGAGATCATGTCCCCGGTCGAGGCGACCCAGTACTCGATCGACCGCATCCGCAAGGGTGAGGACACGATCTCGGTCACCGGCAACGTGCTGCGCGACTACAACACGGACCTGTTCCCGATCCTGGAGCTCGGCACGAGCGCCAAGATGCTGTCGATCGTCCCGCTGATCAACGGCGGCGGCCTGTTCGAGACCGGCGCCGGCGGCTCCGCTCCCAAGCACGTGCAGCAGCTCGTCAAGGAGAACTACCTGCGCTGGGACAGCCTGGGCGAGTTCCTGGCCCTGGCCTCGAGCTTCGAGCACATGGCGACGACGACCGGCAACGCGCGGGCGCAGATCCTCGCCGACACGCTCGACCGCGCCACCGGGACGTTCCTGGACGAGAACAAGTCGCCCGGTCGCAAGCTCGGCACGATCGACAACCGCGGCAGCCACTTCTACCTGGCGCTGTACTGGGCCAAGGAGCTCAGCAGCCAGACCGAGGACGCGGAGCTCGCCGCCGCGTTCACCGAGGTCGCCGACGCGCTGTCGGGCAACGAGCAGAAGATCGTCGACGAGCTGCTCGCGGTGCAGGGCTCGCCCGCCGACATTGGCGGCTACTACCGCCCCGACGAGACGAAGGTGAAGTCGGTCATGCGCCCCTCGGGCACGCTGCTCGAGGTGCTGGCCACGCTCGGCTGACCTCGCGCGTCATGAACTGACGGGTACCGACTCTGTGTAGGTGTCCGGGACGGCTTCTGCGAGCCGCCCCGGACACCCACCCAGCAGAAGGTTGCCCGCATGAAGAAGCTCGTCCTGGCGCTCACCGGCCTCGCCCTGGCCACGGGAGGTCTCGTGCTGTCCGTCGGTGCCGCCGACGCGGAGCGGGCGACCGGCGATCCGGTCATCTCCGGCTCCGGACGGGTGGGGGAGAAGCTGACGATCACGAGCCACGGCTCCCTGGGCGGTGAGTCGGGCGGCTACACGTACGTGTGGCTGTGGGACGGGGACGAGGTCCCCGGGCCGGGTGACACGGGGGCGACCCACACGGTGACCCAGGCGGACCTCCAGGCGGGCAAGCGGCTGAGCGTGCTGGTCAAGCCGAAGTCCCCGCGGGCCGAGCGGCTCCGGTCCAACGAGATCGCGCCGGTCGGGGGCTCGCTGGCCCCGCCCGCCGTCAAGATCGCGGGGTCCCCGAAGGTCAAGGGGTCCCTCACGGCGTCGTTCACGACCCCCGGCACCGCCGGCGCGTCCGTCACGTCCGTCTGGACCCGTGACGGAAAGGTCATCGCCGGGGCGTCCGGCCGGACGTACCGCCTGACCACGGCCGACGCAGGCCGCGCGATCGCGTTCCGGACGACGTCCGTCAAGAGCGGCTACACCACGCGGCAGAGCGCCACCTCCGCGCTGCGGGTCCCCGCGTACTCCGCACGCAAGCCGACGGTCTCGGGCACCTTCGCGGTGCGCAAGAAGGTCAGGGTGAAGGACCGTGGTGGCTGGAGCGGCGCCGGCTACTCGTACTCGTACCGGTGGCTGCGCAACGGCAAGGCGATCAAGGGCGCGACGAAGTCCTCGTACAAGCTGACGACGAAGGACCGGCGCAAGCGGGTGTCCGTGCGGGTCACGGCGAAGAAGAAGGGCTTCGCATCCGTCTCACGGACCGGGAAGAGCCGCAAGGTCAGGTAGTCCCGCAGGCAGTGTGACGAGGCACGCAGGTCCCCTGGGGAACACCTCGCGGCCGGTGCGCCTTGTACCAAGACGTGACAGATCTCGGGACACCCATGCGTACGCGCCACGTGAGCCTCGCTCTGCTGGCACTGGCTCTGGGCGGTTTCGCGATCGGCACGACTGAGTTCATGACGATGGGTCTGCTCGAGGAGATCGCCGACGGCATCCACCGGACCAACGCCGAGACCGGCCACATCATCACGGCGTACGCGTTCGGCGTCGTCGTCGGTGCCCCGATCATCGTCTCGCTCGGTGCCCGGCTGCCCAAGAAGGGGCTCGCGATCGGTCTGATCCTCGCCCTCGGCCTCGGCAACGCGATCACCGCCCTCGCCAGCGGCTACCTGCCGGTGATGGCTGCGCGCTTCGTCGCCGGCCTCCCGCACGGTGCGTACTTCGGTGTCGCCTCGCTGCTCGCGGCCTCGCTGGTACGGCTCGAGATGCGCGGGCGCGCGGTCAGCTCGGTGATGCTCGGCCTGTCGGTCGCGACGGTCGCCGGCGTGCCCGCGAGCACGATCCTCGGCCAGACCCTCGGCTGGCGCAGCGCCTACTGGGCGGTGCTCGGGATCGCCGCAGCGGCCGCGCTCATGATCTTCCTGTTCGTCCCGCACTCGCCGGCCAACACCGACGCCTCGGTGCGCGGCGAGCTGTCGGCCCTCAAGCAGCCGCAGGTGCTGTTCGCCGTCGCCGCGGGCATGGTCGGCTTCGGCGGGCTGTTCGCGATGTACAGCTACATCGCCCCCATCGTGACCAAGGTGATCGACCTGGACGCGGGCTGGATCGCGATCTTCACCCTGGCGTTCGGCCTCGGCTCGGTCGTCGGGTCGTGGGCCGCGGGCCCGCTCGCGGACTGGAACGTCGAGCGGTCGGTGCTCGCCGGGTTCGTGGCCACCCCGCTCGTGCTGGTCGCGTTCTACTTCGCCGCGGCACAGGTCGTCCCGGCGCTGGTCCTGGTGTTCGCGGTGGGCGCGCTCGGCTCGATCGTCGCGATCAACCTGCAGATCCGGCTGATGGACGCCGCGGGCGAGGCGCAGATGCTGGGCGCCGCGCTCAACCACTCGTCCCTGAACATCGCGAACGGCCTCGGCGCGTTCTTCGGCTCGGTCATCATCGAGGCCGGGTACGGCTACCGCGCGACGAGCCTCGTCGGCGTCGTCCTGGCCACCCTCGGCCTCGCGGTGTTCGTGGCCGGCCTGCGCTACCAGCGCCGCTCCCAGCCCGTCCCCGTCTCCGTCTGAGCGCAGCCCGCGACTGGCGCACGTCAGCCCGCGACTGGCGCAGGATGGAGGAAATGGGACGGCGAGTCGTGCGCAACTGCGCCACTCGCGGGTCGGGTTGCGCCAGTCAGGCGCCGACGAGGTCCGCACCGACGCGCGGACGCAGCCACACCAAGTCGCCCTCGTGCAGCTGCAGCGCCGTCGCCTCGGCCCGGGTGAGGACGACCTGCACCGGGTCCGGGTGCAGCGCGTCGTTAGGCGTGACCTCGAGGCGCACCTCGAAGCCGACGCGCGTCCACCGCGTGATCGGCCCGGATGTCGTCGCGGCGTGCTCGTAGCGGGTGATGTCGATGTCGTGCGGACGGATGAGGCGGTCCCCGAGCTTGGTGACGGGTCCGAGGAACGACAGGACGAAGTCGCTGGCGGGACGGTCGTAGAGATCGTCCGGGGTGCCGATCTGCTCGATGCGGCCCTCGTTGATCACCACGAGGTTGTCCGAGACCTCCAGGGCCTCCTCCTGGTCGTGGGTCACGAACACGGTCGTCACGTGGACCTCGTCGTGCAGGCGGCGGAGCCAGTCACGCAGCTCCTTGCGGACCTTGGCGTCGAGCGCGCCGAACGGCTCGTCGAGCAGCAGGACGCTGGGCTCGATCGCCAGTGCCCGTGCCAGGGCCATGCGCTGGCGCTGCCCGCCGGAGAGCTGTGACGGCAGGCGGTGGGAGAACTGCTCGAGGTGCACGAGCTCGAGCAGCTCGGCGACCCGGCGCCGCACCTCGTCCTTGGGCTTCTTGCGGATCTCGAGGCCGAACGCGACGTTCTTCTCCACCGTCATGTGCTTGAACGCCGCGTAGTGCTGGAACACGAAGCCGACGTTGCGCTTCTGCGCGGGGACGCCCGTCGCGTCGACCCCCTCGATCTCGATCGAGCCGCTGTCGGACGACTCGAGGCCCGCGATGATGCGCAGCAGGGTCGACTTGCCGCCGCCGCTGGGCCCCAGCAGGGCCGTGAGCTGGCCGCTGGGGATGCTCAGGTCGATGTCCTTCAGCGCGACGAAGTCGCCGAAGTTCTTGTTGACGCCGCGGATCTCAATCCCCATCAGTGTCGTCCTTGGGTCGAAGGATGGTCACGACGACGAGCGCCGCGACCGCGATCAGTGCGAGCAGGAACGACGTCGCGTACGCCGATCCCTGCTCGAAGTCCTGGTACTTCTGCTCGACGACCAGCGTGGCCGTCTGGGTCTGCTGGGCGACGTTGCCCGACACGATCTTGACCGCGCCGAACTCGCCGAGCGCGCGGGCGAGGCTCAGCACGACGCCGTAGACGAGCGCCCACTTGATCGACGGCAGGGTGATCCGCCGGAACGTCTGCACCGCGCTCGCGCCGAGGCTCTTGGCGGCCTGCTCCTGCTCGGTGCCGATCTCGTGGAGCACGGGCACGATCTCGCGGATGACCAGCGGCAGGCTCACGAACGCGGTGGCCATCACGATGCCCGGCGTCGCGAACGCCACCTGCAGCCCGACTCCCTCCAGGGCGGGACCGAACGTCCCGTTGGTGCCGCCGTACGCCAGCAGGAGGGCCAGGCCGACCACGACGGGGGAGACCGAGAGCGGCAGGTCGATCAGCGCGGACAGGACGCGCCGGCCCGGGAACTCGTACCGCACGAGCAGCAGCGAGATCCCGACGCCGAACACCGTGTTGATCGCGACCGCCCACAGCGCGACCACCACGGTGAGCTGAAGGGCGTCCGTGACCACGGGGTCGGACAGGGCGGTCCGGAGGTTCTCGAGGCCGCCGTCGAACGTCTTCTGCACGACGAGCGCGACCGGCCAGATGACCAGCAGGAACAGGTAGGCGACGACGACCAGGCGGCGCAGGTGCGTGCCCGCGGTCCGCGGCTGGCTCATGCGGCTAGCCACGACGCGCCACCCAGGACGACAGCAGCTGGAGCAGGACGATCGCGGCGAGCGCGACCAGCAGCAGGATCGTGGCGACGGAGGCGGCTGCTGCCTCGTTGCCGTTCTCGATGTACGTCAGGATGCGCACGGACGCGACCTCGGTCTTGAGCGGCAGGTTGCCCGAGAGCAGGACCAGCGAGCCGTACTCGCTGATGCCGCGCGCGAACGACAGTGCGGCTCCCGCGGTGATGGCCGGCGCGAGGCTGGGCAGGATGATGCGGCGCAGCGTCGTGAACCGGCTCGCGCCCAGGGAGGCGGCGGCCTCCTCGACGTCGCGGTCCAGCTCCATCAGGACGGGCTGGACGGTGCGGATCACGAACGGCAGGGTCACGAACAGCAGCGCGAGGAACACCGACCGCTCGGTGTTGGCGACGTTGACCCCCAGAGGGCTGTCGGGGCCGTAGAGGCTGAGCAGGACGAGCCCGGCGACGATCGTCGGCAGCGCGAACGGGATGTCGATGACGACCTCGAGCAGGCGCTGGCCCGGGAAGGTGTCCCGGACGAGGACCCACGCGATGAGCGTCCCCATGACGACGTTGATCGCGGTGACGATCAGGGACTGCGTGACGGTCAGGCGCAGGGCGGCGGCGGTCTGCGGGTTGGTCAGGGTCTCGCGGAACGTCGCCCAGCCGCCGTCGATCGACTGGATGACCACGAGAGCGAGTGGGATGAGGACGAGCAGGCTGAACCAGGTCAGCGCGACCCCCAGGCCAAGACCTGAGGACCGCGTCAGCGAGGTCGCGCCCCGGGCACGGCGCCTGCGCGCGGTGCCCGGGGCGAGAGGAGTGTCGACCGTCACGACTTGCCGGACTCCGCGATGATCTTGGTGATGATCCCGGAGTTCTCGTCGAAGAATTTCTTGTTGATGCTCTCCCAGCCGCCGAGGTCACCGTCGATCGTGAACAGCTTCGACGGCGTCGGGAACGGGTCCGACTCGTCGTTCGCGCCCTTCACGGTGCCGACGTCGACGCCCTCCACGGACTCCAGCGGCCGGAAGCCCTTGGAGACGTACTGCTGCTGGCCCTCCTTCGTCAGCACGAAGTCCAGGAACTTCTTGGCCTTCGCGTCGCCCTTGACCGTGACGGCGGCCGGGTTCTCGATCTTCAGGGTGTCGTCGGGGACGACGTAGTCGATGTCCTCGCCGTTCTGACGGGCCAGGATCGCCTCGTTCTCGTACGAGATGAGGACGTCGCCGGTGCCGCCCTGGAACGCGGTCGTGGCGTCCCGGCCGCTGCCGGGCAGCGCCTTGACGTTGCCGAAGACCTTGGTGAGGAACGCCGAGGCGTCCTGCTCGCTGCCGCCCGTGCCGATGACGTGCTGGTACGCCGCGAGGATGTTCCAGCGGGCCGCGCCCGACGATCCCGGGTTGGGCGTCACGATGCCGATGCCCGGCTTGGCCAGGTCGTCCCACCCGGTGATCTTCTTCGGGTTGCCCTTGCGGGTCACCAGGACCACGACCGAGTCGGTCACGATGCCCTTGTTGGGTCCGGCGTTCCAGTCCTGGGCCACCAGCCCGGCGTCGACCAGCCGGGTGACGTCGGGCGTGATCGAGAAGTGCACGTAGTCGGCCTTGAGCCCGCCGGCGACGGCGCGGCTCTGGTCGCCGGACGCGCCGTACGACTCCTTCCAGTTCGTGCCCTTGCCGTCGGACGTCTTGGCGAAAGCGGCCTGGGCGGCGTTGTTGCCCGCCTTGGGGACCGCGAAGCCCACGAGCGCGAGCTGCGTCCCGGAGCCGCCGGAGGCGCCGCCACCGCACGCCGCGAGGACCGCCGCGCCGAGTGACACTGCGACGGCCGTGGCCACGCTCTTGCGGGAGAAGTTCAACATGTTCCTGCCTCGGGGATCCAGGACACGCCACCGTGCGTGCTCGGATCCTCAACGTAGGGGGATTTCCGCGCGCCCCGACCGCGTCTCAGGATCCGGGACGCCGCGACAGATGCTGAGACCCGGGCTACGCCCACACGCTCGCCGGGGGTGTCGGATTCCCACGGTCCCGTGGGAATTGGTCACTCCCCGCGGGTCACAACACTGGGGGAGTGACGAATTACCACGGTCCCGTGGGAATCCGTCATCCCGGCGGCGGCGGGGTGGGTCAGTCGAAGACGACGGTGCGGGGGCCGTTCATCAGGACGCGGGACTCGGCGTGGAGCTGGACGGCGCGGGAGAGGGTCTGCGACTCGACGTCCCGGCCGACGCGGGCGAGGTCCGCGGACGTCATGCGGTGGTCGACGCGCAGGACGCCCTGCTCGATGATCGGTCCCTCGTCGAGCGCGGCGGTGACGTAGTGCGCCGTGGCGCCGATCAGCTTCACCCCGCGGTCGTGGGCCTGCTGGTACGGCCGGGCGCCCTTGAAGCTGGGCAGGAAGCTGTGGTGGATGTTGATCGCGCGTCCCTCGAGAGCGCGGCACAGGTCGTCCGACAGGATCTGCATGTAGCGGGCCAGCACGACCAGGTCGATGTCCATCTCCTCGACCATCGCGAGCAGGGCCGTCTCGGCGTCCTGCTTGGTGTCCGGGGTGACCGGCACGTGGACGAACGGGACGTCGTACGCCGCGGCCAGCCTCTCGAGCTCGCGGTGGTTCGAGACGATCGCCGGGATCTCGACGTTCAGCGAGCCGGTGCTCTGGCGGTACAGCAGGTCGTTGAGGCAGTGCCCCTCCTTGGACACCATGACCAGGGCCCGCAGCGGACGCTCCGCGGGCACCAGCCGGTACGTCATCTCGTGCTCGGCGGCGACCGGCGCGAACTCCTCGGCGAGCTGGGACGCCTCCTGCTGCTCCGGGACGTCGAAGTGCACGCGCAGGAAGAACTCGGCGCCACGGTCCGGGCCGGAGGTGGTGTCGGTGAACTGCTGGCTGTCGAGGATGTTGCCCCCCGACTCGGCGATCCAGCGGGTCACCGCGAACACGAGACCGGGACGGTCGGGGCAGGACAGGGTCAGGACGAACGACGAAGGCACCCGACCACTCTAGGAGAGGGCCGGGCGCCTTCGGGACGCACTATGCGGTGGGGGCCGCCTCCTTGGCCGCCGCCCGGGGCCCGCCGTGACCCGCGTGGGTCGGCTTCGCGAGGAACAGCACCAGCACGAGCCCGACGACGAACGCCGCGACCGGCAGGTACAGGGTCTGCGACATGGCCTCGGCGAACGGACCCTGGATGGCGCTCGGCATCGCGTCGCCGGCGTCCTGCAGGTCCTGCGAGGACCCCTCGATCCCGTTGGCGGTGAGCCGCGCCTGGATGAGCGCCGCGATCGCCGCGCTGCCGAGCACCGCGCCGATCTGGCGGGTCGTGTTGTAGACGCCCGCGCCGCTGCCGGCCGAGGCCATGGGCAGGTTGCGCGTCGCCGTCGCGCTCAGCGGCGCCCACAGGCACGCGTTCGAGACGCCGAACAGCGCCATCGGCAGGCACAGCTGCCACACCGGGGTGGTGGGGGTGATGAGCTGCGACAGCCAGAACATCGCGACCGCCGCGGTGCCGAAGCCCACGAGGGTGATGTTGCGGGGGTGCGTGCGGTCCACGAGCTTGCCGACGAACGGGGCGAGCAGGATGAGGACGACGGCCATGGGGGCCATGAGCAGCGCCGACTCCGTGGGGCTCCAGCCGCGGACGCCCTGCGCGTAGAAGAAGAACGGCAGGGACATCGCCGTGATCGACAGCGACACCAGCGCGATGCCGGCGTTGCCGAGGGAGAAGTTCCGGTCGCGGAACAGGCTCAGCGGGACCAGCGGCTCCTTCCGGATCCGGCTCTGCCAGAAGACGAACGCCGCGAAGGTCACCAGGCCCAGCGCGATCAGCAGCGGCACGCTGACGATGCCCTCGATCGTGCCCCAGTCGTACTTCTCGCCCTCCTGGACGCCGAAGACGACGAGGAACACGCCGATGCCGCTCAGCGCGACGCCCAGCCAGTCGAACGTGTGGGTGTGGGTCGTCAGGACGGGGACGAGGCGCACGGCCAGGACGAAGCCGATGATGCCGACGGGGATGTTGACGAAGAAGATCCACTCCCAGCCGAGGGAGTCCACGAGCACGCCGCCGAGGATCGGGCCGACGAGCGTCGCGACGCCCGCGGTCGCGCCCCACAGCGCCATCGCGGCACCGCGGTTGGCGGGGGCGAACGTGCGGGTGATGACCGCCATCGTCTGCGGGGTGATGAGCGCTGCGCCGAAGCCCTGGACGACACGGGCCACGATCAGCATCTCGATCGACCCGGTCAGGCCGCACCACAGGGACGCGAGCGTGAAGATCGTCAGGCCCAGCAGGTACATGTTCTTGGGGCCGAACCGGTCGCCGAGGCGGCCGGTGACGAGCAGCGGCACGGCGTACGCGAGCAGGTAGGCGCTCGTGACCCAGATGACCGTGTTGTAGTCGGTCCTGAAGTCCTCCATGATCGCGGGCGTCGCGACGGACACGATCGTGTTGTCGACGAGGATCATGAAGAAGCCGATGACCATGGCCCAGAGGGCCGGCCAGGGCTTGTAGTCCGGTGGCAGCTCAGTGCTCACGGGAGATCGGGTTGCCATATGAGGTCCTTGGTCTCGATGCGGTGGATGAGGGTGGTGATCCAGTCGCGCTGGGCGACGGCGGTGGTCAGCAGGTAGTCGCCGGCGACCCAGTACGTCTCCGGTGTGCCGCGCTCGCGAGCGGCTCGGAGCAGCGCGCGGAGCTCGTCGATGTCGTCGTCGAGTGCCGCGACGTACTGGCGCAGGTCGGCGGCGGCCTCCGACGCGCTGATGTTGTGCGCCTCGCTGAGGGCGAGGGGGAAGTGCGGGTACTCGCGGACCGGGCGCGAGATGAGCTCCCGGACGCGCGCGTCGACGGCTTCACGACCCGCGGGCGTGATGGCGTACGTCGTCCGCTCGGGACGATTGCCCTCCCGCTCGGTGCCGACGGCCTCGAGGAGCAATTCGTCGCAGAGCCGCTCGACCGTGTGGTAGAGCGAGCCCAGCCGGATCTTGACGAAGCGGTCCTCGCGGCGCTCGAGCAGCACCCGGTGCATCTCGTAGGGATGCATGGGCCGTTCGACCAGCAGCGCCAGGACCGAGACGCACAGCGGCTTGAGTGCCATGGTGCCCCGTTCTGATCACTCCAAGAGAACTATTCCAGTTGGAATATACGCAGACTGGTTGCTGCGCGCAACAGGTATCGTCGCGCGGTGGTCTGACAGAAACCGGCGGTCAGCGCAGGAGCTCGTAGCCGCGCAGGTCGTCGAACGACCCGTCGCCGAGGCGCTCGGCGGCCCGCTGCGTGCCGTAGTAGGAGAATCCGGCCGCGAGGGCGATCGCGTGGCTGGCCGGGTTGTCCTCCGCCGCGTACAGCGAGAGGCGTCGCCGGTCGAGCCCGTCGGGGTCGAGCGCGTGGTCGACGACCGTGCGGCACGCCTCGGTCGCCAGGCCGCGACCCCGGGCGTCGGGGTGCATCCAGTAGCCGATCTCGCCGTGGTCCCGGTTGAGGCCGAGCATGTCCATCACGGCGATGTTGCCCAGCAGCTCGTCGCTGTCGCGGTCCGCGACGGCCCACGTGGCCTTCGCCCCCGTCGCGGCCTGCCAGAGGCAGTCGTTCAGGTAGGCCTCGGCCGAGGCGGCGGTGTACGGCTGGGGGAGCCAGGCCAGGAAGCGCCGGCTGACCGGGTCGTTGCACATCTCGACGAGCCGCGGGACGTCGGCGGCGGCGAAGGGACGCAGGCGCAGCCGCTCCGACTCGAGCACCGTCCCACCGGCCCAAGGGATACGTGGGTACGGGGCGTCGCCGAACCGGATCGAGCCGGTCCACGCGTCGAGGACCCGGCCCCGCTCGTAGAGCATGCCGGGGGTGAGGCCGTGCAGGGTGAACCCGGTCGCGTGCGCCACCCGCAGGGACGCCTCGTTGCCCACGTGGGAGCGCCAGTGGACGATCTCGACGCCGCCCTCGGTGAGGGCCCAGTCGACGGCCAGGCGCACGGCGCGCGACATGATGCCGCGGCCGCGGGCCCACGGGTGCAGCGCGAACCCGACGTCGGCGATGGGCCGCTGCCGGATGTCGACGTTGCCCGCGAATCGCGAGCGTCCGTCGTCGTCGGTGGCCTCGATCGCCCAGCCACGGTGCGACCCGTCCTCCCAGCCGCGCGGGATGATCGTGAACGCGAACTGCTCGCTCATGCTCCGCTGGTGGGGGGAGGGGATGCCCGTCCACCGCACCATCGTCGGGTCCTCGGCCATCTCCAGCATCGCGTCGATGTCGGCCGGCACGTGGGCGCGGATCGTCACGACGCCGTCGCTGAGCACCGGGACGTTCAGCGGCCACCTCACGGCGCGTGCCTCACCGGGCGCGGAACGGGTCGGCGGGATAGACCCCGAGCACCCTGACCTCGGTGGTGAAGAACGTGAGCTCCTCGAGCGCCCGCGCGAGCGGGGCCTCGTCGGGATGGCCGTCGACCTCGGCGAGGAACTGGGTGGCGGCGAACTCCCCGCCCACCATGTAGCTCTCGAGCTTGGTCATGTTGACGCCGTTGGTCGCGAAGCCGCCGAGGGCCTTGTACAGCGCGGCGGGCAGGTTGCGCACGTTGAACACGAACGTCGTGACGACGGGACCCTCGCCGGGGGCCGGACGCTGCGGCTCGCGGGACAGCACCACGAACCGTGTCGTGTTGTGGTCCTCGTCCTCGATGTCCTCGGCGAGGACGTCCAGGCCGTAGATCTCGGCGGCCATGGGCGGCGAGATCGCCGCCTGGGTGGGGTCGCCGGCGTCGGCGATCTCGCGGGCGGCGCCGGCCGTGTCGCCGGAGATCACGGTGGTCAGGCCGTGCTCGCGGATGATCTTGCGGCACTGGCCGAGCGCGTGGACGTGGCTGTGCACGGTCTTGACCTGCTCGATCGTCGCCCCGCGCACACCCATCAGGCTGAACTGGATGCGCAGGAAGTGCTCGGCGATGATGTGCAGGCCCGAGGTGGGCAGGAAGTGGTGGATGTCGGCGACCCGGCCGGCGAGCGAGTTGTCGATCGGGATCATCGCGAGGTCGGCGTCGCCGCCGGTGACCGCCGCGAAGACGTCCTCGAACGACGCGCAGGGCACGGCCTCCCAGTCGGGATAGTGCCGATTGGCCACGATGTGCGAGTTGGCACCGGGTTCGCCCTGGTAGGCGATCCGTCGAGAGATCATTGGTCCAGTTTGGCACTCGTGGTCGGCACCGGGTGCGCTCCGTCCGCGGCGCGCACCGCGAACACCTCCGGCCGCTTCCACTGACGCGCCTCGTAGCGGGCCTCGACCCGGTCGCGGAGGGCCTGGACCTTCTCGGGCGCGACCAGGGCGATCGCGCTGCCGCCGAAGCCCCCGCCGGTCATCCGGGCGCCGAGGGCTCCCGCCTCCAGGGCGGCCTCGACCGCGACGTCCAGCTCGGGGCTGCTGACCTCGAAGTCGTCGCGCAGCGAGGCGTGGGACGCCGTGAGGATCGTCCCGAGCTGCGCCCAGGAACGTCGGCTGATCGCGGTGATCGCGCCGCGGACGCGTGCGGTCTCGGTGAGGACGTGCCGGGTGCGTGCCTTCAGGGTCTCGTCGGTGAGGCGGACCGTGGCGTCGAGCGTCGCCTGGGCGAGCCACGCGATGCCCAGCTCGGCGGCGGCCCGCTCGCACTCCTCGCGCCGGGCGGCGTACTCGCCGTCCGCCAGGGCGTGGTGCGCGCCGGTGGCGATGACGACGAGGGTGAGCCCGTCCTCCTCCCAGCCGAGGGGGACGAGCCGGGTCGTGTGGGGGTTCACCGAGGTGTCGATCTGGACGGCCTGCCCGGCCGCGCCGTACAGCACCGCGAGCTGGTCCATCAGCCCGACGGGGGCGCCCACGAAGTCGGACTCGGCCCGCTGGGCGAGCAGCGCGATCTGCGTGCGGTCCAGGCCCAGGTCGTGCGCCTCGTTCAGCGCGGCGGCGATGCCGCAGGTGGTGGCGGCCGAGGACGACAGGCCGGCACCGGACGGGAGTCGCGACTCGATCACGAGGTCCACGCCGGTCAGGGCGTGCCCCGCGTCGACCAGGCTCCAGATGGTCCCGGCCGCGTACGAGGCCCAGTCGTCGACCTCGCCGGGCTGCACCGAGGTCGTGAACGTGACCTTCGCGGCGCCGGGCAGGTCGCTCCACACGTTGACGACGCCGTCGTCGCGCAGGCGCGCCTTGACCGTGACGGAGCGGTCGATCGCGAGGGGCAGCACCGGCCCGCCGTTGTAGTCCAGGTGCTCCCCGATGAGGTTCACCCTCCCCGGCACGTCCCAGCGGTGTACGTCAGTCACCCACCGAGCATAGGCGCAGCCTCGCGGAGCCCGGCCACAGCGCGACTGGCAGAATGCCCCCATGCCTGCCGCTCGCCGTCCACGCGTCCTGTCCGGGGCCCAGCCCACGGCCGACTCGTACCACCTGGGCAACTACTTCGGCGCCTTCAAGCAATGGGTCGCCCTGCAGGACGAGTTCGAGGCCTTCTACTTCATCCCCGACCTGCACGCGATCACGGTCGAGTACGACCCGGCGCTGCTGCGCGAGCGCACGTACATCGCGGCGGCGCAGCTGCTGGCGGCCGGCGTCGACCCCGAGCGCAGCGCCCTGTTCGTGCAGAGCCACGTGCCCGAGCACGCGCAGCTCGCGTGGGTGCTCGGCGGTGTGACGGGCTTCGGCGAGGCCAGCCGCATGACCCAGTTCAAGGACAAGAGCGCCAAGGGCGGTCAGGACTCGGCCAGCGTCGGCCTGTTCACGTACCCGATCCTGATGGCCGCCGACATCCTGGTCTACCAGGCCGACAAGGTCCCGGTCGGCGAGGACCAGCGCCAGCACGTCGAGCTGACCCGCAACCTCGCGCAGCGGTTCAACCATCGCTTCGGGGAGACCTTCACGGTTCCCGAGGCGTACATCGTCAAGAGCACGGCGAAGATCTACGACCTGCAGGACCCGACCTCGAAGATGAGCGGCTCCAACCAGTCGCACGCCGGGGTGGTCGACCTGACCGACACCCCGAAGCAGGTCGCGAAGAAGATCCGCTCCGCGATGACCGACTCGGGCAGCGAGATCACGTTCGACCCGGCCGCGAAGCCGGGCATCTCCAACCTGCTGTCGATCTACTCGGCGCTGACCGACGAGCCGGTCGAGTCGATCGTGCGGGACTTCGAGGGCAAGCAGTACGGCCACCTCAAGGTCGCGCTGGCCGATCTCGTCGCGGACTTCGTCGGGACGTTCGGCGACCGCACGCGCGAGCTGCTCGGTGACCGGGCCGAGCTCGACCGGATCCTGGCCCGCGGTGCGGACCAGGCCCGCGAGGTCGCCAGCACCACGCTCGACCTCGTGTACGAGCGCTCCGGATTCGTGCGGAGGGCCTGAACCGGTGCCCACGATCGGAGTTGCGATCCCCGTCCCGGACCCCTACGGGACCCAGCTGCGCGAGAAGCGCGCCGACTTCGGCGACCCGATGGCCGAGACCGTCCCGAGCCACGTGACGCTGATCCCGCCCACCGAGGTGGCCGACGACCAGCTCGACGGCGTCTGCGCGGCGCTGGAACGCGCCTCCGCGACCCTGCCGCCCTTCCCGATGCGGCTGCGCGGCACGGGCACGTTCCGGCCGGTCTCGCCGGTCGTGTTCGTCGCGGTCAGTCAGGGGATCTCCTACACCGAGATGCTGGCCAAGTGCGTCCGCAAGGCGCTGCACAGCCCCGACCCGGAGTTCCCGTTCCACCCGCACGTGACGGTCGCGCACAACCTGGACGACGCGAGCCTCGACCGGGCGTACGACGAGCTGAACGACTTCGAGTGCCGGTTCACGGTCAGCGAGTTCGCGCTGTACCACCACGAGGACGGCTCCGGCTGGGTGCCGCAGCGCTCGTTCCCGCTCGGTCGGGAGTAGACCGGCTCACAGCAGGGCGAGATCACCGGTGGCGAACGTCGTCAGGTGCTCGAGCAGGTCGGCCTTGAACGCTCGCGCGGCGAGCGGAAGCGCCTCGGAGCTGCGGTGGGCGAGCGCGATGACCCGCTCCAGCGGCGGATCGACGAGCTCGGTCGCACGCAGCTGTGGCCGGGTCGTCAGGACCATGCTCGGCACGACCGCGTGTCCGAGACCGGCCTGGACGAACCGCAGGACCGCGCTCATCTCGCCGCCCTCGACCGCCAGGCGCGGCTCGAAACCGGCGGACGCGCACGCGCGGAGGGTCACGTCCCGCAGGTCGTAGCCCTCGCGGAACATGACGAGCGGCAGGTCGCGCAGGGCGCCGACGCTCATGCGGTCGGGCACGTCCGCGTCGACCGGGCTGGCGAGGACGAGACGCTCGCGCAGGACCGGCGTCGTCTCGATGTCGGGATCACTGGTGTGCAGCGGGACGATCAGCAGGGCGATGTCGAGCCGGCCCTGGGCCAGCTCGCCGGTCAGCACGCGGGAGCCGGCCTCCTGGACCTCGAGGTCGATCTGCGGGTACGACTCGTGGAACCGGGTCAGCGCCTCGGGCAGCAGGCCGTCGCAGAGCGAGGGCGTGGCCCCGAGCCGGACGCGACCGCGCTGCAGGCTGGCGACCTCGTGGACCGTGCGCTCGGCGCTCTGGACGTCGATGAGGATGCGCTGCGCGTGGGGGAGCAGGGCCTCCCCGGCGCTGGTCAGCTCGATCGCGCCACGGTTGCGCACGAACAGCGGGGCGCCGAGCGAGTTCTCCAGGACCCTGATCTGCTTGGAGAGCGTGGGCTGCGACACACCCGTGATCTCGGCGGCCCGGGTGAAGTGTCGCGTCCGCGCGACGGCGACGAAGTAGGTCAGCTGGTGGATCTGCACAGGTCAAGTGTGTCATAGCCATCGGCTATGAAGGTTTGCCTCAACAAGACTTAGCGTGAATCGTCGATCGGTCCTACCCTGTGCAGGTGGCAACTACCCAAACTGTGAAGCGCGTCTCGGCCAGCAGGTCGACGGTCGCTCAGAAATATGCGATGGCGGTGTCGGGGCTCATCATGTTGGGCTACCTGCTCGTCCACATGTACGGCAACCTGAAGTTCTTCCAGGGCCAGGACAAGTTCGATGGCTACCTGCACGAGACGCTGCCGCACATGTTCTACCCGTACCTGCCCGAGGGGGGTGCGCTCTGGATCATCCGGGTGCTGCTCCTCGTCGCGCTGGTCGTCCACGTCTACTGCGCGGCCAACCTGTGGCGCCGCAACAAGGCGGCCGCCGGCTACGTGGGTGGCAAGCGCTACCACACGACGCAGAACAAGACCGGCGTCCAGCGCAGCTACGCGTCCTTCACGATGCGCTGGGGCGGAGTCATCCTCCTGCTCTTCATCATCGGCCACGTCGCGCAGATGATGCCCAACTGGCTGTCGCCCGGCGGCGCCAGCGACAGCAAGTACGACCGCGTCGTCAACGGGTTCGACCTGTGGTGGGTCGTCCTGCTGTACTCGATCGGCATGATCGCCGTCGGCTTCCACCTCGCGCACGGCTTCTGGAGCGCCCTGACCACCCTGGGCCAGAACCACAGCACGACTCGCCGCGGCTCGCGCTGGACGGCCATCTCGATCGGCCTCGCGACCCTGATCACGGTCGGCTTCCTCTCCGTCCCGTTCGCTGTCCTCTTCTTCGGAGCTGGTTCCTGATGACCATCACCAACGTGTCCGAGCAGTTCCACGCGGTCGGCGCCGACATCGCCGACACGAAGGCGCCCAAGGGCCCCATCGAGAAGCGCTGGGACGACCGCAAGTTCAACGCCAAGCTGGTCAACCCGGCCAACCGTCGCAAGCTCAGCGTCATCATCGTCGGCACCGGCCTCGCGGGTGCCTCGGCTGCCGCGACGCTCGGCGAGGCCGGCTACCACGTCAAGAGCTTCTGCTACCAGGACAGCCCGCGTCGTGCGCACTCGATCGCCGCGCAGGGTGGCATCAACGCCGCCAAGAACTACCGCAACGACGGCGACAGCATCTACCGGCTGTTCTACGACACGGTCAAGGGCGGCGACTTCCGCGCCCGCGAGTCCAACGTCTACCGCCTCGCGCAGGTGTCGGTGAACATCATCGACCAGTGCGTCGCGCAGGGCGTCCCGTTCGCGCGTGAGTACGGCGGACTGCTCGACAACCGCTCGTTCGGCGGCGTGCAGGTCTCCCGCACGTTCTACGCCCGCGGCCAGACCGGCCAGCAGCTCCTGATCGGCGCCTACCAGGCGCTCGAGCGCCAGGTGGCGGCCGGGACCGTCGAGATGAACACGCGGCACGAGATGCTCGAGCTCATCATGGTCGACGGCCGGGCGCGCGGCATCATCGTGCGCGACATGGTCACCGGCGAGATCGAGACGCACACGGCCGACGCGGTCGTGCTCGC
Organism: Aeromicrobium chenweiae; assembly: GCF_003065605.1. GTDB lineage: Bacteria > Actinomycetota > Actinomycetes > Propionibacteriales > Nocardioidaceae > Aeromicrobium > Aeromicrobium chenweiae. The sequence continues at coordinate 2,936,642 of NZ_CP026952.1, read as the reverse complement.
GACCGGCGGCTACGGCAACGTGTTCTTCCTGTCGACCAACGCGATGGGCTCCAACGTCACCGCCACGTGGCGTGCGCACCGCAAGGGCGCCTACTTCGCGAACCCCTGCTACACGCAGATCCACCCGACCTGCATCCCGGTCAGCGGCGACTACCAGTCCAAGCTGACCTTGATGAGCGAGTCGCTGCGCAACGACGGGCGCATCTGGGTGCCGAAGCGCGCCGGCGACGACCGCATCCCCAGCGACATCCCCGAGGACGAGCGCGACTACTACCTCGAGCGCATCTACCCCGCGTTCGGCAACCTGGTGCCGCGTGACATCGCGTCCCGCGCCGCCAAGTACCAGTGCGACGACGGCAAGGGCGTCGGCCCCGGCGGCCTGGGTGTGTACCTCGACTTCGCCGAGGCGATCGACCGCCTGGGCCTGCCGGCCGTGAAGGCCAAGTACGGCAACCTGTTCGACATGTACGCGCAGATCACCGGCGAGAACCCGTACGAGCAGCCGATGCGCATCTACCCGGCCGTGCACTACACGATGGGCGGCCTGTGGGTCGACTACGACCTGCAGAGCAACCTCACCGGCCTGTTCGTCACGGGCGAGGCGAACTTCTCCGAGCACGGGGCCAACCGCCTCGGTGCCTCGGCGCTGATGCAGGGCCTCGCGGACGGCTACTTCGTCCTGCCCAACACGATCGCCGACTACCTGGCGTCCGGTCCGTACGAGAAGATCGCCGACGACCACCCGGCCGTCCTCGAGGCCCGCGCGGCCGTCGAGGAGCGGGTCCACAAGCTGCTGTCGATCAACGGCACGCGCACGGTCGACTCGTTCCACAAGCAGCTCGGCCACATCATGTGGGAGTACTGCGGCATGGAGCGCAGCGAGGAGGGCCTGATCAAGGCCATCGGGATGATCCGCGACCTGCGTGACGAGTTCTGGCGCGACGTCAAGGTCACCGGCGTCAACGAGGAGCTCAACCAGACCCTCGAGCGCGCGAACCGCGTCGCGGACTTCTTCGAGCTGGGCGAGCTGATGTGCATCGACGCGCTCAACCGTCGTGAGTCCTGTGGCGGCCACTTCCGCGCCGAGAGCCAGACCGAGGACGGCGAGGCGCTGCGCCACGACGACGAGTTCGCCTACGTCTCGGCGTGGGAGTTCGGTGAGGAGCAGCCCGTGCTGCACAAGGAACCGCTGGAATACGAGTACGTCGAGATGAAGTCGAGGAGCTACAAGTGAACATCACCGTGCGTGTCTGGCGTCAGAAGAACGCCGACGACAAGGGCAAGATGGTCACCTACGGCGTGGAGAACGTCTCGGAGGACATGTCGTTCCTCGAGATGCTCGACGTCCTCAACGAGCAGCTGACGCTGGCCGACGAGGAGCCGATCGCGTTCGACCACGACTGCCGCGAGGGCATCTGCGGTGCGTGTGGCGTCGTGATCAACGGCATCGCCCACGGACCGCAGGTCACGACCACGTGCCAGCTGCACATGCGCAGCTTCGAGGACGGCGCCGTCATCGACGTCGAGCCTTGGCGCTCGGGCGCGTTCCCGGTCATCAAGGACCTCGTGGTCGACCGTGGCTCGCTCGACCGCATCATCCAGGCGGGCGGCTACATCAGCGCCCCGACCGGCTCGGCCCCCGAGGCCAACAACCTCCCGGTGCCGAAGGTGGACGCCGACCACGCGTTCGAGTCCGCGGCCTGCATCGGTTGCGGCGCGTGCGTCGCGGCCTGCCCCAACGGCTCGGGCATGCTCTTCACCGCTGCCAAGATCACGCACCTCGGCCTGCTCCCGCAGGGACAGCCCGAGCGTGACTCGCGCGTCATCGGCATGGTGGAGCAGCACGACCACGAGGGCTTCGGCAGCTGCACCAACATCGGCGAGTGCACCGCGGCATGCCCCAAGGGCATCCCGCTGGACACGATCGCCCGCCTCAACCGCGATCTTCTCGGAGCCCTCGCGCACGGCGACGCCTGACCCCCACTGACGTCATCCCGGGTGAGCCGCTTGCGGCCCGCCCGGGATGACGTCTTTCACGTCCTGGAGATTTTGGTTAGCACAGGTAATTTGTTATGCTAACGATATGCCTACCGATGCCCACCTCCTTGCCCGGTCGGTGGCGCGTCTCAATCGCCGGCTTCGTCAGGAGCGGCAGAGCGATCTGACCCCGACCCAGCTCTCGGTGCTCGGTGCGGTGCTGAAGATCGGCCCTGCCACGCCCAGCGCGATCGCGGCGCACGAGCGCGTCCAGCCGCCGTCCATCACCCGCACCCTCACCTGTCTCGTCGACGAGGGGTACGCGATCCGCAAGCCCCATCCCGACGACGGGCGCCAGGTCCTCGTCTCGGTGTCCGAGAAGGGCGACGCGGTCCTCGCCGAGGAACGGACCCGTCGTGACCTCTGGCTCGGCCACCGGCTCGCCGCACTGACCGCTGTGGAGCGCAAGACCCTGAGGGAGGCCGCGGCGTTGCTCGAACGGCTGGCCCAGAGTTGAGCCCCACGTTCCGCGCGCTGGCGGTGCGCAACTACCGCATCTACATCCTCGGCGCGATCGTCTCCAACACCGGTACCTGGATGCAGCGGATCGGCCAGGACTGGCTGGTCCTGCAGCTGACCAACAGTGGCACCGCCCTCGGCATCACGACGGGCCTGCAGCTGCTGCCCGCCCTGCTCTTCTCGCCCATCGCGGGCGTCGTCGCCGACCGCCTCCCGAAGCGGACGATCCTGCGCTTCACCCAGGTCGCGATGGCCGTCCCCGCCGCGCTGCTCGGCATCCTCGCCGTCACGGGCGTGGTCCAGACCTGGCACGTGTACGCCCTGGCGTTCCTGTTCGGCATCGGCACGGCGTTCGACGCTCCGGCACGCCAGTCGTTCGTCGTCGAGATCGTCGGTCGTGACGACCTCGCCAACGCCGTCGGTCTGAACTCGGCCACGTTCAACCTGGCCCGCATGATCGGCCCCGCGCTCGCGGGCGTCCTGATCGCCGCGCTCGGCTCCGGCGTCAGTGCCGCGGGCTGGGTCATCCTCGCCAATGCGTTCAGCTACCTCGCGGTGCTGGCGTCCCTGCAGCTCCTCGACGGGAGCAGGCTGCGTCCGTCCGAGGTCACGGGCACCCGCAAGCGCGCGGTGCGCGACGGCGTCGCGTACGTCCGCTCGCGCCCCGACCTGGTCCTGATCCTCACGTGCGTGTTCTTCGTCGGCACGTTCGGGATGAACTTCCAGATGACCAGCGCACTCATGGCGACCGACGTGTTCGGCAAGGGCGCGGGGGAGTACGGCCTGCTCGCGTCGATCATGGCGATCGGCTCGCTCGCGGGCGCGCTCCTCGCCGCGCGACGAGCCAATCCGCGGCTGCGCTCGGTCGTCATCGCCGGCGCGGCCTTCAGCGTGGTCGAGATCATCGCCGGCCTCATGCCCACGTACGAGACCTTCGCAGCGATCCTCCCGGTGCTCGGGCTCTGCGCCCTGACGATGATGACCTCCGCGAACGCCACGGTCCAGCTCACCTCGAGCCCCATGATGCGCGGCCGTGTCGCGGCGCTCTACCTCATGGTCTTCATGGGCGGCACGCCGTTCGGTGCACCCCTGGTCGGCTGGGTCGGCGAGACGTTCGGCGCACGCTGGATGCTCACCGGTGGCGGCGGGCTGACGCTGGTCGGCATCGCGCTGGCGACTGCCTGGTACCTCAAGAACCAGGACGAGCAGCTCGAGGACCTGCGGGTCGCGATCCGGGATCTGCGCTGGCGAAATGCCCGTCGCACGCTCGTCCACGGCGTCGAGACCGATCGAGGACGTGTTCGCGTCCTCGAGTGACCTCGAGGACGCCGCGGCGCCGGGACGGTGGCCGTCCCGGCGCGTCGGGCGATCAGCGATAAACTGGTCGAATGTCCTTGATCGAGTCCCTCGCGCGATCCGTCGACGTGGTCACTCCCGACCTCATCGAGGTGCGCCGTGACCTGCACTCCTCGCCCGAGCTGTCGTGGCACGAGGAGCGGACGACCGACGTCGTGGCGACGTGGATGGACAAGATCGGCGTGCGCTACGAACGCCTCGAGGGCACGGGCCTGATCGCCGAGATCGGGCCCTCCGAAGGGCCCATCGTCGCGCTGCGCGCGGACCTCGACGCGCTGCCGGTCGTCGAGACGTCGCAGGACCCGTGGAGGTCGACGGTCCCGGGCGTCTCGCACTCCTGCGGCCACGACGTGCACATCTCCGCTCTGCTGGGTGCCGGCATCGCGCTGGCGAACGCCCACAACGAGCACGGCCTGCCCTTCCACGTCCGGCTGCTGTTCCAGCCCGCGGAGGAGGTCATGCCCGGTGGCGCCCTCAAGCTGCTCGCCGCCGGAGCGCTCAAGGGCGTGTCGCGCATCTTCGCGCTGCACTGCGACCCGTCGCTCGACGTCGGCCAGGTCGGCCTGCGGGAGGGGCCCATCACCGGGGCGTCCGACCACATCCACGTCGTCCTGTCCGGACGCGGCGGCCACACCTCGCGGCCCCACCTCACCGAGGACCTGACGTACGCGCTGGGCAGCCTGCTCGTGCAGCTGCCGGCCGTGCTGTCACGCCGGTTCGACCCCCGGGCGGGGGCCAGCATGGTCTGGGGCCAGGTGCAGTCCGGCAACGCCGCGAACGTCATCCCGTCCAGCGGTGAGCTCCGCGGCACGATCCGGATGCTCGACGCCTCCGCGTGGCACCAGGCCGAGCACCTCGTGCGCGGCATCATCAGGGACATCATCGAGCCGTTCGGGGTCAGCGCCGAGGTCAACTACACCCGCGGCGTCCCGCCGGTCGTCAACGACTTCGGAGCGACCGAGATCCTGCGTCGCGCCGTCACGGAGGCCATCGGACCCAGCGGCGTCGCCTCGACGTCGCAGAGCCTCGGCGGGGAGGACTTCGCGTGGTACGTCGAGGCGGTGCCCGGCGCGATGGGCCGCCTCGGCACCCGCACACCCGACGGTCCGACGTACGACCTGCACCAGGGGAACCTGCGGGTCGACGAGCGGGCGATCGCCGTCGGCGCCAAGGTGCTCGCGAGCGCCGCTGTGAGCTGAGTCGCACTCCTCGCGGGGGGCGCCCGCGTCGGCAGGTGAAGAATCGGTTACGGGGGCCCAGAATCCCGGGGTCGTGGTCCCGAACAGCCGGTGCGGAGATTAAGGTTCGACTCACGTGCCGGGGACCCGGCTCTGTTTCGAGGAGGAATTTTGCGTCGAATGACGAAGGCCACCGCCATCGCCGGTGTGGCCGTACTGGTGCTCGCTGCCGCGGGCTGTGGCAAGAACAGCGACGGAGGCGACGGCGACACGAAGGCCGGGTCCAAGGACAACTGCGTCAAGGCAGACCCGGACAAGAAGGTCGGCATGGCGTTCGACGTCGGCGGACGTGGAGACCAGTCCTTCAACGACTCGGCGGCCAAGGGCCTCGACAAGGCGGCGTGCGAGCTCGGCCTCACGGTCCAGACCGCAGAGGCGCAGGACGGCGAGCCCGAGTCGGCTCGCGAGGGTCGTCTGCAGCAGCTCGTCGACGCCGGGTTCGACCCGGTCATCGCGGTCGGCTTCGCGTACTCCCCGTCCCTGGCCAAGGTCGCCAAGGCCAACCCGGACGTGAAGTTCGCCATCGTCGACGACGCGGTCGAGGGCAAGAACATCACGAACCTGCTGTTCGCCGAGGAGCAGGGCTCGTTCCTGGTCGGCGCTGCGGCCGCTCTCAAGAGCGAGTCCAAGAACATCGGCTTCGTCGGTGGCGTCGAGACGCCGCTGATCAAGAAGTTCGAGGCGGGCTACGAGGCCGGCGCCAAGGCCGTGGACAAGAGCATCAAGGTCCAGGCCCGCTACCTCTCGCAGCCGCCGGACTTCAGCGGCTTCGGTGACCCGGCCAAGGGCAAGACGACGGCCGAGGGCATGCTCGACGCCGGTGCGGACGTCATCTACCACGCCGCCGGCGGCTCCGGTGGCGGTGTCTTCGAGGCTGCCTCGGCGGCCGGCAAGAAGGCCATCGGCGTCGACTCCGACCAGGCCCTCACGGCCGACAAGTCGGTCCGCGACACGATCCTCACCTCGATGCTGAAGAACATCGACGTGGCGGTGTACGACTACCTCGAGAGCGTCGAGAAGGGCGACTCCACGGGCGGTCCGATCGTCTACGACCTGAAGGACGGTGGCGTCGGCTACTCGACGACCGGCGGCCAGGTCGACGACATCAAGGAGAAGCTGGACGGCTACAAGCAGCAGATCATCGACGGCGAGATCACGGTCCCGACGAAGTAACTACTGCCGCCCTGGCCCGGACCACCGCTGTAGCGTGGGTCCGGGCCAGGGCTTGTCCTGACACTGTGAAGCGATGAGGGGCTTTGTGAACACCACGAGCACGAGCGAGGACGTGGTCGTCCGACTGCGTGACATCGGCAAGACCTTCCCCGGTGTGGTGGCCAACCACGACATCAACATCGACGTGAGGCGTGGCACGGTCCACGCCGTCGTCGGGGAGAACGGCGCCGGCAAGTCGACGCTGATGAAGATCCTGTACGGGGTCCAGAAGCCGGACTCCGGCACGATCGAGGTCAACGGCACCCTCGTCAACCTCTCGTCCCCGGCCGACGCGATCGCGGCCGGCGTCGGCATGGTGTTCCAGCACTTCATGCTCGCCGACAACCTCACCGTGCTCGAGAACGTCGTCCTCGGCGCCGAGAAGCTGCACGGCATCGGCGACAAGGCCCGCACGCGCATCCGCGAGATCTCCGACTCGTACGGCCTGGAGATCGATCCCGACGTGCTCGTCGAGGAGCTCGGCGTCGGCGCCCGCCAGCGGGTCGAGATCCTCAAGGTGCTGTACCGCGGAGCGTCGATCATCATCCTCGACGAGCCCACCGCCGTGCTGGTGCCGCAGGAGGTCGACGAGCTCTTCGGCAACCTCGCCGAGCTCACCCGGGAGGGCCTCGCGGTCATCTTCATCTCCCACAAGCTCGACGAGGTGCTGTCCGTCGCGGACGAGGTCACCGTCGTGCGCCGCGGCACGACCGTCGACACGGTCGCCGCCTCCTCGGTCGACTCACGCCAGCTGGCCGAGATGATGGTCGGCTCCGAGCTGCCCAACCCCGGCACCGAGACCTCCACCGTCACCGACCGGGTCGTCCTGGAGGTCCGCGACCTCACCCTGCCGTCGGCGAGTGGCCGTGACCTGCTCAGCGACGTCAACCTCGTGATCCGCTCCGGGGAGATCCTCGGCATCGCCGGGGTCGAGGGCAACGGCCAGGCCGAGCTCGTCGAGTCGATCATGGGCATGCGCCCGAACGCCACCGGCTCGATCACGCTGGCCGGCACCGACCTCGCCGGACGGTCCACGCGCGACCGCCGCGAGGCCGGCATCGGCTACATCCCCGAGGACCGCCACCGCCACGGGCTGCTGCTGGACTCCCCGCTGTGGGAGAACCGGATCCTGGGCCACCAGACCCGCGAGCCCAACGTCAGCGGCCCGCTGATCGACCGTGGGGGAGCGCGCAAGGACACCCAGCGCATCGTCGACCAGTACGACGTCCGCACGCCGGGCATCGACACGCTCGCGCGTGCCCTTTCCGGCGGCAACCAGCAAAAGCTCATCGTCGGCCGGGAGATGGCCGACGACCCCGTGCTGCTCATCGCGTCGCACCCCACCCGCGGCGTCGACATCGGCGCGCAGGCGGCGATCTGGGGGCACATCAAGCGGGCCCGTCGCGAGGGCCTCGCGGTGCTGCTCATCTCGGCGGACCTCGACGAGCTGATCGGCCTGTCCGACACCATCCGGGTGATCCTGCGTGGACGCCTCGGCGAGACCTTCGACCCCGCGACGGTGACCCCGTCCATGCTGGGCTCGGCCATGACAGGAGCAGGGGCGTGAAGAACCCTCGTACGACCAGGATCGCACTGGCGATCGGGGCCCCGGTGCTCGCACTCGTGGCCGCCTTCCTCATCACCAGCCTCGTGCTGGTGCTCGCCGGGGACGACGTGGGCGGGGTGTGGAGCCAGATCCTGAGCCTGCCCAACGACCGCGGCTACGTGAACATCATCAACGCCGCGACGGTGTACTACCTGTCCGCGATCGCGGTGGCGATCGGGTTCAAGATGAACCTGTTCAACATCGGTGTCGACGGCCAGTACCGCGTCGCCGCGTTCACCGCCGCGGTCGTCGCCGGCGAGGGCTGGCTGCCCGGCTACTTCAACACCGCGCTGGCCATGGTCGCGGCGGTGCTGGTCGGTGCCGCCTGGGCGGGCATCGCGGGTCTCCTGCGAGTCACCCGCGGCGTCAGCGAGGTCATCTCCACGATCATGCTCAACTCGATCGCGACGGCGCTCGTGGCGTACCTGCTGCGCAAGGCCGCGGTCGACAACCCGGGCAGCAACATCACCGCCACCAAGCCCGTGCCCGAGGGCAGCCGGGTGGGCGGGTTCAGCCTCTTCGGCGACGTGCCGGCCACGGTCTACGGCCTGGTGCTCCTCGCGGTCGCGGTCGGCTTCCTCTACTGGTTCGTGATCAACAAGACCCGCTTCGGCTTCGACCTGCGCGCCACGGGCGCCTCGGAGTCCGCCGCGGTCGCCAGCGGCATCAACGTCAAGAAGATGATCGTCATCTCGATGCTGCTGTCCGGCGGCGCCGCGGGACTCGTCGGCATGCCGCTGCTGTTCGGCAACGACTACGCGTACGGCTCGACGTTCCAGTCCGGCCTCGGCTTCGCCGGCATCGCGATCGCGCTGCTGGGCCGCAACCACCCCGTCGGGATCGCGCTCGGCGCACTGCTGTTCGCCTTCCTCGACGAGCAGTCCAACCCGCTGCAGATCCTGGTGAACGTCTCGCCCGACATCGTCAAGATCACCCAGGGCACGATCGTGCTCACGGTCGTCATCGCGTACGAGGTGGTCCGCCGCTACGGCGTCCGCATCGAGCAGCGCCGGGTGGCCACCGTCCTGGACGACCAGCCCGCGACGAAGGAGGTGTCCGCATGAGCGCCGTCAACGACGTCGTGGCCCCGGTCAAGGCGGCCGCGCAGAAGCTCACGTACGGCTGGATCATGATCTGGCTGGCGGTCGGCCTCGTCCTGTTCTCGCTGCTGCGCATCATCACCGGCGCGAACGACCTGGACTCCTCGGGCACCCTGCGCGCGACGCTCGTCGCGGCGATCCCGATCGGCCTGGCCGGTCTCGGCGGTCTCTGGGCGGAGCGCGCCGGTGTGGTCAACATCGGCCTCGAGGGCATGATGATCCTCGGCACGTTCGGCGCCGGCTACTTCGGCTACTTCTACAGCCCCTGGCAGGGCGTCATCGGCGCGATCGTGCTCGGTGCCGCCGGCGGCCTGCTGCACGCGGTCGCGACGGTGATCTTCGGCGTCGACCACATCGTGTCCGGCGTCGCGATCAACATCATCGCGCTGGGCGCGGTCCAGTACCTCGCGGCGCTCGCGTTCACCGGCGTCCCGGGCGGCGGACAGACCCAGTCGCCGACGATCCCCAGCCTGCCGTCCATCACCCTGGACTTCCTGTCCGACCCGCTCGGCGACCTGGAGCGCAAGCACTGGTTCGTGGTGTCGGACCTCGCCGCGCTGGTGCGAGCGCTCGTCACGAACCTGTCGGTGCTGACGATCATCTGCCTGCTGCTGTTCGTCCTGACCTGGTACGTCCTGTGGAAGACGCCGTTCGGCCTGCGGCTGCGCTCGTGCGGCGAGAGCCCCGCCGCCGCGGAGTCGCTCGGCATCAACGTCATCCGCTACAAGTTCATCGCCGTCGTGATCTCCGGTGGCTTCGCCGGCCTGGCGGGCGGGTTCCTGGCCCTGGTCGCGTCCAGCACGTTCCGCGACGGCCAGACCGGCGGCCGTGGCTACATCGGCCTCGCCGCCATGATCTTCGGCAACTGGCGACCCGGCGGCCTCCTGGCCGGTGCGGGACTGTTCGGCTACACCGACACGCTGCGCCTGCGCGGCGGTGGTGAGACGATCCACGGTCTGCTGCTGCTGGTCGCGGTGGGTATCGTTCTGTATGGAATCTGGCAGTACCGCAAGACGCGTCACGTGTCGACGCTCGTCGGTGCGCTGCTCGGTGTCGCGGTCGCGGTCTGGTACTTCGCGACCGACTCGATCCCCGAGGACCTCACGGGCATGACGCCGTACGTGACGACGCTGCTGGTGCTGGCATTGTTCTCGCAGAGGCTGCGCATGCCGGCCGCTGACGGAAAACCGTATCGACGAGGGAGTGCAGGCTAGTGGCGCTGGGAATCACGGGGGCGGACGACCCCATCGACTGGGATGCGCTGACCCGCTACGCGACCGAGGTCATGGGCCGGGCCTACGCGCCCTACTCGAGCTATCGGGTGGGGGCGGCAGGACTCGTCGAGGACGGACGAGTCGTGCTGGGCTGCAACGTCGAGAACGCTTCGTACGGCGTGGCGCTCTGCGCCGAGTGCGGGCTGGTCTCGGCCCTGCACTCGACCGGCGGCGGACGCCTGCTCGCCGTGGTCTGCGTCGACGGCAAGGGCACCGCGATCATGCCGTGCGGTCGCTGCCGTCAGCTCCTGTGGGAGAACGGCGGACCGACCATGCAGCTCATGACGCCGAAGGGCGTCAAGACGATGGCCGACGTGCTGCCCGACGCGTTCAGCGCCGAAGACCTGGCCACAGCGTGACCCGTTACGCGGTCCAGCTCGACCCCGGCTCGCCGGACTTCATCCGTGACCCGTACCCGGTGCTCGCCTCGCTGCGCGAGAACGGTCCCGTCCTCTGGCACGAGCCGATGGGCGCCTGGCTGGCGACCACGCACGACGCGGTGAGCCAGGTGCTCCGCAACCGAGCGTTCGGCCGGCTGTGGACCGACTGGGAGCCGGCCTCGCAGATGGAGCAGTTCAACGCGCTCCACCGCAACCAGATGATGGAGAACGAGCCCCCGACGCACACCCGGCTGCGCCGACTCGTGGCGGCAGCGTTCGGACGCGGCCACGTCGAGCGCATGCGGCCCCGCGTCGAGGACCTCGCCAAGACGATGGTCGGCGAGCTCGGCGACAGCTTCGACGTCCTCGGCGACTACGCCGAGCCGATGCCCGTCTACGTCATCGCCGACCTGCTCGGCGTCCCGCGTGAGGACCACGCCCGTCTCCGCGACTGGTCGCAGGCGATCGTCCACATGTACGAGCCCAACGTGGGCGCGCTGACCAAGAAGGCGGCCATCGAGGCGAGCGCCGCGTTCTCGGACTACGTCCGCGAGGTCGTCGAGCAGCGTCGCAGCGCCCCCGGCGAGGACCTCATCACCGACCTCATCGAGGCCCGCGACGAGGGCGCCAAGCTCAGCGACGACGAGCTCGTGGCGTCCGTCGTGCTGCTGCTCAACGCGGGGCACGAGGCGTCCGTCAACGTCTTCGGCAACGGCTTCCACGCCCTGCTGCAGCACCCCGAGCAGATGGCGCGGATCGCCAGCGGAGAGGTCACGGTCGAGACGGCCCTCGAGGAGCTCATCCGCTACGACGCCGCGCTGCAGCTGTTCGAGCGCACGGCGACCGCCGACGTCGAGGTCTCCGGCCAGCTCGTCCGGGCGGGGGAGAAGATCGCCTGCCTGATGGGCTCGGCCAACCGGGACGCTGCGGTGTTCCCCGACGCCGACACGTTCGACGTGGGACGAGAGCAGAACCCGCACGTCGGCTTCGGCATGGGTCTGCACTTCTGCCTCGGCGCGCCGCTGGCGCGTCTGGAGCTGCAGATCAGCATCGCCACCCTGCTGGACCGCTTCCCGCACCTGCGGCTCGTCGGCGAGGCTCCCCGCCGGCCCACCTGGGTGCTGCGCGGGTTCGAACGCATCGACGTGGAGGTGGCCTCATGACCGAGAGCTTCGATGCGGTCGAGGTGATCGCGGCCAAGCGTGACCGCCACGAGCTCACCGACCCGCAGATCGACTGGGTCGTCGACGCGTACACCCGAGGGATCGTCGCGGACGAGCAGATGTCGGCGCTCGCGATGGCGATCCTGATCAACGGCATGAACCGTCGCGAGATCGCCCGCTGGACCCACGCGATGATCGCCAGCGGCGAGCGGATGGACTTCTCCTCGCTGTCGTGGACGACGTCGGACAAGCACTCCACGGGTGGTGTGGGGGACAAGATCACCCTGCCGCTGGCCCCGCTCGTGGCGGCCTGCGGCGTCGCGGTGCCCCAGCTGTCCGGCCGCGGGCTGGGCCACACGGGCGGCACGCTCGACAAGCTCGAGGCGATCCCGGGCTGGCGCGCGTCCCTGACCAACGACGAGATGATGGCCCAGCTCGAGGACATCGGCGCCGTGATCTGCGCTGCGGGCGCCGGCCTGGCCCCGGCCGACAAGAAGCTGTACGCGCTGCGGGACGTCACGGGCACGGTCGAGGCGATCCCGCTGATCGCCAGCTCGATCATGAGCAAGAAGATCGCCGAGGGCACCGGGTCGCTGGTGCTCGACGTGAAGGCCGGCTCCGGTGCGTTCATGAAGGACGTCGACCAGGCCCGTGAGCTCGCCGAGACCATGGTCGCCCTCGGCAACGACGCGGGCGTCAAGACCGTCGCGCTGCTGACGAACATGTCGACGCCGCTCGGCCTCACCGCCGGCAACGCGTGCGAGGTCGCCGAGGCCGTCGAGGTGCTCGCGGGCGGGGGACCGGCGGACGTCGTCGAGCTCACGGTCGCGCTGGCGCGCGAGATGCTCGCCGCCGCCGGCAAGGACGACCGCGACCCGGCCGACGTGCTGGCCTCCGGCGGCGCGATGGACGTCTGGAAGCGGATGATCCGCGCGCAGGGCGGAGATCCCGACGCCCCGCTGCCGGTCGCGAAGGAGACGCACGTCGTCACGGCGCCCGAGTCCGGGACCCTGCACCGTCTCGACGCGATGGGCGTGGGGGTCGCCGCCTGGCGTCTCGGCGCCGGTCGCTCACGTCCCGGCGAGCAGGTGCAGGCCGCCGCGGGCGTGGTCATGCACGCCAAGCCGGGCGACGCCGTCACCGCGGGCCAGCCCCTCATGACGCTGCACACCGACACGCCGGAACGTTTCGAGCGGGCAGTCGCCGCGCTCGACGGGGTGTATGACATAGGTACGGCAGGCGCGGAGCCGCCTCCCGTGGTCATCGACCGGATTGGATAGGTTCGTACGATGCGCATGTTGAACAACAGCCTGGAGATCGCCGCCGCAGCCGGGGAAGAGCTCGGGGTCAGCGAGTGGGTGGCCGTGACCCAGGACCGCATCGACATGTTCGCGGACGCGACGGGCGACCGGCAGTGGATCCACGTGGATCCCGAGCGCGCGGCCACCGGTCCGTTCGGCGCGACGGTCGCGCACGGCTACCTCACCCTCTCCATGCTGCCGTTCCTCGGCGCGCAGGTCTTCGCCTTCGCCGGTGACGTCGCGCGGGTCAACTACGGCCTCAACAAGGTGCGGTTCGTGACGCCGGTGACCGTCGGCTCGAAGGTGCGCGACCGCGTCGAGCTGCTCACGGTCGAGGACATCGACAAGGGCCAGCGCGCGACATTGCAGCACACGGTGGAGATCAAGGGCGGCGACAAGCCCGCATGCGTCGCAGAGGTCGTCACCCTGCTGATGGCGTCATGACACGATGACCTGGTGAGAGCCACTTCCGAACAGATCGCCAAGGCCCCGAAGGTCGCACTGCACGAGCACCTCGACGGCGGGGTGAGGCCCGCCACGATCGTCGACATCGCCACCGAGATCGGGCACGACCTGCCGGCCGAGGGCGCCGAGGCGCTCGCCACGTGGTTCGAGGAGGCGTCGAGCTCAGGCTCGCTCGTGCGCTACCTGGAGACGTTCGTCCACACCGTCGCGGTGATGCAGCGGCCCGAGGACCTGGCCCGCGTCGCCCGCGAGGCCGTCGTCGACCTCGCCACGGACGGCTGCGTGTACGCCGAGCTGCGCTGGGCGCCCGAGCAGCACCAGTCCGCGGGGCTGAGCCTGCGGGAGGCGGTCGAGGCCGTGCAGTCCGGCATCGAGGCGGGCCGCGAGGAGGCCGCCGGCCTCGGGCACCCGATCGTGGTCGGCCAGCTGCTCACGGCGATGCGTCACGCGAAGCGCGGCATGGAGATCGCCGAGATCGCGGTGGAGTACCGCCGCCGTGGTGTCGCCGGCTTCGACATCGCCGGGGCCGAGGACGGCTTCCCGCCGATCCTGCACCTCGAGGCGTTCGAGTTCCTGCGCCGCGAGAACGCGCACTTCACGATCCACGCCGGCGAGGCGTTCGGTCTCCCGTCGATCTGGCAGGCGATCCAGCGCTGCGGCGCCGAGCGCCTCGGCCACGGGGTGCGCATCGTCGACGACATCGACTGGGACGCCCCGGGTGGTCCGGTGCTGGGCGACCTCGCGGCGTACATCCGCGACCGACGCATCCCGCTCGAGATGTGCCCCTCGTCCAACCTGCAGACCCACGCGGTGCCCGGCATGACGTCGATCGCCGACCACCCGATCGGCAAGCTCAAGGACCTCGGCTTCCGGGTCACGGTCAACTGCGACAACCGGCTGATGAGCGGCACGTCGATGTCGCGGGAGTTCGAGCTGCTGGTCGACGCGTTCGACTACGAGCTCGGCGACCTGCGCTGGTTCACGATCAACGCGATGAAGAGTGCGTTCCTGCCGTTCGACGAGCGCCTCGCCCTCATCAACGACGTGATCAAGCCCGGCTACGCCGCCCTCTGACCCCAGACGCCGACGAGTCGCGCACGGACGCCGACGAGTCACGTACAGACGCCGACGAGTCACGTACAGACGCCGAGGAGTCACGCACGGATCCGTGCGTGACTCCTCGCTTGCCATATGTGACTCCCCGCAAGCGGGGGACCCCCAGTCGGCGGGTGGTCGGGCGGCCGGGTCAGGCAGCCTCGACCGTGCTGGCCTCGGCCGCGGGCTCCAGCGCGTACGCGAGGATCTCCGCGACATCGGCGACCGGACGGACGTCGAGCTCGGCGAGCACCTCCTCGGGCACGTCGACCAGGTCGACCTCGTTGCGGGCCGGGATGAAGACCGTCTTCAGCCCGGCGCGCTGCGCCGCCATGAGCTTCTGCTTCACGCCGCCGATCGGCAGGACCCGACCGTTGAGGGTGACCTCACCGGTCATGCCCACGTCGGCCCGCACGTTGCGGCCCAGGGCCAGGGACGTCAGCGCGGTCACCATGGTGACGCCGGCTGACGGACCGTCCTTCGGCACCGCACCGGCCGGCACGTGCAGGTGGATCGTCCGCTCGAGCGTCGCCGGGTCGATGCCGATCGCGTCGGCGTGCGACCTGACGTACGTCAGCGCGATCTGCGCAGACTCCTTCATGACGTCGCCGAGCTGGCCGGTGATCGCGAGCTTGCGCTCGCCCTCGTACGCGCTGGCCTCGATGAAGAGCACGTCGCCACCGAGACCGGTGACCGCGAGCCCGGTGGAGACACCCGGCACCGCGGTGCGCTCAGCCACCTCCGGGATGAACCGCGGCCGACCGATGTAGTCGATGAGGGTCTTGTCGTCCACCACCACGGGGCGGGTGACGTCCGGGTCGGTGAGCTTCGTGGCCACCTTGCGGAACACCTTGGCCAGCAGCCGCTCCATCTGCCGCACGCCCGCCTCGCGGGTGTACGACGCGGCGATCTCGCGGAGGGCCTCGTCGGTGATCTCGACCTCGTCATCGGTCAACGCAGCCCGCTCGAGCTGCCGCGGTGCCAGGTAGCGACGGGCGATCTGCACCTTGTCGTCCTCGGTGTACCCGTCCAGCTGGACGAGCTCCATGCGGTCGAGCAGCGGTTGCGGGATCTGCTCGATGACGTTCGCCGTCGCCAGGAACAGCACGTCCGACAGGTCGAGGTCGAGATCGAGGTAGTGGTCGCGGAACGTGTGGTTCTGCGCCGGGTCGAGCACCTCGAGCAGTGCCGCCGCGGGATCGCCCCGGTAGTCGGCACCGACCTTGTCGATCTCGTCGAGCAGGACGACCGGGTTCATCGACCCGGCCTCGCCGATCGCACGGACCAGGCGGCCCGGCAGCGCGCCGACGTACGTCCGGCGGTGGCCGCGGATCTCGGCCTCGTCACGCACGCCGCCGAGGGCGACGCGGACGAAGTTGCGTCCGAGGGCACGGGCCACGCTCTCGCCGAGGGACGTCTTGCCGACGCCCGGAGGGCCGACCAGCGCCATCACCGCGCCGGAGCCGCGTCCGCCGACGACCTCGAGGCCACGCTCCTTGCGACGGGCGCGCACCGCGAGGTACTCCACGATGCGGTCCTTGACGTCGTCCAGGCCGTGGTGGTCGGCATCGAGCACCGCGCGGGCCGCGGAGATGTCGGTGCTGTCGTCGGTCTTGACGTTCCAGGGCAGCTCGAGGACGGTGTCGAGCCAGGTGCGGATGTAGCCGGCCTCGGGGTTCTGGTCGCTGCCGCGCTCGAGCTTGCCGACCTCACGCAGGGCTGCCTTGCGGACGTCGTCGGGGAGGTCTGCCTCCTCGACGCGCTCGCGGTAGTCCTTGGTGTCCTCGGGCTCGTCGTCGCCGAGCTCCTTGCGGATCGCGGCGAGCTGCTGGCGCAGGACGAACTCGCGCTGGTTCTTGTCGATGCTCTCCTGCACCGACTCCGAGATCTTCTCGTTGACCTCGGCCTCGGCCAGGTACTCACGGGCCCAGCCGATCAGGGCCGTCAGCCGCGCGGCGACGTCCTCGGTCTCCAGCAGCTGGCGCTTCTGCTCCAGCTCCAGGTATGACGCGTAGCCCGCGGTGTCGGCGAGCTCGCCGGGATCGGTGAGCCGCTGCACGGAGTCGATGACCTGCCACGCGTTGCGCTTCTGCAGGATCGTGACGAGCAGGCTCTTGTACTCCTGCGCGAGGTCACGGACCTCGTCGGTGGGTGCGGCCTCCTCGACCAGCTCGGCCTCGACCCACAGGGCGGCACCGGGGCCGGTCACGCCACCTTGGATGTGCGCGCGCTGCTCGGCGCGCAGGACGGCGCCGGGTCCGCCGCCGGGGAGGCGTCCGACCTGCTGGATCGTGGCGATGACGCCGTGCGTGGCGTAGCGGTCCTCGAGGCGCGGAGCCACGAGGAGACGATCGTTGTTGCTCGTGCGCGCGGCGTCGACGGCGGCGCGCGCCGCGTCGTCGAGCTCGATCGGGACAACCATGCCGGGAAGGACGACGACGTCCTCCAGGGCCAGGACGGGGAACTGCTGCAATGTGCTCACGGGGTCTCCTCAGAGTTGAGTCTGATGGGCTCAACCACCGTCCGGGGACGGTTGTTCCGGAGAGCGCCTCCTGTTCGCTGACGGCGGACGCGCAGATAGGTGAGAGGTTGTCCATGCAGCCACCTCCACATTCGGCGCTAATACATTAGGATCAATTCTGTTGTGCACGACTGAGGGTATTCACCAAAAAGGAACGGGCGATGGAGAGCATTAGGCGCGAACGACTGCCCAAGGCGGCGGACGTGATCGTTTCCGCCATTCGTCGCAAGATCGTGATCGAGCGCTTGCCCGAGGGCACGGCGCTCCCCTCGGAGTCCGAGCTCACCGAGATGTACGGGTTGAGCCGTGGCAGTGTGCGTGAGGGCCTGCGGCTGCTCGAGCAGGATGGCTTGATCGAGATCAAGAGGGGACCGGGGGGCGGCATTCGTGCGCGGCAGCCCAACATCCAGAACGCAGGCTACGCCGCGGCCCTGCGCATGAGTCTGATGGAGACCACGGCCCTGGAGCTGATCTCCTTCCGGCTGCAGATCGAACCGTTCGCGGCCGCGCTCGCAGCCGAGCACGCCACGGACGAGCAGCGACAGCATCTGTTGTCGATTGCGTCGGCCGATGCCTACCAGAGCGACCAGCACGCGGACTTCCACGTGGCCCTGGCGGCCATGACCGGCAATGGTGTCGTGCAGCTGACGATGGAGATGCTGCACTCTCCGCTGGAGATGCAGGTCAAGGTGGAGGAGTCGACCGAGACGGACATCGCGTCGGCTCAGCGGGCCCACACCAAGATCGCCGAGTCGATTGCCGCAGGTGACGCGCCGCGTGCGAAGCGAACCATGACGAGCCATCTCGAGGGGTTCCGCGACTTCCTGATCGAGCACGATCTCGCCGATCGGCCGATCATCCCGCGTGACCACTGGGAAGGCCGGCTCTGACGCCACGTCGGCTCAGGCAGGCCCGTCCCTAGCCGGGCCAAAAAGTCACGAATGATTATCCTTTATGTGATCTAATGGTGGCGATGTCGTATGCCGCGGCATCTTTTGCGCGAGAGGGTGCCCCCATGCCGATCATCAAGGTGGAGCTGCTCGCGGGCAGGTCGTACGAGCAGAAGCGCTCCTTGGCGGCCGCGCTGACCGACGTGGCGGTCGATTCGCTCGGCGTCGCGCGCTCCAGCGTGCAGGTTCACCTGCAGGAGATGAGCGCTGAGAACGTGGCGATCGGCGGCACCCTCGTCGCCGAGACCGCGCCGCGCCAGTAGTCCTCCTGCCGGTTTCGCCCACCACGGCCGAGTGATCAGTCCTGTGGCGCTTGACACACCCGCGCGCTAGATAGAGACTATTCATTATGAAGAATCGAGAGATTATCCTTTTCTTCGTGATGTCCGGCGCATCCCCCCTGCGCCGATCCTGTGAGCAGAAGGAAATTCAATGACGATGAACTCGAAGCGTCGGAGCGTCGCCATCGCTGGTGCGGCCTCGGCCCTGGCCCTCAGCCTCGCGGCGTGCGGCGGCGGCTCAGCCGCAGGCGGAGACGACAAGGGGCCGATCAAGATCGGCGCTGTCTACCCCCTGACCGGGCCGGCGGCTGCCAACGGCGACTGGGCGAAGATCGGCACCGAAATCGCCGTCAAGGAGATCAACGCCAACGGCGGGATCGACGGCCGCCAGGTCAAGGTTGTCTACGGCGACGATGAGCTCGACGCCACGAAGGCCGTCACCGAGATGAACCGCGTGGTCAACCAGGAGAAGGTTGATCTGGTCCTCGGCCCCCTGTCGAGCGACCCGGTCCTGGCGACCCTGCCCCTGCTGAAGAGCACCAAGACCCCCTCGATCATGGGCGCAGGATCCGAGAAGGTCACGCCGGACATTGCTCCTTACAGCTTCTCCTGGACGATGAACGCCACGACGCAGGCGCAGGAGATGGTGGATGCCGCCGTGAAGGACGGTGCCAAGTCCATTGCGATCCTCAGCGACGGTGGCACGCAGGGCAAGACCGCTGCTGATGCCATGAAGGCCGACATCAAGAAGCGCGGCCTGAAGCTGTCGGGCACCCAAGAGCTGTCGATCAAGAACACTGACGTGACACCGCAGCTCCTCAGCCTCAAGAAGGGCAACCCGGACCACGTCCTGCTCTTCCCGGTGGCCAGCAGCGACACCGCCCGAGTCCTCGAGCAGGTCAAGCAGCTCAACTGGGACGTTCCCTTCACCGGGAGCTACGGCACGACCTTCGCGGACACCGTGATGGAGATCGCGGGTGACGACGCGTACGAGAACATGAACGCGATCACCTTCTCCTCGTTCAGTGCCTGCACGAAGGAGGAGGTCCCTGAGTCGACCTCGAGCTTCGTCAAGACGGTGCGGGCGTTCAGCGAGAAGCGCGCCAAGGGCGCGTCGTTCGACTCGATCGCTCAGTCGCACGACGCGGTCTATCTCTTCAAGGCTGCCATCGAGGCCACCGGTACGACGGACGGACCCAAGGTCGCCGCCTGGCTCGAGGAGAACGGCACGAACCTGCCCAAGGACATCCCGCTCGTGAACCAGGCGTTCGGCATGACCAAGGACACGCACTTCCTGTTCACCTCGGATTCCCTGTCGCTCGTCGACCCCGGCACGAGCGTCTCGGACAGCGTCTTCCAGCGCGCCGATTGCTCCTGAGGATCTAGGACGAGGAGGAGGGTGAGCTCGTGGATGAACTATCGATCATCCTGATTCGCGGTATCGGATCAGGTTCGGTCTTCGCACTGCTGGCGATGAGCTTGAACGTCATCTTCAACGCCAGCGGGATCCTGAACTTCGCGCAGGGTCACCTGCTCGTGGTGGCCGGTGTGCTGGCATTCCTGTGGTATCCCGAGGGCGGGGGAGTCGTGATCTGGTTGCTCTGCCTGTTGGCGGTGGCGGCAGGCATGGCAGTGCTGACAGGCTTCCAAGGTCTGCTCACCCTCCTCCCGCTCCGGTCGTCGGTGGAGCAGCACTCGTGGATCGTCACGACGCTGGCCGCCTCGATCATCACGGGTGCGCTGGTGACGCTGTCGATGGGGCCGAATGCCCTGAGCGTCAAGAACCCCTTCGGGACGTTCTCGTTCGCCGGCACCCAGGTGCCGTACATCTATCTCGGCCTGATTGCGCTCACCGTGATCGTCTATCTCGCCCTGCGATGGTTCCAAAGGACGTTCCTTGTCGGGCTGGCCCTGAGCGCCTTGTCCCAAGATCTGGAGGCAGCGCGCGCGGCCGGCGCGGCGACGCGTCAGCTCCAGGTCCTCTCGTTCGCCATCGCCGGCGTCGTGCTGGGACTTACCGGGTTCCTCGGTGCCTCGGTCATCGGCATCTCCGAGTCCAACGCACTCCAGTACCTGATCTTCGGCTTCATCGTGGCCGTCGTCGGCGGACTCGGCAACAACACCGGCGCGCTCATCGCCGGTCCCATCTTCGGTGTCCTGCTGATGTACGTCACCTACGAATGGGGCAACCAGCTCCAGACGCCTCTGGCCGTGGCGGTCATCGTGGCCGTGCTGATGCTGCGCCCCCAGGGCATCTTCGGACGACCTCACGCAAGGCGGGTATGACATGACCGAGACCATCACGACCACGACGGCGCCCCGGCGTAGGCTCACCCGCCTCATCAGGCCGGAGCTGCGAAGGGAAGTCGCACTCACCTTGGGCCTGGTCCTCGTGATCAGCGTCTACCCCTTGATCACCGGCAGCATCTATTGGCTGCAGATCATGATGATCGCCAACCTCTATCTCGTGGCGGCCGTGGGACTGAACATCCTGCGCTCCGAAGCAGGTCAGATGTCGTTCGGTCAGGGGGCCGTCTTCGGCTCGGCTGCCTATGCCACGGCGATGGCGTCGGGGATCGGCGGCTACTCCTTCGCCGTCTCTGCAGTCCTCGGCTTCCTCGCCGGTCTGGCCGTGGGTACGCTGCTGGCTCTGCCATCCTTGCGAGTCCAGGGCTACTACCTCGGTTTCGTCACGATGGCGGGTGCGCTGGCGTTCCCCGAGCTGCTTCACGTGTTCGAGAAGCAGACCCACGCACTGACGGGAATCACGGCACCTGTTCCGGCGCTGCAGGAGATCGTCTTCTGGCGGGTCGACTGGCTCACCCTCATCATCACCGTTCTCACGTGCGGATCGGTGGTCCTGTACGCGATCATCCGTTCCAGCCGTTTGGGACGTCAAATGCGTGTCGTGGGGGCGAGCCCCGAGGCCGCAGTGACTCTCGGTCTGCATCCAGGGCGTCTGCGCATGCTCGCCTTCGTCCTTGCTTCGGCGATCACGGCAGTGGCCGGAGTGCTCTACATCCCGCTGATCCAGTACGTCGCACCCGGATCGTTCACCATCGCACTTTCGGTGCTGCTGTACTTCATCGTCGTGATCGGCGGCCCTGGCACGGTTCTTGGGCCGTTGGTCGGAGTGCTGCTGCTGTACGTGCTGCCGAACGCCGTTCTGGCAGATGTCGGCGAGTACAGGCTGCTGATCTACGGAGGCATCGCATTCGTCGTGATGTTCCTGCTGCCCGAAGGTGTCGTGGGAAGCCTCATCGCTCTCCTCGACCGGTTGCGCCGCAAGAACGTCAAGGGGACGGTCTCTCTCGCCCCCGTGCTGGCGGTTGCCTCCGAGGACACCAGCCGCGCCGATGCCGTCAACCGCGATGAGGTGATCTTGGAGGCCGAGGGTCTCAGCCGGAGCTTCGGTTCGGTCAAGGCTCTCGACGACGTGTCCTTCGTGGTCCGCAGGGCGCAGATCCACGGAATCGTGGGTCCCAACGGGTCGGGCAAGACAACGCTGCTCAACTCCTTGTCAGGACTCATCAAGCTGGACGCCGGAACGGTCGTGTTCAACGGCAAGGACGTGTCCTCGTCCGGTGCCGTCCAGCGCGCTCGTCTGGGCATGGCCCGTACGTTCCAAGCACCGCGAATCTTCTCCGACCTGTCGGTGTGGGAGAACCTTGATGTCGGGCGGGGCGGTGCGGCGAAGGACGGCTGGCTCGGTGAAGGACTGGACATGGTCCGCGAGGAGTGGGACAGCACCCCCGGTGGTGTCCTGCCGCATGCGCAGCAACGCTTCCTCGAGGTCATCCGTGTCCTCCGCCAGGATCCGACGATCCTCGTGCTCGACGAGCCCGCGGCCGGACTGTCCCAGCTCGAGCGCAAGGAGTTCGGCAACCTGCTCCAGTCCGTCGTCGCAGCGACGGGTGCGTCCGTCGTGATCGTGGAGCACGACCTCGAGCTCGTCTGGCAGATCGCGGACGTCATCTCGGTGGTCGACAGCGGCCAGGTGCGTCTCTCGGGGACCCCGGACGAGCTGCGGAACCACCCGGCCATCAACCATCTCTTCGCGGGAGTGCAGCATGCTTGAGACTGTCAACCTGTCAGCCGGCTACGGGACGCTACCCGTGGTCCGAGACGTCGACTTCACCGTCTCGGCGGGGGAGATCGTGCTCGTGCTGGGTCCCAACGGCGCTGGCAAGAGCACGCTCATGAAGACGCTGGCTGGCTTCCTCGAGCCCAAGGCTGGGTCGATCACGCTTGGGGGCGAGTCCCTGGGGGGCCGCAACCCCGAGAGCATCGCCCGCGCCGGCCTTCGTCTGGTGCTCGAGGGACACCGTGTGTTCCCCGAGCTCACCATCGAGGACAACCTGCGTCTGGGCCAGCTGGCCCTCCCGCGCAGCCGGCGGCTACCGATCGGTGAGGTGTTCGATCGCTCGTTCGACGTCTTCCCGATCCTGGGCAAGAAGCGCAAGGACATGGCACAGAGCCTGTCAGGCGGTCAGCAGCAGATGCTGGCGCTCGTCCAGGCATGGACCGCGCAGCCCAAGATCCTGTTGTGCGATGAACCTTCGCTGGGCCTGGCCCAGTCGCTGGTCCCGGAGATCCTGTCCTTTCTCCGCGACCGTGCGGACGAGGGCATGGGTGTCGTGCTGGTCGAGCAGCTCATCGAGCACCCGCTCGCCGTCGCGGACCGGGTTGTCATGCTGCGCCAGGGCAGTGTCCTCATCGATGGCCCCGCGGCTGACTTCGCGGACCGGGATTACGTGGCACGGCTCATGACCGGAGAAGAGACTCCCGGCGTTCCGTCCGGGGTCTCCGGGGTTCTCTGACCCGCACGCTCCGGCACAGCCCACCAGGCCGCGTCGCCCCCTCGGGGGCGGCGCGGCCTGGTCGTGTGTCCGGCATCAGAGCGGCGCGAGTCATCGGCAGGTCCTGTGCTCGACGATCGGTCGGCGCCCCAAATGACGATGGCCGCGCCTCCCGGAAGGGAGACGCGGCCACGGTCGCGACATCGGTGGGGGCATGGATCAGCCCATGTAGCTGCCGCCGTTCGCATCGATCGTCGCGCCGGTGACGAAACCGGCCTCCTCGGAGGCCAGGAATCCCACGACCGCAGCCGTGTCCTCGGGCTGCCCGAGCCGGCCCACGGGGATCTGAGCGGCCCACTGCCGGTTGACCTCCTCGGGCACGCCGGCAGCCATGGGGGTCATGATGCGACCCGGCGCGACAGCGTTGACCGTGATCCCGTACGGCCCGAACTCGTGGGCCAGGGTCCGGGTGAGACCGAGCAGACCGGTCTTGGTGACGCCGTAGTGGACGCCTGCCACGCGGGCCCCGGTACGGGCAGCCTGCGAGGACATGTTGACGATGCGTCCCCAGCCGGCGTCCCTCATGTCGGGAAACACGGTCTGGACCCCGATGAACGGGCCGGTCAGGTTGACCGCGAGCACGGCATCCCACTCGGCCCTGCCCATCTGGTCGGCAGGGACCTTCGCGCCGTCCCGCTTGGGCGAGATGGCGGCGTTGTTGACCAGGATGCCGATGGGCCCGAACGCCGACCGCGCCTCGTCGGCCAGGCGCTGCCAGTCCTCGGTGCTCGCGACATCGACGACCGCACAGCGGAAGGACCCCGCCAGGTCGGCGTGGTCGTCAGCGAAGCGCTCCAGCGCCTGGCTGTCGATGTCGGCGACCATCACACGGGCACCCCGGCTGATCAGCTCAAGGGCCACGGCAGCGCCGATGCCGCCGGCGGCGCCGGTGACGATGGCGCAGCGCTCGAGAGGTTGCTGATGGGTCATGAGATCTCCGTCGGGACGATGTCGGATGAGAGGGGCCGCAGCACGACGAGCGCGTCCACGGCGACCGGCCGGCCGCTTCGGTCGGCGAGAAGGGGGTTGATCTCGATGGACTCTGCGTGCTCGGCCGCGGCTGCGGCGAGCCGTGAGAATCCCGCGACGGTCTCGGCCAGCTCTCGCTCGTCGACGGGCGTGCGACCCCGCACGCCGCGCAACAGGGCCACGCCGCGGAGGCTCTCGATCATCTCGGTCGCCTCGGTCACCCCGACCGGAGCGGGACGGATCGCGACGTCCGCGACGATCTCGGTGAGCACACCGCCGATGCCGAGGACCACCACAGGACCGAAGACCGGATCGGTGGTCATCCCGAGGATCAGCTCGGTCTCGGTGGGGACCATCTCCTGCAGCACGAGGCGGCGGTCCTTCAGGTCGAGGTCCGCTGCCACCTGCAGGACCTCATCGGCCGCGGTGAGCACATCCTCCTCGGTGGCCAGTCCCACGCGGACGGCACCGTGCTCGGTCTTGTGGGCCACCTCGTCGGACAACAGCTTGAGCACGACCGGCAGCCCCAGCTGCTGGGCGGCCTCCCAGGCGGCGGGTGAGGAGTCGACAGCGATCTCGCCGACTGTGCGGACACCGTGTGCGGCCAGCAACGTCTTGGCTGCCACCTCGTCCAGGTACGCCGCGCCGCGCTCGCGTGCGTCCGTGAGCACCTCGAGGTCGTGCACGGGCGCGTCGTCGGTGCGGGTGCTCAACGGGTTCGCCGATCGGTGGGCGTCCCTGGCCAGTGCCGCTGCCGCCCGCATCGCTCGGACCGGTTCTGAGAAGGTGGGCACGCCCGCAGTCGAGAGCAACCGCGCCGGGCGCCCGGAGCCGCCGACCCATGTCACCAGGATGGGCTTGGTCGTGGTCTTGGCGAGCTCGATGATCCGCTCGCAGATGCTGTCCTCCTCGGCTTCGAGGTTGCCGAGCAGCACGAGCAGGATGTCGCTGGACGGGTTGTCCAAGCAGACCTCCAGCGCATCGATCAGCATCTGCTGATCGGCTGCGATCGCCCCCGTGGTGTCGATCGGGTTGGCGACGGCGGCGTGCGGCGGGAGCACAGCGGCCATCTTGGACTGCCACACGTCGTCCCAGGTGAAGACGTCGAGGCCGAGGTCCTCGGCGTAGTCGGTCATCAGCACGCCGGCGCCGCCGGACAGCGTCACGATGCTGACCTTGTTGCCCTCGGCCCGGGCCTCACCTGCGAAGACCCGGCCGAGGTCCAACAGGTGCTCGACGTCCATCGCGCGGTGCACGCCGTGGCGGTTGAAGACGCCTTCGTACACCGTGTCCGCGCCGGCAAGTGCACCGGTGTGCGAGGCGGCCGCCTGGGCTCCGCGGTCGGAGCGGCCGACCTTCATGAGGCACACCGGGATGTCGGCAGCGCGCGCCTTCTCCAGTGCTGTCTCGAGCCGCTCGCCGTCACGGATGCCCTCGACGTACCCGAGGACGACGCGGGTCGTGCCCTCGTCGACGAGCTCCTCGACGATCTCGGGGAGGGTCAGGTCAGCCTCGTTGCCCGTGCTGAAGAAGCGGCCGACGCCGATGCCCTGGGTGTGGGCCATGTTGAGGATGAACCCACCCATCGCGCCGCTCTGCGAGGCGAAGGCGATGCCGTCGTCGGTCGGCTCGAACCGGTCCTGGTCCAGCCCGGTCATGAAGGTCGTGGTCAACCCGTTGCCGATCGACACGGCTCCCACGCTGTTGGGGCCGAGGATCCGGACGCCGGCGCGGCGTGCGGTCTGCAACAGGCTGTTCTGACGCTCGACACCCTCCGGGCCGGTCTCGGCGTAGCCGGAGGCGAAGACGATCGCGAACGGGATGCCGGCCTCGCCACAGGCCTCGACGGCTGACTCCACGGCGGCCTGGGGGAGCACGATGACCGCCAGATCGGGCGTCTCGGGCAGCTCGGCGATGCTCGGCCATGCCGGGATGCCCTGCACCGTCTCACGGGTCGGGTTGACGGGGTAGACAGTGCCGGCGAACCCGTACTTGCGGAGGTAACGCTGAGTTCGACCGGACGGCTTGATCCCGCTGTCGGAGGCGCCGATGATCGCCACGCTGCGTGCAGACAGCAGGATCTCGACGGGAGTGCGGGCGGTGGTGTTCGTCATGTGCTGGGTGCCTTCGTGTGCTGGAGGACGGGAGGTCAGGTCGATCGGCCCGGTGTTCAGGAAGCTGATGAGGCCATGGCGTGGATGCCCACGACCTGGCGGTGGTGGTCGGTCGATCCGAACGCCGTCTCGAGGACGCGGCCGCGCTGCAGCCACAGGTGCAGGTCGTGCTCCCAGGTGAAGCCGATGCCGCCGTGCAGCTGGAGTGCGGCCGCGCCCGCGAGGTAGGCGGCCTGGTTGGCTGAGCTCTTGGCCAGGGACGCCTCCAGGGATGCGTCCTCACCGGTCCCGAGGACGTACGACGCGCTCCACGCGAGCGAACGCGCCGCCTCCGTCGCCACCGCGACGTCGGCCAGACGGTGCTTGAGTGCCTGGAAGGCGCCGATGGGCTGTCCGAACTGCTCACGCTGCAGGACGTAGTCGCGGGTCGTCGTGAGGAGGTGCTGCGAGAGACCCACCAGGACTGACGCGGTGGCCACTGCGCCCACGGTGCGGGCGAGCTGGACGGCGCCGGGATCGCGTGTGAGCAGGCTGAGGTCGTCGAGGACGAACCGGCACCGCGCGAGCCGCCGGCTCGGGTCCGTGCCGTTGACGGGCGTGGCCTCGTACGATCCGCGGGTCACCAGGTGGAGCTCGTCGCCGCGGGCGACCAGCACGACATCGGCACGCGCGCCGTGGGCGACCAGATCGCTCTCGCCCAGGCACGTGCCTGCAACGACCTCGCCGGCGGCGATGGGGCCGAGCCACCGGTCTCGCGCCGGCTCGTCGCCGTGGCGCAGCAGCACGAGCGGGAGGATGGCTGCTGTCTCGACGACCG
Source organism: Aeromicrobium chenweiae (assembly GCF_003065605.1). Classification (GTDB taxonomy): domain Bacteria; phylum Actinomycetota; class Actinomycetes; order Propionibacteriales; family Nocardioidaceae; genus Aeromicrobium; species Aeromicrobium chenweiae. The sequence continues at coordinate 2,909,445 of NZ_CP026952.1, read as the reverse complement.
GGTCCGGAAGGGCGTGGCGGCCACAGGACTCGAGGGGGAGCGCGAGGTCGATGTAGCTGCCGTCGCTGCCCCCGCGGTCAGCGGGGATCGTGATGCCCAGCAGACCGAGGTCGGCCAGGGGCTGCCACACCTCGGAGTCGTAGTCCTGCCCTGCCTCCCACACCTCGCGCAAGCGGGAGGCGGGCATGCGTCGGGCGAGGAGCGAGCTGACGGCGTCGTCGAAGCCTCGCTGGTCGTCGGTGAAGTCAAACAGCACGGTTCGTCCCCTTCGGCAGGCCGAGTACGCGCTCGGCGATGATGTTTCGCTGGATCTCGCTGGAGCCGGCGTAGATCTGGGCGGCACGACCCAGCCAGTAGCGCTGCAGCAGCGTGGACGGCTCGTCGGCCCCGAGATCAATCAGCTCGGCCCGCTCGCCCACCATGCGCAGCCCGAACTCGTGCAGCCGGACCTGCATCTCAGACCACCACAGCTTCCCCATGCTGGCCTGCGCGCCCGGTTGACGATCCTGCGCGATCGAGGACAGCGTGCGCAGCGTCATGTAGCGGTACGCCTCGATCTCGGAGTAGAGCCGGCCGACCTCGCGCTGCACTCCCGCGTCGTGGCGCAACGTCTCGGGCATCAGCCCGATCATCTCGTCGAGCGTCCGCCGGAAGTGCGCGGCCGTGTTCAGGCCGCTCCCGCGCTCGTGCTTGAGGGTCGTCATCGCGACTCGCCAGCCGTCGTTGAGCTCACCGATGACATGCGACCGCGGCACACGGACACCGGTGAAGAACAGCTCCGCGAAGTCCGAGGCGTGATTCATCTGCCGGATCGGGCGTACCTCGACCCCCGGCTGGTGACGGTCGATCATCAAGAACGTGATGCCTCGGTGGCGTGGAGCCTCGGTGTCGGTGCGCACCAGCGCGAAGATCCAGTCCGCGTACCGCGAGTGCGACGTCCAGATCTTCTGGCCGTCGACCACGATCTCGTCGCCCTCGACGACTCCGCGGGTGCGCAACGAGGCCAGATCGCTCCCGGCCCCCGGCTCGCTGAACCCCTGACACCAGATCTCCTCGCACGTGAGGATGTTCTGAAGCCAGCGCGACTGCTGATCGGGGGTTCCCACGTCGATGAGGGTGGGTCCGCACAGTCCGAGTCCCAGCCGGTTGAGCCTCTCGGGGGCGTCGGCCCTGAGGTACTCGTCGTAGAAGATGGCGGTGCTGAGCGCATCCATGCCGCGGCCGCCGTACTCCTGGGGCCAGTGCACGGCAGCCAGGCCGGCGTCGAACATCTGACGCTCCCACGCGCGGTGCTGAGCGAGACCCTCGTCGGTCGACGGCGGGGCGAACCGCTCGCGCGGCGCGTTCGTCTCCAGCCAGTCCCGCACTTCGTCGCGGAACTCCCGCTGGGCGTCGTCGAGCCTGAGATCCATCAGCGCTTGCCTTCCGGTGGGGGGTGGGGGCGCGGCCGAGGCCTCGCCTACGCGCCGGTGCGGTCCCGGACCGTCTGCCCAGCGGAGGCTTCCAGTATCAGAGCGCCTACTGAGGTTGTCAAGAATATTAATCCTTATACTTAAATTAGTTCAGAGTGCTTGGAAGTGGTGTCGCCATCCTGCTATGTTTTTCCGGAACCTTATAATGATTACCCTCTGCTCGGGCGTGTTGGCCCGAGCTGGACCTGGAAGGAACTGCGATGACCTCGGACACCCCGTCGCCCGCCGTACGACTTGAGACGGAGGGCAAGGTCTCCATCGTCACGCTGAACCGCCCCCACCGACGCAACGCGATCGATTTCGACACCAACTACCTGCTCGCCGCGACGTTGAAGCAAGCCGATGTCGACCCCGCGACGCGAGTCATCGTCCTGACGGGTGAGGGTGTCGGGTTCTGTGCAGGCGGCGACGTCAAGAACATGGTGGGCAGCACCTCGTTCGGTCCCGCGGACCGCCCGTACGTCTACACGCCGGGGCGCGACCTGATCAAGGCGTTCCTGCGCCTTGAGAAGCCGATCATCGCGATGGTCAACGGCGCGGCAGCCGGTCTCGGGGCGACGATCGCGCTGATGTCCGACATCGTCGTCATGGCCGACGAGGCCATCATCGGTGACGTGCACGTGAAGGTCGGTCTGGCCGCCGGCGATGGCGGCGCGGCCATCTGGCCCCTGCTGATCGGCCCGTCGCGGGCCAAGGAGTTCCTGCTCACCGGCCGCATGCTGCGTGGCGAGGAGGCTGAGCGGATCGGACTGATCTCGGCGTCCGTCCCCCTGTCGGGTCTGCGTCAGCACGTCATGGAGCTGGCGGAGGAGATGGCTGCACTTCCCCCGTACGCCGTCATGGCCACGAAGTCCGCCATCAACCGCGCACTCGAGGTCGCCGTGACGAATGTCCTCGACACCTCGCTCGCGTACGAGCACCTGTCCATGGCGACGAAGGACCACCAGCGGGCGCTCGAGGCTCGGGCCACCGGCGTGCCCGCCGAATACGATGGCCGCTGACCGGGTGCGTCACGCGATCGTGACGGGCGGCGCCGACGGCATCGGCGCCGGTGTCGTCGAGCGACTGCTCTCCGACGGCCTCGGTGTCGTGGCGGTCGACGTGAGCGTCACGGCGCTCGAGGAGCTTGCGACGCGGCTGGGTCGTCCTGACGCCCTGGTGACCGTGGTCGGCGACGTCGCCGAACCCGCCACGTGGGAGAAGGCCGTCGACACGTGCCACGCGGCGCTCGGCCCGGTGGGGGTGCTCGTGAACAATGCCGGCATCTCGCCCAAGACCGACGGTCGCAAGATCGCGGGACGATCGATCCCCCTCGCCGAGTGGCGACGGGTGGTCGACGTCAACCTGACCGGAGCCTTCTTGGGTGTCCAAGCAGTGGCACCCGACATGGTGGACCGGCAGTGGGGTCGTATCGTCAACATGTCGTCGCAGGCCGGGCGGACCGGCACCGTGGTGGCTGGAGTCCACTACGGCGCGACGAAGACGGCGCTGATCGGCCTGACCCGGGCGTTCGCCGGTGAGCTCGCCGGGGACGGCATCACCGTCAACGCCGTGGCGCCGGGCAAGATCGAGACGCCGATGATGCGCGGTGCGGTGGCGGAGAGCAACGAGGACTTCCTTCGTGGGATCCCGGTCGGTCACTTCGGGAGTCCGGGCGACATTGCAGCACTCGTGAGCTTCCTGGCGGGGGACGAGTCGCGGTTCATCACCGGCGCGACGGTCGACGCCAACGGCGGAAGCTTCATGGGATAGGAGGGATGGCCATGGCTGACTTCACGGGCGAGATCGCCCTGGTGACCGGAGGCGCGAGCGGGATCGGCGCGGCGACCACTCGCATGCTGAATGAACGGGGCGCGCACGTCGTGGTCCTGGACAGGGACCCTGCGGCGCTGGCCAACGTCTCGGACCTCGTCGTCGAACCGCGCCGTGTCGAGGGCCGACTCCTCGATGTCACGGATCGATCTGCGGTGGAGGGCGCGGTGGCATCGGTCGTGGAGGACCACGGCCGTATCGACGTCCTGGTCAACAACGCCGGCATCACCGGGCCGTCGAGTCCTCTGTGGGAAGTGGATCCCGACTTCTGGCATCGCATCTACGACGTGCACGTCAACGGCACGTTCTACCTGCTCCGCTCGGTGCTGCCGCACATGATCGCCGCGGGCTACGGGCGGGTCGTGAACGTCGCGAGCGTGGCGGGCAAGGAGGGGAACGCCAACTCGGCGCCCTACTCGTCGGCCAAGGCCGCCGTGCTGGGCCTCACGAAGTCCCTCGGCAAGGAGCTGGCCACGACGGGGGTGCTGGTCAACGCCATCACCCCGGGCCAGTTCGACACCCCGATCATGAAGGACGTCACGCCGTCGCACCATCAGGTGCTGCTCGCGAAGATCCCCATGGGCCGAATGGGTCAGCCGGAGGAGGCAGCCGAGATGATCGCCTTCCTCGCCTCCCGTCGTACGAGCTTCTCGACCGGTGCGGTCTTCGACCTGAGCGGCGGACGCACCACCTACTGAGCACGACGCGGTAGCCGTTCGGCGCCGCGACCACGACGTCCAGGGAGGACTCACCATGCGCTATGCCGAGCTGCCAGATGGAGATGCCAGGGGGTTCTTCGGAGACGAGGACACCAACGGTTCGCTCAACCGCCAGACGCCGGAGGCGGTCCGACTGGCCGCCCAGGCGGTGCAGACCGGAGACGTGTTCAGCCTGAACGCGCCGCTGAACTGGCCGGACCCTCCGCTGTACAGCCGATCGGAGGTGCGTCACACGGTGCTGACGACTCCGTTGGGCAACCTCGACGACTACCTGGACGGGTTCTACCCCCAGTCGTCGTCGCAGTGGGACGGCTTCTTGCACATCAAGGATCCCGAGATCGGCTTCTACAACCACCTGCCGCGCGAGAAGCTCGGCGTGCACACGTGGGCGCAGAAGGGCATCGCGGGCCGGGGGATCCTGTTCGACATGCCGCGCTGGTTCGAGCGCCAGGGTCGTGAGATGCGCTGGAACGAGCGGGTCCAGATCCAGGTCAGTGACCTGGAGGAGTACCGCGTGTCCGCCGGCATCGAACCGCGGGAGGGCGACGTGTTCCTCATCCGGACCGGATGGACCACGGGGTGGCAGGCCGCGACGGTCGACGAGCGCGCCGCGCTGCGCAGCAGCCCGAACTCCCCAGGACTCGCCGACGGCCGCGACATGCTGGAGTACGTCTGGGACTGGGGGGTGAGTGCTCTCGCGAGCGACAACCCGTCCCTCGAGGCGTGGCCCCTCGGGCCGGGGTTCCTGCACCCGCACCTGCTGGGTCGTCTGGGGATCCCGATCGGCGAGCTGTGGTGGCTTGACGAGCTGGCTGAGCACAGCGCACAGGACGGCCGCTATGAGTGCCTGCTGACCTCGGCCCCGCTGAACCTCCGGGGCGGGGTCGGTTCGACGGCCAACGCGCTGGCCATCAAGTAGGAACCCGGGCGGGGATGCTTGACATCCTCCGCCCATCAAAGAGACTATTCATCATAAGGATTATGATGAGACGCATCCATGCGAGAAGCGGAGACAATCGTGACACCTGAGGTCGAGTTCGACGAGACAGCCATGCGGGAGTCGCTGGACCAAGCGAATCTCAACGTGTTGCGCATTGCCCTCTATCAGCTGACCGGGGACGAGGAGCTCGCACGCATGCGGGTCGACAAGGTCCCCATGCGGGGCGGTGCGTTCTTCGCGTACGCCCTGGGCGAGGAGTTCCACGACGCGGTGAAGGACAAGACGGTTCACTACCTGCAGAACATGGCCTCGGACGTCCCGGCGCCGCCGGACGAGGCCGAGACCCGCAGGCTGATGGAGCTGCTCACCGGAGACCCGCTGTCGGACACCGAGTTCCGCTTTGGCCTGGAGGAGCTGGCGTTCGAGGACTTCTCCCGTGAGGCGACGTGGACCCGGCCCGACGAGGCTCACGACGTCGAGGGATTCGAGGTCGTCATCGTCGGTGCGGGGGCCAGCGGCATCGTGGCCGGGATCCAGCTCGAGAAGCTCGGCATCCCGTACCGGATCATCGAGCGGCAGAGCGATCTCGGCGGAACGTGGCAGGCCAACCACTACCCGGATGCCCGCGTGGACACCAACAGCTACCTGTACCAGTTCAAGTTCGAGAAGAACTACCCCTGGACCGAGTACTTCGCCTCGGCGGCCGAGGTGCGCAGCTACATCGAGCACGTCGCGACCAAGTACGGCGTGATCGACAAGATCCAGTTCGGTGTCGAGCTGCGCCTGGCCACCTTCGACGAGGAGCGGTCCCGGTGGGACCTCGAGCTCGTGTCGACCGACGGGCAGACCAGCTCCCTGACCGCGAACGTGGTGGTCAGCGCGGCCGGCCTGTTCAGCACCCCGAAGATCCCTGACATCCCGGGCATCGAGACCTTCGAGGGAAGGATCTTCCACACCGCCCAGTGGGACGACGACTTCGACTACAACGGCAAGCGGCTTGCACTCATCGGCAACGGCTCGACCGGTACGCAGCTGATGCCGAAGCTCGCCGAGTCGGCCAGCCACCTCACGGTCTACCAGCGCACGCCACAGTGGATCTCCAAGATGGAGGGGTATCGCGAGGTCGTCCCCGCCGGGGTCCAGTGGCTCTTCGACCATGTGCCGTACTACTGGAACTGGTACTGCTACTCCAGTCAGATGACAGCCTCGGGCATGCAGGGCGCCCAGACGTACGACCGTGAGTGGCAGCGCAACGGGGGTCAGATCAGCAAGCAGAACGACGGACTGCGTCAGGCGCTGCTGGAGTACATCGACAGCAAGGTCGGGCACGATCCGGACCTGGTCGCGAAGGTGACCCCCGACTACGCCCCCCTCGCGCGGCGGCTCGTGGTCGACAACGGCTGGTACGACGCGCTGCTGCGCGACAACGTGGATCTCGTGACGAGCGGGATCGCCCGGATCACGCCGACGGGGATCGTCGACAACGACGGCAACGAGACGCCGCTCGACGCGATCGCGCTCGCGGCCGGGTTCGAGGTGTCGAGGTACATGTGGCCGGTCGACTACCGAGGACGTGGGGGCACGACCCTCGAGGACGTGTGGGAGCACGACGGCGCCCGCGCCTACCTCGGCATGACCATCCCGCAGTTCCCGAACCTCTTTGCGTTCTATGGACCGAACGCTCAGCCGCGCGCAGGTGGATTCCTGTCGTGGGTCGAGATCTGGTCGCGCTACGTCGCGCGCTCGATCGTGCTGATGATCGAGGGCGGGCACCGTGAGATGGAGGTCCGTCAGGACGTCTTCGAGGACTACAACAAGCGGCTCGACGAGGCGACGACCGAGCTGATCTGGGAGAACGAGGGTCCCAAGACCACCACCAACTACTACGTGAACAAGCACGGGCGGCAGAACGTCCACATGCCGTGGCGGCTCGACGAGTACCACGCCTGGGTCATCGAGCCCGACCTTTCCGACTACGACCTCAAGGATCGCGCATGACCACCGTCGAAGAGCTGCCCGAGCTGGAGACCCTCACGCTGGAGCGGGCGGACGGCGTAGCCGTCGTCACGCTGTCGAGGCCCCCGGTCAACGCCGTCAACCGCGCGATGCAGCTCGAGCTCGTCGCGGTCTTCGACGCTCTGTCGCAGGACCGCTCGGTGAACTCGGTCGTGCTGGCTGCGGCAGGGGAGAAGGCCTTCTGTGCGGGGATCGACCTGCGCGAGACCGCGGCTCGGATGGCGGTGTCCGAGGACGCGCCGATCGAGGCGACGCTGGACGCGGGCTGGGAGTGGCGTCGGGCGCAGGCCGCGATCCGGCACTGTTCGGTGCCGGTCATCGCGGCAGTCGAGGGGCCGGCGATCGGTGCCGGATTCGGCCTCGTCGGTGTCTGCGACCTCATCATCGCCTCGGAGTCCGCGTCGTTCGCGCTGACGGAGATCAACGTGGGACTGCTGGGCGGTGCGAGCAAGGCGATCCGCATGCTGGGCCCCTTCAAGGCCCGCATGATGATGTTCACCGGCACGTTCCAGTCGGCTGCGGACTTCCACCGCCTCGGTGCGGTCGAGGAGGTCGTCGCGCCCGGCAAGGCGCTGGACCGCGCGCGGGAGATCGGCGTGCTCCTGGCGAGCAAGAGCCCGCTGGCGCTGCGGCTGGCCAAGGAGTCGATCCTGCGGCTCGAGGGCGATGAGCTGGAGGCGAACTACCGGACCGAGCAGGACTACACGACCCGACTGCGTACGTTCGAGGACTCGGCCGAGGCGATGCAGGCGTTCATCCAGAAGCGCGACCCGGTCTGGGCCTGGCGCTGAGCCGGACCTCCGCCGGCCCGCGCTCCTGGCGGACGGCCGCTGCGCGCTACCTCTCGTCGCTGAACTGGTCGGGAACGTAGTGGGTGGCGGTCAGTCCGCCGTCCACGGCCAAGGTCTGTCCGGTGACGTACCCGGCCTCGTCCGAGGCGAGGTACGCCACCGCGGCTGCGACGTCGGCGGTCTCGCCCGTGCGCGCGATGGGCTTGAGCTCGATGTTCGCCCGGGTGTACCACTGGGGACGGGACGCCAGCATGCGCTCGGCCAGCGGGGTCATGACGACGCCGGGCGCCACCGCGTTCGCGGTGATCCCGTGCCGGCCGTAGTCAGCGGCCAGCGATCGCGTCAGCGCGATGAGGCCCGCCTTGCTGACGGCGTAGTCCGAGCTGCGCCGGAACCCCGTCATGCCGTTCATGGAGGCGATGTTGACGATGCGCCCGTACTCGCGTCGCATCATGTCCGGCAGCACGGCACGGGTGAGTCGGAAGGACGCGTGCAGGTTGAGCTCGATCACGTCGCGCCAGCGCTGCTCCTCGACCTCGTGCACGTGGGTGGACCCGCCGATCCCGGCATTGTTGACCAAGATGTCGATCGATCCGAGGTTCTGCGCGGCGGCGCTCACCACCGTCGCAGGCGCGTCCGGCGCGGTGAGGTCCACGCTCACCGCGGCGACCTGGCCGAGCGCGGAGAGCTCGACGACGGTGTCGCCGAGGCGGTCCGGGTCGACGTCGACGAGGAGCACCTGGACGCCCTCGGTGAGGAGCCGCTCGGCAATACCCCGGCCGAGGCCGCCGGCGGCTCCGGTGACGACTGCTCCCCGTCCGGCGCTGAAACGTTCTGTCATGTGAGGTCTTCTTCCGCTTGAGCTTGCGTGGCGTAGCGTGGTAATTAAACATAAGCATTATAACTATTTCGAGGTGTGACGCATGGGTTCAACAACAGTGATCCGGTGGTGCTCCGCTGTGCACCGAGGCTGCGGGTGCCTCTCGTGAGAGGGATCGGCATCAGGGACGGCCAGCTCGAGCTGATCCGGGTCCCTGACCCCCGCGCGGAGGACGGCGAGGTCGTGATCGAGATCGTCGCGGCCGGGGTGAACCGCGCCGACACGAGCCAGCGCCGCGGTCGGTACGACCCGCCGGCCGGCTCGTCGCCGTTGCCGGGGCTCGAGTGCTCGGGCCGGATCGTCGAGATCGGCCGCGGGGTGACGCGGTGGCAGGTGGGGGACGAGGTGTGCGCGCTCCTGGCCGGCGGCGGTTATGCAGAGAAGGTCGCCGTCCCGGCAGGTCAGGTGTTCGAGGTGCCCCGCGGCGTCGGTCTCGTCGAGGCTGCTGCCGTGCCGGAGGCCGCCGCGACGGTGTGGTCCAACCTGATCACTCTCGGCGGTCTCTCTGCCGGTGAGACGGTCCTCGTGCACGGAGGCAGCAGCGGCATCGGCACCATGGCGATCCAGGTCGCACGCCTGGTCGGCGCCGAGGTCATCGCCACGGCGGGCTCCCCGGCCAAGCTGGAGGCCTGCGCGTCGCTGGGCGCCCGGGCCGTGATCGACCACCGCCGCGAGGACTTCGTGCAGCGCGTGCTGTCCGAGACGGACGGGCGCGGGGTCGATGTCGTGCTCGACATCGTCGGTGCCGACTACCTGCAACGCAATGTCGATGCGCTGGCCGTCGAGGGCAGGCTGGTCGTGGTCGGGATCCAGAGCGGATTCGACGCCTCGGTGGACCTGCGGTCCGTGCTGCGCAAGCGGGTCCGTCTCACGGGCTCGATGCTGCGGTCGCGCCCGGTCGTCGAGAAGGCCGCGATCATCGACCAGGTCGTGGAGCATGTCGTGCCGGCCCTCGAGACGGGGGCGATCAAGCCGGTGATCGAGACGACCTTCCCCCTCGACGACGCCGCGGCGGCACACCGCCTGATCGAGTCGTCCCAGCACATCGGCAAGATCCTGCTGACCACCACCTGACGTGCCCGAACGCACGCTGAACCTGCCGTCCCCGACGGCGACATCGAGAACGAGAACGAGGAGAACAGCATGACCGCACTTCAGGGCAAGTCCGTCGTCATCACCGGCAGCGGGGGCGGCATCGGAGCCGCGTCCGCCCGGCTCGCCGCACGCGAGGGCGCCTCGGTCGTCGTCAACGACCTGGACCAGGCGGCAGTCGACGCCGTCGTCGGGCAGATCGAGCGGGACGGCGGGCGCGCCGTGGGTGTCGTCGCGAACGTCGCCGACGCGTCGGACGCCGAGCGGATCGTGGACACGTGTGTCGAGGCCTTCGGAGTGATCGACGGGCTGGTCAACAACGCCGGCATCATGTTCGTCGGCCCGTCCGACGACCTCGACGCCGAGCGCACGCGCCGACTCATCGAGGTGAACGTGCTGGGCGCCATCTTCTGCGGCGTCCACGCGATGCGTCGCATGAAGGCCCAGGGCTTCGGCTCGATCGTCAACGTCACCTCCGGCGCGCACATGGGTCTGAGCAACACGGCCGTCTACGGTGCGAGCAAGGGGCGACAGCCTCGCTGACGTACGACTGGGCCACCGACCTGGCGGGTACGGGCGTCAGGGTCAACGCGATGTCTCCCATGGCCGGGACGCAGATGACGGCCGACGTCCTGATCCAGCGGGGTGGCACGAACGACCTCGAGGAGCGGCTCCAGGCGTTCCCCACCGCCGAGGACAACGCCCCGGTCGTGGCATATCTGCTGTCGGACGCCTCGACGCACCTGAACGGTCAGGTGATCCGCATCGACGGCCCCGAGCTGTCGGTCGTGGGGCGCCCGGCCATCCTGCGTCCGTCGCTCACGTCCGATCAGTGGGACGTCGAGTCCGTCGCCGCCGCGTTCGACGGCCCCTTGCGCGGTCTTTTGGCCCCCACCGGGCTCCTCCAGGTGACGGGCGACTTCACCTACTCCACGGTCAAGGTCGAGGCCTGACGGTCAGGCGGTGAGCAGCTCTCGTGCCTCGCGGGGCGTCATCGGGTCGCAGCCGTGGGCGACGGCCTCGGCGACGATGCGAGGCTCCTCCTGCATGAGCCGCCAGCCGCGGCGCACCAGCACCTGCGGCGACTTGCGTCCCTCGCGCAGGTCGCGGAAGAGCCGCAGCATGAACGTCAGCGTGCGGCGGCGGCGCAGACAGATCGCGGCCTCGAGCAGGCCGGCCTCGCGGCAGGCGTCGACGATGACGGGGGCGAAGAGGCCCTCGGCGATGAACTGGCCGTCCGGCACGGTCAGCGTCTGCGTCCCGGTACGCCGGCTGGTGGCGATGTCGTACACCGGCACCTCGGCGGTCCCGGACGCGCACAGCTCCGCGATCGTGCCGACCGCCGCGACGGCGTCCCACGACCCGGGGTGGTCCCAGTCGACGATGCCGAGCGTCGACCGCGGCATGTCGGGCGCGTCGATGTCGCGGTAGAAGTCGTCGAGGCGCAGCACGGGCCAGCCCAGGCGGGCCGCGAGGTGGGACTTCCCGGAGCCCGATGGTCCTGCCACGATCACGACTCCGGAGGATGCGCCCACCGGACGATCCTAGTCGGGGCCCGCTCCTAGGATGGAGGCATGTCCTCACCCGTCACCGTCGCCGAGATCGCCGCGACCATCGATCACGCCATCCTCAAGCCCGAGCTCACCCGCGCGGAGGTCGACGAGCAGCTCGCACTCGTCGCCCGGTACGGCGTCTTCAGCGCGTGCGTGCGACCCAGCGACGTCGCGCACGCGTCCCGGGTGCTCGAGGGCTCGGGTGTCGCGGTCTGCGCCGTCATCGGGTTCCCGCACGGGACGACGACCACGCGCACCAAGGTGGCCGAGGCGACCGAGGCGCTCGACAACGGCGCGTCCGAGCTCGACATGGTGCTCAACATCGGACGCCTGCGCAGCGGCCTGGTCGACGACGTCGAGGACGACATCCGCGCGGTCGTGACGGCGGCCGGCGAGCACGTCGTGAAGGTCATCCTCGAGACCGCGTACCTCAGCGACGACGAGATCGTGGCCGGCTGCCAGGCGGCCGAGCGGGCCGGCGCCGCGTTCGTCAAGACCTCGACGGGATTCGCCGGGGGAGGGGCGACGATCGAGCACCTGCGGCTCATGCGGGCCACGGTGGGCGACGCGGTCCAGGTCAAGGCGTCCGGCGGCGTGCGCGGTCTCGACACCCTCCTGGAGATGCGCGACCTCGGCGTCACGCGCTTCGGCACCAGCGCGACGGCCACGATCCTCGACGACGCCGCAGCGCGCGAGGCGGGCCGGTCCGCGTCCGGCTCCACCGACGAGTCCTCCTACTGACCGCGGTGGGCCTGACGTTCCTGCAGACACGCCGACGGCGTGTCCGCAGAAACGTCAGGCTCAGCGGGGACCGGGGATGAACTTCATCGATTCGTCATCTTCCGTCTCCGTGGCACGCGTTGACATCGGTCGCGGGTCGGGGTCTTCTTGCTGAAGACATCCTGAGAGATCTCTCAGGGGCACACTCGTCGGGGGGATGAGTCATTTGCGCTGCCTCCCCGATCGACCCGGAGAGGTACCTGCGTGAGTTCTCTGTCCCGCCGCCTGATGGTCGTCGCCACCACGACGCTCCTCGGCGCACCGCTGCTCGCCGTCACGTCGGCGGACGCCGCCGACGACGTCACCATCAACCTGATCGGCATCAACGACTTCCACGGTCGGATCGACGCCAACACCGTCCAGTTCGCCGGCACGGTCGAGCAGCTGCGGGCCGAGAACCCGGCGAGCTCGCTGCTGATCTCGGCGGGCGACAACGTCAGCGCCTCGCTGTTCACCTCGTCGGTGCAGAAGGACATCCCGACGATCGACGTGCTCAACGCGCTCGAGCTCGACGCGTCGGCCGCCGGCAACCACGAGTTCGACCAGGGCGCGGACGACCTGACCGGACGCCTCTCGGACGCCGCCGACTTCCCGTTCCTGTCCGCCAACACGTTCAAGGCAGACAAGACCCCGCTGCTGAAGAAGTACGAGACCTTCACGGTCGACGGCGTCGACGTCGCGGTCATCGGTGCCGTCACCGAGGAGACCCCGTCGCTGGTGTCGCCGTCGGGCATCCAGGGCCTGACGTTCGCCGACCCGGTCGACTCGATCAACGACACGGTCGACGAGATCGAGGCGCTCCCGGCCGCGCAGCAGCCCGACGTCATCGTCGCCTCGATCCACGAGGGCGCACCGGACGGCACCAAGACGCTCGACCAGAACGCCGCGGCCAGCCCGGTGTTCAAGAAGGTCGTCGAGCAGACCGATCCCGCGGTGGACGCGATCTTCATGGGCCACACCCACCAGGCGTACGCCTACGACGCCCCCGTCCCCGGCGAGGCCGGCAAGACCCGCCCGGTGCTGCAGACCGGCAACTACGGCACGAACGTCGGCCAGATCAAGCTCACGTTCGACCCCGACACGGACGCGGTCACGGCCTACACCAAGAAGAACCAGGCGCGCACCACGGCGGCCACGGGGGACCTGACGACGGCCTACCCCCGCGTCGCCGCGGTCAAGACGATCACGGACGCCGCGATCGCGTACGCCGCGGAGATCGGCAGCAAGCCGGTCGGTTCGCAGACCGCCGACCTCACCCGCGCGTACACGGGCACCACCGAGAACCGTGGCGCCGAGTCGACCCTGAGCAACCTGATCGCCGAGTCGCTGCGCGCCAGCGTCTCCAAGACGCCGGCAGGTGCTGACATCGGCCTGAACAACCCCGGAGGCGTGCGGGCCGACCTGCTGTACGCCGCAGGTGCCGCCCCCGACGCGCCCGGCACGATCCTGTTCTCCGAGGCGCTGAGCGTCCTGACCTTCGCCAACCAGCTGAGCACCGTGACGCTCACGGGCACCTCGTTGAAGAAGGTCTTCGAGCAGCAGTGGCAGCGCAACGCGGACGGCACCGTGCCGACGCGTGCGTACCTGCAGCTCGGCATGTCGAAGAACCTCACGTACACGTTCGACTCCACCCGGCCCGAGGGCGACCGCATCACCTCGATCACGATCAACGGCAAGGTCGTCCAGCCGACCGACTCGATCAAGGTTGCGGTGCCGTCGTTCCTGACCTCCGGAGGTGACAACTTCCACGCGTTCACCGAGGGCACGGCCGTCGACAGCGGCCTCGTGGACTACACCGGCTTCAACGACTACATCGCGAGCAACAGCCCGATCACCCCGGACTTCTCGGCCCACGCGGTCGAGGTGACCGGCGTCAAGAGCTCCTACCGGGCGCTCGGCACGGTGTCGGTCACCCTGCCCAGGCTCAACCTGACGTCGCGCAACAGCCCGGCCAACACCACGGTCGCCACCACGCTGACGTACGGGGACACGACGGTCGACCTCGGCGACTTCCCGGTCACGGCCGGATCGTCGACGATCACGTTCGACCTGCCGGCCGGTGCGGTCGGCGACGTGACGCTCACCGCGACCGCGGCACCCACCAACACCACCGTCAGCATCCCGCTGTCCGTGGACAAGATCGCGTCGACCGTCACCGGCACGGCGCCGACGCGGGCGAAGACCGGGACGACGTTCACGGTGGAGACCGCGGTCGCGTCCGCAGCCGGTGCCGAGGTCACCCCGACCGGAACGGTCTCCGTGAAGGAGGGCGACGTGGTCCTCGGGACGGCTGAGCTGGTCGGCGGCCGGGCATCGGTCGAGGTCCTCGCCAGCCGGCTGACGGCCGACGAGCACGCACTCACGGTGGCGTACTCCGGCGACGCCGCGCACACGGCCTCGACGGCTGACGCCGGCACGATCGACATCGTCAAGGGCGGGTCCGGATTCGGGGCCGTCGCCACGAACGGCACCTACGGCACGCCCAGCACGGTGAAGGTCACGGCCGATCCCGAGGCGTCCGGGCTGGTGTACGTCACGGAGAAGGGGAGCGTCGTCGGTCTCGGCTTCCTGCGCTCCGGCACCGGCACGGTCACACTGGACGGCACGGTGCTGACGCCGGGTGCCCACTCGCTCGACGTCTACTACGGCGGCGACGAGAAGTTCGACCCGACCAGCACGACCGCGTCGCTGACCATCGCCAAGGCGGCCACGACGCTCAAGAAGGTGTCGGTCAGCCCGACCAAGATCGTCAAGAACCGCACCAAGCCGTTCGTGACCCTCTCGGTGTCCGCCAAGGGGTTCACCGTCAACGGCGGCACGGTGACGCTGCGCCAGAGCGGCAAGAACTACGTCGGAACGGTCAAGAACGGCACGGTCCGCATTCGGCTCGGGAAGTTCACCTCGAAGGGTGCGGCGAAGAAGGTCACGGCGACCTACGGCGGCACGACCGTCGCCAAGGGATCGTCCACGACCTTCACGGTCAAGGTCCGCAGCAAGTAGCGGCTGGGGCTCCCGGGGCGGCCACGCGCCGCCCCGGGACCCGCACCGCCCGTACGCCCATCAGCACGACACGTCCAGAACTCGGGGAAGCACATGTTGACATCGATCGTCACGCGATGGGCGGCCGCAGCGGCCGTCTCGGTTGCCTCACTCGTCGCGGTCCCCGTGGCTTCCGCCACGGCGGCACCGGCCGGCGACACCCTCGTCATCAACGAGATCTACAACAACGGCGGCAGCACGGGCGCCTCGTACGCCAACCGCTTCTTCGAGCTCCACAACCCGACCGACCACGACATCAGCGTCAACGGCTGGTCGTTGCAGTACAAGTCCGCGACCGGCGCCGCCTTCACCGGCAAGACCGAGCTGGGCGACAAGCACCTCGAGCCGGGCGGCACCCTGGTGGTCCGGGGAGCGAGCAACAACGCGGCGACGAGCCCCGGCGCCGCGGTGCCCGCCGACGTCACCCCCGAGACCGGCCTCAACAGCGCCGGGGGCAGCGGCGTCGTCGCCCTGTCCCGGTCGACCGCCACCCTCACGACCTCGCTGACCGATGCCAACCTGGTCGACCTGGTCGGCTACGGGACGACCGCGAACCTCTTCGAAGGCACCGCGCGAGCCGTCACGGGTGGTCTCACGTCCTCGATCAACCGCAAGGTCGCCGGCCAGGACTCGGACGACAACGCGGCCGACTTCGCGACCGGTGCGCCGAGCCCCACCGCGTGCGGCGCCGCGTGCGACGGTCCCGGGGACTCCGGCGGCGGCCCTGTCGACCCGCCGGCCGATCCCGTGGACGCGACGATCAGCGAGATCCAGGGGGCTGGCGCGGCGAGCCCGCTGGTGGGCACGACGGTCACCACCCGGGGGGTCGTCACCGCGGTCTACGCGACCGGCGGGTTCAACGGCGCGTACATCCAGACGCCCGGCACCGGCGGCGCGATCGACCTGGCCGGCCACACGGCGTCCGACGGCGTGTTCGTGCACGGCTCGGCCTTCGCCGCCGGCGTCGAGAAGGGCGACCTGGTCGAGGTCACCGGCCCCGTCTCGGAGTTCAACGGCCTGACCGAGCTCACGACGACCGCCGGGGGCTTCAGCAGGCTGTCCGAGGCGCACGAACCGGTCGCGCCGGCGACGGTGTCCTTCCCCCTGTCTGAGAAGCAGCGCGAGTCGCTGGAGGGGATGCTGCTGCTGCCGCAGTCCGTCATGACGGTCACCGACAACTACGCGACCAACCAGTACGGCGAGATCGGGCTCGCCGACGGCACGCAGCCGCTGCAGACGCCCACCAACGTCGTCGCCCCCGGCGATCCGGCGAAGGCGCTGCTGGCGGAGAACCAGCAGCGGCTCGTCAACCTCGACGACGGCGCGTCGATCAACTTCCTGTCCGCAGCCAACCAGGGCATCGCGATGCCCTGGCTGCGACCCGACAACGAGGTGCGCGTCGGTGCGGCCGTCACGTTCGTCGACCCGGTCGTCCTGGACTGGCGCAACAACGTCTGGAAGCTGCAGCCCACCCAGCACCTGACCTCGACCGGCAAGGAGCCCGTCACGTTCAGCGCGACCCGCACCGCGGCACCCGCCGCGGTCGGTGGGGACGTCCGGATCGGTACCTTCAACGTCCTGAACTACTTCTCCACGACGGCGGCCGACTTCGAGAAGGCCGGCCTCGGGACCTGCACGACGTACAAGGACCGGGCCGGCAACCCGGTCACCGCCAACACGTGCACCAACAACGGTCCGCGCGGCGCGGCCGAGGATGACGACCTCGCGCGCCAGCAGACCAAGATCGTCACGGCGATCAACACCCTCGACGCCGACGTCGTGTCGCTCGAGGAGATCGAGAACTCGAGGTCGGTCGACCCCGCGGCCGACCGGGACGAGGCGCTGAGCACCCTGGTCGACGCCCTGAACGCCGCTGCCGGCGAGAAGCGCTGGGCGTTCGTCCCGTCCCCGTCGACCCTGCCGGCGAGCGAGGACGTCATCCGCACGGCGTTCATCTACCAGCTCGAGGTCGTCTCGACCGTGGGAGCGTCGTCGATCCTGGACGACCCGGCGTTCGCCAACGCCCGCCAGCCGCTGGCGCAGGCGTTCAGGCCCACCGGCGGCTCCGCCGCCTCGACGTTCGCGGTCATCGTCAACCACTTCAAGTCCAAGGGCTCGGGCAGCGGACAGGACAGCGACCAGGGCGACGGCCAGGGCGCCTCGAACCACTCGCGCGTGCTGCAGGCCACGGCTCTCGTCGCCTTCGCCGATCGCTTCGGCACGTCGGCCGGCACCGACAAGGTCTTCCTGACCGGCGACTTCAACGCGTACAACAAGGAGGACCCGGTCCGCATCATCGAGGAGGCCGGCTACACCAACGTCCCGGCGAAGAGGACGAACAAGGAGACCTACCAGTTCGACGGGATGGTCGGCTCGCTCGACCACGTCTTCGCCTCCGCCGCGGCGTACGAGCGGGTCACGGGCGCGGACATCTGGAACATCAACGCGTACGAGGCGCTGGCCCGTGAGTACAGCCGCCACAACTACAACGCGACCGATCTCTACACGGCCGACCCGTACCGGGCGAGCGACCACGATCCGGAGCTCGTCGGCTTCACCGCGACCCCGGACGCGGCCGGTTCCACCACCACGGCGACGGCACCAGCATCGATCCGAGCCGGCAAGGACCTCACGGTCGCCGTGACGGTCGGCGGGGGCACGACCCGCGCCACGGGGACCGTGACCGTCAGCGAGGACGGCGACCCGATCGCCACCGGCACCCTCACGAACGGCGAGGCTGACGTCGTCGTCCCCGGCCTGTCGATCGGCACGCACTCGCTCACCGTCTCGTACGGCGGGGACGCGGAGCACGCGGCCTCGAGCGCGACCGTGACGACGCAGGTCCTGCGGGCCACCAGCGGCCTGAGCGCGACGGTCGGGGCGGCGACCTACGGCACGAGCGCGACGCTCACGGTGACGGGCGAGAAGGGCTCGTCCGGCTTCGTGTACGTCGCAGCCGGCGACGACCTCGTGGGTCTCGGCACGCTCGCTGACGGGACGGCGAGGGTCGCGCTGTCGAGCACGCTGCCGGTCGGCAGGACGCAGTTGACGGTCTTCTACGCCGGGAACGACGACTTCGACCCCGGCTCCGCCACCGTGACGATCACGGTGGCCAAGGCGGCCACGACGATCAGGAGGACCGCGGTCACCCCGAGCAGGATCGTCAAGAACCGCACCAAGCCGTTCGTCGAGCTGTCGGTCACCGGCAAGGGGTTCACGGTCGACGGCGGCACGGTGACCGTGCGGGCGAGCGGCAAGAGCTACACCGGGACGGTCAGGAAGGGTGCGGTGCGCATCCGGATCGGCACGTTCAGCTCGTCGGGCCCGGCCAAGAAGGTGACCGCGACGTTCTCCGGCAACGGGGTCGCGAAGGCGTCCTCGACCAGCTTCACGGTGAAGGTGCGGAAGAAGTAGGGCGGGGCCCGGGTCCTTTCGGCGCGGCGTGGGGTTCAATGGCGGCATGGCCGAGACGCTCCTGACCGTGGCCGTGGTGCTGACGGGCCTGTCGGCCGGGCTGTTCGCGGCGTTCTCGTACGCGGTCATGCCCGGCCTGCGACGGACCGACGACGCCGTCTTCGTCCAGGCGATGCGGGCCGTCAACGTCGCGATCCTCAACCCGGTCTTCGGGGTCGTGCTGGTCGGGCCGACGGCCGCCGCGGTGGCGGCGGTGGTCGCAGGATGGGACAGCGACGCGCGGTGGTGGACGGTCGCGGGTGCCCTGCTCTACGCCCTCGGTGCGTTCGTCGTGACCGCGGCGGTCAACGTGCCGCGCAACGACGCGTTGGCGGCCGGCACGGCGGACGCCTCGGTGCTGCGCCGGCAGTTCGAGGCGACGTGGGTCAGGTGGAACCACGTGCGCTCGGTGCTGACGACCGCCGGCTTCGTGTGCCTCGTGCGAGCCGTCCTGGCCCAGTGATCAGGCCGGTCGACGGCTGCGCTGGATCGCGGTGACGAGGGCCAGCACGAACCCGGCGAGACCGAGCACGCCCGCCGTGCCGCCGCCGACGACGCCGATCGTGACGTAGCGGGCCACACGGGGGTTGGCGGCGTGCCCGAAGACGTCGGCAGCGCTGCTTCCGGTGCAGGTCACGGTGTGCCGTGAGCCGGGCTCGCCCCGGACGATGCCGACCCGGGACCACGTGCGTCCGTGATCGGTGGTCGTCATGCTCGACGCGGTCCCGTTCCAGATCGAGGAGGCGCCGGTCTCGACGTCCGTCGAGGTGCACGTGCCGGTGGCCTCCTGCGGCGAGACCCAGATCGCCTCGCCGCGCTCACCCACCGTGACGGTCGCGGGAGCGCCCGCGGGCAGGGGAGCGATGTCGTAGCCACCGAGGGCCCGTCCGATGACGACCGCGACCACCGTCGCGATCACGAGCGCGACGGCCGCCAGGACCCCCGCGAGGACGTAGCGACGGGCACTGGGACGCCGCGCGGGGGCGGGGGCTGTGCTCATGGGGGACAGCGTAGGCGCGGGACGGGCCACCGGTCCGCCGCCGCGAGGGGTCAGATCCCCAGTGCCTCCGCGAGGTCGGTCTTGATGCCGGCGATCTGCGTGTCTGCCACGTCCCGGGCCTCGTCGATGGAGTCGGTCACGGGGATGACGACCTCGATGTAGCACTTGAGCTTCGGCTCGGTGCCGGACGGACGGCAGATGATGCGGGCGCCGCCGTCGAGGCCGAGCCGGATGCCGTCGGTCGACGGAAGCCCGTGGTAGCCGTCGGCGAGGTCGTCGACGGACGTGACGTCCAGCCCGCCGAGGGACGTGGGCGGCGAGGTGCGCAGCACCTCCATCGCGCGCGAGATGATCGTCAGGTCGTCGACCCGCACCGAGAGCTGCGAGGTGGCGTGGAGGCCGTGCTGGCGGTAGATGTCGTCGAGCTGGTCGATGAGGGTCCGGCCCTCGCTCTTCAGCCGGGCCGCCATCTCGAGGACCGTGACGATCGCCGACACGCCGTCCTTGTCGCGGGCGATGTGGGGGGCGACGCTGTAGCCGAGCGCCTCCTCGAAGCCGAAGGCGAGGGTCGGGATCTTCCCGATCCACTTGAACCCGGTGAGCGTCTGCTCCCAGGGCTGGTCGTACGCCGCGGCCTGCCGCCCGAGCAGGTCGGAGGAGACGATCGAGGCGGCGTACGTGCCCGTGACGCCACGCTGCAGCAGGAACTCCGCGAGCAGCGCGCCGACCTGGTCGCCGCTCAGCATCCGGTACGACTCGCCGTCCCGCACGCCGACGGCGCAGCGGTCGGCGTCCGGGTCGTTGGCCACGATGATGTCCGCACCGACGTTCGACGCGAGCTTCAGCGCCAGGTCCATCGCCCCGGGCTCCTCGGGGTTGGGGAACGCGACGGTCGGGAAGTCCGGGTCGGGCTCGGCCTGCTCGGCCACGACGTGCAGCGGCGGGAAGCCGGCGCGGTCCACGGCCTCGACCAAGGTGTCGCGACCGACGCCGTGCATCGGGGTGTAGACGGCCACCACGTCACGCGGACCGTCCTGCGGCAGGGCGACGACGGCCTCGACGTACGCCTCGGCAACCTCGGGGCCGAGGGTCTCGTACGCGTCGCTGCGCGGCATCTCGTCCACGCGGCCCACCGCGTCGATGGCCGCGGAGATGTCGGCGTCCGCGGGCGGGACGATCTGGCTGGAGTCCTCGAGGTAGACCTTGTAGCCGTTGTCCTGCGGCGGGTTGTGCGAGGCGGTGACCATGACGCCGGCGCTGCAGCCGAGGTGACGGATCGCGAAGGCGAGGACCGGGGTCGGCAGGTGCGTGGGCAGCAGGAACGCGTGCACGCCCGCGCCCTCCATGATCTCGGCGGTGTCACGGGCGAACACGTCGGAGTTGTGGCGCGCGTCGTAGCCGACCACCACCGAGGGGGAGGAACCGTGCTCGAGCAGGTATGCCGCCAGGCCGGCGGCGGCCTGCGCGACGATGACGCGGTTCATCCGGTTCGGTCCGGCTCCGAGGGCGCCGCGGAGTCCCGCGGTGCCGAACTGCAGGCGCTCGGAGAACCGGTCCTCCAGGCCTGCGGTGTCACCGGCGTCGAGCAGCTCCTGCAGCTCGGCGCGGGTCGCGGGGTCGGGGTCCTGGGACAGCCAGTCCTGGGCGCGGGCGACGAGGTCGTCGGTCATGGGATTCCCTTCAGAAAGCAGGTCGGGGCGGATCGGTGACGAAGGGGCCGCCGACGTGGGCTGCATCGTCGTCGTCCTCGGGTCGGGGGGCCACCAGGTCGGCGTACGTCTCGGCGTCGTCCTGTGGGTCGTACCCCAAAGCACGGCCGGGACGCAGGTCCCACCAGCCGCGGGTGTTGGCCGACACGCCGTACACGACCTCGAGACCGCCGGACGTCCGGCGTGCCGCTGCGTCGGCCAGCCGGACGGCGTCGTCGGGCGACAGCCAGGTCGAGAGGGCGCGCACGGTGCTCGGGCGCTCCTCGAACGTGCCGATGCGCAGCGCGGTCGCGGCGATGCCGTGCCGGTCGGCGTAGAGGCTCAGCAGCGCCTCGGCGGCCACCTTCGCGACCCCGTAGAACGTGTCGGGGCGGGGCGGCACGTGGGTGGTCAGCAGCTCGCTGCGCGGCGTCTGACCGACCGCGTGGTTGCTGCTGGCGTAGACGATCCGTCCCACCCCGTGCTCCACCATCGCGTCCAGCAGGCGCGCGGTCGCGTGCACGTGGGACTCCAGGCTGGCGGGGAGGCTGTCCTCGTCGGGGTTGCCGGCCAGGTGGACCACGGCGTCGACGCCCCGGACGGCCTCCGACGCGACCGCCGGGTCGAGGCAGTCGCCGGTGACCCAGCCCAGCGCGCAGCCGTCCGTGTCGGCGGCGACCAGGTCGAGGCCGCGCAGCTCGTGGCCGGCGGCGGGAAGCCCCCGCACGAGCGTGCGGCCGATCGAGCCGGCCGCGCCCGTGACGAGGACCTTCATCAGATCCTCGGCAGCACGTCGCCGAGGAGCTGGCCCATGCGGGTCGCGGCGGACTTGCCGGCCGCGAGCACCTCCTCGTGGTTGAGCGGCTCACCGGTCATGCCGGCGGCGGCGTTGGTGACCAGGGAGATGCCGAGGATCTCGAGCCCCGCGGCGCGGGCGGCGATGGCCTCGAGCGCGGTCGACATGCCGACCAGGTCGCCGCCGATCGCGCGCACCATGCCGATCTCCGCGGGCGTCTCGTAGTGCGGGCCGGGCAGCTGCACGTACACGCCCTCGTCGAGGCTGGGATCGGCCTCCTTGCAGAGCGCGCGCAGCCGTGAGGAGTACAGATCGGTGAGGTCGACGAAGTTCGCGCCCTCGAGCGGCGACGTCGCCGTCATGTTGATGTGGTCGCTGATCAGCACGGGCGTGCCGGGGGACCAGGCCGGGTTGAGCCCGCCGCACCCGTTGGTCAGCACGAGCGTCTTGACGCCGGCCTCGGCCGCCGTGCGGACGCCGTGGACGACGGCCGCGACGCCCTTGCCCTCGTAGAAGTGGGTGCGGCCGAGGAAGATCAGCAGGCGCTTGTCGCCGACCGTCACCGAGCGCACCGTGCCACCGTGACCGGCGACCGCGGGAGCGCTGAACCCGGGCAGCTCGGCCAGGGGCACCTCGTGGTCGGGGGCGCCGAGCGCGTCGGCTGCGGGGAGCCAGCCCGAGCCCATCACCAGGGCGATGTCGTGGTCACCTCCACCCGTACGTTCGCGCAATGCGTCGGCGGCCTGGCGGGCGAGTTCGGTGGTCATCACCTGCCGTACATTACGACAATGCCCAAGATCCTCGGCGGCTCGCTCGAGCGCGACACGACCGTGACCGCCGAGAACCCGGCCCCCGCCCTCTCGGCGTTGCTGCGCACCGGCTCGCAGGCCGAGCACACGGCCGCCGAGGGCTCGAGCTTCATGTCCGAACTGTTGGCCGGACGGATCAACGCGGCCGGCTACGCCCACTTCCTCGGCCTGCTGCGCCGGGTCTACGAGGCGCTGGAGGACGCCGCGCGCGAGCTGCGCGACGATCCGTTGGCGTCGGCGGTCATTGACCCCGCGATCGAGCGGCTCGCCGCCCTCGACGCGGACATCGAGCACTGGGGTGCCACGGTCGTCGCCAGCCCGGCCACCGACGCGTACGTCGCGCGCATCCAGCAGTCCACGTCGTGGGGCGGCCTGTTCATCGCGCACCACTACACGCGCTACCTGGGCGACCTGTCCGGTGGTCAGGCCATCGGCCGCATCATCACCCGCGAGTTCGACCTGGACGGGGCCGGCGTCGCGTTCTACTCGTTCGACGCGGTGCCCAAGCCCAAGCTCTACAAGGACGCGTACCGGGCGCGCCTGGACGCCCTGCCGCTCGGAGCCGACGAACGCGAGCGCATCCTCGCCGAGGTCAAGGCCGTCTTCGGGCTGAACGGCGGCATCTTCGCGGAGATGACGACGTACCTCGACCAGTACGGGCGGTAGCCCGCCGGCCGCGATTGGCCCCAGCCCGTCACCGTGCGCGACAATGACCGCGTGGCTCATGTGACGATCGTCGGCGGCGGACCTGGTGGATACGAGGCGGCGCTGGTCGCCACGAGACTCGGTGCCGAGGTGACGCTCATCGAGCGCGACGGCATCGGCGGGTCGACGGTCCTGACCGACTGCGTGCCGAGCAAGACGCTGATCGCCACGTCCGACCTGCTGACCGACGTGAGCAGCTCGGCCGAGCTGGGCGTGAAGGTGCCGTCGTCGGTCCGGGCCGATCTGGCGGTGGTGGACGCGCGCGTGCTGAGCCTCGCGAAGGCGCAGTCGGACGACATCGCCGAGCGGCTCGCGGCGAGCGACGTGACGATGATCGCCGGCACCGCGACGATCGAGAGCGCGGGCTCGGTGATCGTGGAGACGGCCGAGGGCAGGCAGCGGATCGAGACCGACGCGATCCTCGTCGCCACCGGTGCGCATCCCCGCATCAGCCCCGACGCGCAGCCCGACGGCGAGCGCATCCTCACGTGGGAGCAGGTGTACGGACTGCAGGAGCTCCCCGAGCACATGATCGTGGTCGGCTCGGGCGTCACGGGTGCGGAGTTCGCCAGCGCCTACAACGGTCTCGGCGCCGCGGTCACCCTCGTCTCGAGCCGTGACCGCGTGCTGCCCGGTGAGGACGCCGACGCCTCCAACGTCATCGAGGACGTCTTCACCCGCCGGGGCATGACGGTCATGGGCAACTCGCGCATGGCATCGGTCGAGCGCACGGACAAGGGGGTGCTCGTCACCCTCACCGACGGCCGGACGGTCTCCGGCTCGCACTGCCTCCTGGCCCTCGGCTCGATCCCCAACACGCAGGGGCTGGGGCTCGAGGAGCTCGGCGTGGTGCTGGACGGCGGCGGCTTCATCAAGGTCGACCGGGTCTCCCGCACCAATGTCCGCGGCGTCTACGCCGCGGGGGACTGCACCGGCGTGCTGATGCTCGCCTCGGTCGCTGCCCAGCAGGGACGCATCGCGATGTCCCACCTGCTCGGCGACGCGGTCCATCCCCTCGACCTCGCGAAGGTCTCGAGCAACGTCTTCACCTCACCGGAGATCGCCACCGTCGGGATGTCGCAGAAGCAGGTCGAGGAGAGCGACTTCCAGATCGACACGGCCATGCTCCCGCTCGCGAGCAACGCACGTGCCAAGATGCAGGGGGTCCACGACGGCTTCGTCAAGATCTTCTCGCGCCGCGGGATGGGCGTCGTGGTCGGTGGCGTGGTCGTCGGTCCGCGGGCCAGCGAGCTCATCCACGCACTGTCGATCGCGGTCTCGGCCTCCCTGACGGTGGACCAGGTGGCCGACGCGTTCACGGTCTACCCGTCGATGTCCGGCTCGGTCGCCGAGGCGGCCCGCCGGCTCCACCCACTCATCTGACACCGCCCCCCTGCGATTGCAGGAATGACAGTCATGTAGTTCGTCGTTCTGCGGTTTTTCGGTCGCATTTCACGAAAAATTATGAGCATAATCAGTGCTCGACCCCATCTGTCACACCCGTCACATCTGCCACAGGAACGGACTTCCCCCATGCTTCCCTGGCGCTCGGCTCGTCGCACGCCCTGCCTCATCGCTGTTGCCGCGGTCACCTGCGGCATGCTCATGCCCGTCGCGGCGCACGCCGACGGCACCCAGGTGACCGGCGGCGCGCCCGGCGCCGTGTCGGCCCCGCCCGCACCCGTCCGCCCGGCCCAGGTGGCTCAGCGGGACATCCCGTCGCGTGCCCCCGCGCAACGCGTGCCGGCACCCCAGGCCCAGGACGACGACCACGGTCACGAGGCCGAGGGCGCCACGACGCTCGTCGCGGAGCTGAAGGACACCGACGTCGCTCCGTTCTCGATGCTCGGCGTGACGTGGGAGAGCGGTCTGGACGAGTCCCGCACGCGGATCGAGGCGCGCTGGCGCAGCAACGGCACCTGGTCCGCCTGGACCGAGCTGCACACCGACCCGGCGCCCGAGGAGGGCGGCCGGCCCGGCACCGAGCCCCAGTGGGTGGGCGCCGCCGACGGTGCGCAGGTGCGTGTCGCGTCGACCCCGGACGCGAAGCCGCAGGGCCTCTCGCTCAGCACGATCGACCCCGAGGCCGACACGTCGGACGAGGACGCCTCGGTGTCCCCGGTCATCGACGTGACCGAGACCGCCACGGTCGCCAAGCCGGGGATCGTCTCGCGGTCGTCGTGGGGCGCCACCGGCTCCGGCACGTGCGACAGCCCCGTCTACGGCAAGACCACGCGCGGTGCCGTCATCCACCACACCGCAGGCAACAACACGTACACCAAGGGCGAGTCCAAGGCCATCGTGAAGGCCACGCAGGCGTACCACGTCAAGGCCCGCAGCTGGTGCGACATCGGCTACAACTTCCTGGTCGACAAGTACGGCCAGATCTTCGAGGGACGCGCCGGCGGCACGACCAAGCCCGTCCGCGCCGCCCACTCGGGCAACGACATGGTGAACCAGGAGACCATGGGCGTCTCCCTGATGGGCACGTTCAGCACGACCGCCCCGTCCGCCGCGATGAAGGCAGCCGTCGTCGACCTGGTGTCGTGGCGCTTCGCCTCCTTCAAGCTCAAGGCCAAGGGCACGTACTCGCTCGGCGGCAAGACGCTCAACCGGATCGCGGGCCACCGCAACGTCGTGGGCACCGAGTGCCCGGGCAATGCGGCGTACGCCTGGTTGTCGGCGTCCGGCGGCCTGCGCGACAGCGTGGAGAAGCGTCTGTCGACCGGCACCGTCACCACCCAGATCGCCGGCCGCACGACGTCGGCCGTCACCTCGACCGGGTTCACCCTGGCGTGGCGCGCGGTCTCGGGCGCCAAGACGTACGAGGTGCGCACCTCGACCACCGCCACCGTGCCCGCCACGTGCGGTGCCGGCTGCGTCTCCGTCACGTCCCCCTCGGCGAAGCTCACCGGTCTGGCCGGCGGCTCCGTGCAGTACGCGTGGGTCCGGGCGCTGGACGCCTCGGGGAACCCGCTCACCGCGTGGCAGGGCACGCCCAAGACGGTGCAGCTCCAGGCCGTGCCGAAGCCGGCCACGGTGTCGGGCGTGACGGTGACCGCCGGCACGCACTCGACCCGCGTGCGGTGGGCGGCCGTCAGCGGCGCCACCGCGTACGACGTCTGCCTCGCCACGTCCAAGGGCGCCGGCTCCTGCACGCGCTCGGTCCGCGTCGGGGCAGTGACCACGACGCTGCTGTCGGACATGAAGCCGAGCAGTGGCACGGGCTACTTCCTCAGGGTCCGCGCGGCCAAGGGCTCCGTCGTCGGTGCCTGGTCCGCAGACCTCGCCTTCGACCTCGCCGGGGCGTCCGTGGGCACCACGGCCACGGTCCCGAGCTCGGGCAAGGTCACGGTGAAGGGCCACGGGTACGGCCACGGGATCGGCATGAGCCAGTACGGCGCCGAGGGCGCTGCCCGCAAGGGCGTCAAGTACCCCGCGATCCTGTCGACGTACTACCCCGGCACCAAGCTCGCGACCAAGGGCGGCAACATCCGCGTGCTGATCTCGCAGGACACCACCGACCCGGTCGACATCGTCGGCGCCTCGGGACTGGTCTTCCGCAAGATCACGAGCGGCTACAAGGCCAAGCTGCCGACCAAGATCAAGGGCGCCAAGGTCAAGAAGTGGCGCATCACCAAGGTCTCGAACCGCAAGACCCAGTCGGCGCTGCAGTACAAGACCACCGGCACCTTCAAGGCGTACAAGTCCATCCGCTGGACCGGTGACGGCCAGTTCGAGGGCCCGTCGCGGATCCGCCTCATCATGCCCAACGGCTCGACCGTGAAGTACCGCGGCGCGATCCGCTCGGCGCTCCCCGCGAAGGGCTCGACCAAGCGCGACACGGTCAACGTCCTGCCGATCGACCACTACGTCCGCGGCGTCATCGCGGCCGAGATGCCGGCCGGCTGGAAGCCTGAGGCGCTCAAGGCGCAGGCCGTCGCCGCCCGTACCTACGGGGTCCGCAGCCTGGCCCCCAAGCGCTACTACGACATCTGCAGCACCACCGCGTGCCAGGTGTACGGAGGCGCGTCGCGGGAGACGGCGACGACCGACGCGGCGGTCCGCGGGACCACCAACAAGATCCTCACCTACAACGGCACCCCGGCGCTGACCCAGTTCTCGTCCTCGTCGGGCGGCTACACGTCGAAGGGCTCCCAGCCCTACCTCAAGGCAGTCGTCGACCCGTACGACAACTGGTCGGGCAACGCCAACCACGCGTGGAGCACGACGGTGTCGGCCTCGACGATCCAGAAGGCCTACCCGGCGATCGGCAAGCTCAAGCAGCTCAAGATCACCAAGCGCTCCGGCGCCGGTGACTGGGGCGGCCGGGTCACGTCGATCAACCTGGTCGGCTCGTCGAAGACGGTCACGATCTCCGGCGACGACGCGCGCTGGGCGTTCGGGCTCAAGTCGAACTGGTTCCGCTTCTAGCCCCCGCGACCCGGGCTTTCCGGGCCGATGCGGGTTATCGTCGGACGATGCGCCTCATCACGGGAGCCATCGCGGGGCTGGTGCTGGTCGGGTCGACGACGTACGTCGCCCAGGCCGACGGGACGCGCCCCGGCGACCTGCGGACTGCTGACGTCCAGCAGGTCGAGCCGGTCGACGTGGGAACCGCCGCGGTGCCGGCAGCCCCTCAGGAGGCCGCCGCGGACGTCGTGGCGGAGCTCCCGAGGCGCCGCACTGACGACTTCAACCTGGTCGGCGTGACCTGGCGTCGTGGCTTCGACGACGCGGGTCTGTCGGTGCAGGTGCGGCTGCGCGCGGACGGTGCCTGGGGCACGTGGGAGGAGCTGCACGTCGACAGCGACGGCGGCGAGGGTGGCCGCGACGGCACCGAGCCCCTCTGGGCGGGGGATGCGGACGGCGTGGCGGTCCGGGTCAGCAGCCCGACCGGCCAACGACCGGCGGGTCTCTCGGTCTCGACGATCGACCCCGGGACGTCCCCGGCGGAGTCTGCGAACGCCGGCACGGCCCTCCACGACACCTCGGCCGGTGCGGTCACGCAGGTGGCGGACGGCTCACCGTCGTACACCGCGAGGCCGGCCATCGTCCGGCGGTCGACGTGGGGTGCGCGCAGGAGCAGCGGCTGCGACTCGCCCCGTCGCGGCAACGAGACCCGCGGCGTCGTCGTGCACCACACGGCCGGGACCAACAGCTACAGCGCGTCCCAGTCCGCGTCCATCGTCCGGGCCGTGCAGGCGTACCACATGAAGGCGCGCGACTGGTGCGACATCGGCTACAACTTCCTGGTCGACAGGTACGGCCGGATCTTCGAGGGACGCAGCGGTGGCATCGACAAGGCGGTGCGCGGCGCCCACGCGGGCGACAAGGGGGTCAACACGTACACGATGGGCGTCTCGATGATGGGCACGTTCTCGTCCTCGCGCCCGACGGCGGCGGCCCAGGCCGCGATGGTCCGGCTCGTCGGCTGGCGCCTCGGCACGACGTTCCACTCCGCGACGGGCCGGTACCGCGTCGGGTCGCACCGCCTCCAGCGCATCGCGGGCCACCGCAACGTGGTCAGCACCGCGTGCCCCGGTCAGGCCGCGTACACGTGGCTCGGCGCCCGGGGCGGCCTGCGCGACCGGGTGGCGGCGTACGTCGCGGACTACCGGTCGGCCATCAAGACGCGCGCCACGAAGCTGACCCGGTCGGTGACCGGTCCGGTCAAGGTCGGCGAGTACCCGTTCTCGTCCGGTGCGAGTGGACGCAAGGCGCGGCTGCGCCGGCTCGATCTCTACTCGTCGCGGTCGGGCACGTTCTCGGTCGCCGGCAGGTTCCGGCGGGAGTACGCCGCCGTCGGCGAGCAGTCCGGCGTGCTGGGCGTGCCCCGGGGCAGGGAACGCGCCACCAGCCGCTCGAGGGTGAGGCTGCAGCGTTTCGCGCACGGCACGATCTACCAGGTCAGGCGGACGTCGACGCGTGGCTACGCCGTGTGGGGACCGGTCGACGCCAGGTACCGCGCCCTCGGCCGGGAGAAGGGTGCCCTCGGGGCGCCCACCCGACGCATGGCCCGGATCTCGGGCAACCGCTACCGCGCCTGGTTCGCGCACGGACACATCACGCGGGAGGCGGGCGGCTCGGTGACCGTGTCACGCACCTGATCGTCGTGGTGGTCGGTGGCGGAACGGACGAGCCGGATCTGGGATACTCGGGACCATGCCCGACGTCCTCAAGTCCATCGCGATCTCGGCCGTCGCCAACACCGCATCGCTGGCCATCGCCGCATGGGTCTTCGACCACTTCGACGTCCACTTCGGCTGGTTCGTCGTGGCCGTGGTCCTGTTCACGGCGTTGACGGTGGTGCTGCGCGGCGTGGTGATCAGCACCGTCAACCGGTTCGCCCGCGGCTACACGATCCTCGGTGGGCTCGTGCTGACGTTCCTGGGCCTGCTGCTGACCGAGGTCGTCGTGCCGGGGTCCGGGTTCTCGATCCACGGCTGGGGCACCTGGCTCGGCGTCACCCTCATCGTGTGGGCTGCGGGCATCGCGTACGGCGAGGTCGACAGCGTCCAGCCGCCACCCCGGGCCCGCCGCTAACCCAGATGTGCGGGCCCCTGCACGGTTTCCACGCGGTGGAACGGTGCAGGGGCCCGCAGATCTGGGACGGGGCTACTCGGCTGCGGCGTCCTTGATCTCGGCGACGACCTCGCCGGACCCGATGGGACCGCCGACCGTGACCGTGAGGCCGGTGATGATGCCCGCCTTGTGGGCGGTGATCGGCTGCTCCATCTTCATGGCCTCCACGACGATGACCTGATCGCCCACGGCGACCTCCTGGCCCTCCTCGACGGCGACCTTGACGACGGTGCCCTGCATCGGCGCGACCAGCGAGTCACCGCCGGCCGCGGCGCCCGCACCCTTGTCGGCCTTGCGCTTGGCCTTCTTGCTGCCGCCGGCGGGGGCGGCCGAGGCGCCGAGGCCGCCGGGGAGGACGACCTCGATGCGCTTGCCGCCGACCTCGACCGTGACGCGCTCGCGCTCGTCGGGCTCGTCGGCGTCCGCGGACGCACCCGAGTACGGCTCGAGCTGGTTGTCGTAGTCGGTCTCGATCCACGTCGTGTACACCGAGAAGTTGCCGTCGGCCGCGGTGAACGCCGGGTCGTCGACCACCGAGCGGTGGAACGGGATGACCGTGGGCATGCCGTCGACCACGAACTCGTCCAGCGCGCGGCGGGAGCGGGCCAGGACCTGCTCGCGGCTCGTGCCGGAGACGATCAGCTTGGCGACCAGGGAGTCGAACGACCCGGGGATCGTCTCGCCCTCCTCGTAGCCGCCGTCGAGCCGGACGCCCGGGCCCGACGGGGGAGCCCACTTGGTGAGCGTGCCGGGGGCGGGGAGGAAGCCGCGGCCACCGTCCTCGGCGTTGATGCGGAACTCCATCGAGTGGCCACGGATCTCGGGATCGCCGTAGCCGAGCTCCTCGCCCGCCGCGATGCGGAACATCTCGCGGACGAGGTCGAGGCCGGTGACCTCCTCGGAGACCGGGTGCTCGACCTGCAGTCGCGTGTTGACCTCGAGGAAGCTGATGGTGCCGTCGCGGGCCACGAGGAACTCGCACGTGCCGGCGCCGACGTAGCCGGCCTCCCGCAGGATGGCCTTGGACGAGGTGTAGAGGCGCTCGATCTGGTCGTCGGTCAGGAACGGCGCGGGCGCCTCCTCGACGAGCTTCTGGTGGCGGCGCTGCAGCGAGCAGTCACGGGTCGAGACGACGACGACGTTGCCGTGGCTGTCGGCGAGGCACTGGGTCTCGACGTGGCGCGGCTGGTCGAGGAACTTCTCGACGAGGCACTCGCCGCGACCGAAGGCGCTGACGGCCTCACGCACGGCGGACTCGTAGAGCTCGGGGATCTCCTCGAGCGTGCGGGCGACCTTCAGTCCACGGCCGCCGCCGCCGAACACGGCCTTGATCGCGACCGGCAGGCCGTTGGCCTTGGCGAACTCGACGACCTCGTCGGCGTCCTTGACTGCGTCCTTGGTGCCCGGAGCGAGCGGCGCATCGGCCTTGAGGGCGATCTGCTTGGCCCTGGCCTTGTCGCCGAGGCTCTCGATGGCGGCCGGCGGCGGACCGATCCAGACGAGCCCGGCATCGATGACGGCCTGGGCGAACGCGGCGTTCTCGGCGAGGAAGCCGTAGCCGGGGTGGACGCTGTCCGCGCCGGACTTCTCGGCGATCGCGATGATCTTCTCGATCGAGAGGTACGACTCGGCGGGCGTGGAGCCCTCGAGCGAGTACGCCTCGTCGGCGAGGCGGACGAACACCGCGTCGCGATCGGGCTCGGCATACACGGCGACACTGCCGATACCGGAGTCCTTGCACGCTCGGATCACACGGACGGCGATCTCACCGCGGTTGGCGATCAGGACCTTGGCCAGGGGCTTGCTCACTGAATGACTCTCCTCGGTGCGACGGACTGCCTGCCGCAGTCTAGGGGTTGAATTAGTAGGACGTCATATGAGGTGCGTTACGTCGCGCGGCGCCGTTCGGCGCTGTGGGTTAATGGTTGTTAACTCATCGTTGCTACGATGCCGGCATGACATTTGCCCTCTCGAGCGAGCACGAGACCTTCCGCCGCAGCGTCCGCGAGTTCGCGGAGGCGGAGATCGCGCCCCACGTGGCGCAGTGGGACAAGGACCACCACTTCCCGGTCGACGCGGTGCACAAGATGGGACAGCTCGGCCTGTTCGGGCTCACCGCGCCGGAGGAGTTCGGCGGTTCCGGCGGCGACTTCACGAGCCTCTGCGTCGCGATCGAGGAGCTGGGCCGGGTCGACCAGTCGATCGGCATCACGCTGGAGGCCGGAGTGGGGCTCGGCATCACGCCGATCCTCGAGTACGGCACGCAGGAGCAGAAAGAGGCGTGGCTGCCCGATCTCGTCGAGGGGCGGCGGCTCGCCGGCTTCGGCCTCACCGAGCCGGGCGCAGGCTCCGACGCGAGTGCCACCAGGACGCGCGCCGAGCTCGACGGCGACGAGTGGGTCGTCAACGGCTCGAAGCAGTTCATCACCAACTCCGGCAGCGCCATCACGTCCCTCGTGACGGTCACCGCGCGCACCGGCACCCGTGAGAACGGCTCGCCGGAGATCTCCGCGGTCATGCTGCCCGCCGGCACGCCGGGATTCGTCGCCGAGGCGCCGTACGACAAGCTCGGCTGGCACCTGTCCGACACCCACGCCCTCTCGTTCACCGACGTGCGCGTGCCGTCGGACCACCTGCTGGGGGACCGGGGTCGCGGCTACGCGCAGTTCCTCGCCACGCTCGACGACGGCCGCATCGCGATCGCCGCCCTCGCGGTCGGCTGCATCCAGGCGTGCCTCGACATGTCGGTGCAGTACGCGGGCGAGCGCACGACGTTCGGCGTGCCGATCGGCACCAAGCAGGGGGTCGCGTTCCAGATCTCGGACCTGGCCGTGATGGCCCAGGCCGGCCGTGCGCTGACGTACCAGGCGGCCGCGATGAAGGACGCCGGCGCTCCGGCCAAGGAGCTCAAGCAGGCCGCGTCGATCGCGAAGCTCTACACGTCCGAGGCCGCCGTCACCGCGACGCGGATCGCGACGCAGGTCTTCGGCGGCTACGGCTTCATGGAGGAGTACCCGGTCGCCCGGTTCTACCGGGACGCCAAGATCCTCGAGATCGGCGAGGGCACGTCGGAGATCCAGCGCATGCTGATCGCCCGGGGCCTCGGCCTGCCGGTGGAGTGAGGACTCCCGGGGCGCGCCGGGACCACGGAAGCACGCGAGCACCCGAGGTGCCCACGCGGTCCGGTCCGGGCGTTGAGAAGGAGGCGGGCGGCTGCCTACAGGGCCGTCATCTTCGAGCAGGGGAGCGGGATGTGCTTGGGTCCGTCCCCGAAGTCGACCTGGGCCGACGTGGTGCCCTGGATGCTGACGATGCGTCCCATGCCGTAGGTGTCGTGCGAGACCCGGGCGCCGACTTCGTATACCTCGTCGATCACCTCAGGACCTGCCTGGAAGGGACTGGAAGCGTGGTAGCGGCGTTTGCGCGGTGAGGTTGCCATCACTCACCAGTGTCCCACTTCTGGGGGGCGTATACCAACAAACCCCTCAGGTGGACAGGGTCCAGAGCGAGGTCCAGTCGATCCCGAGCTCTCTCACGAGGTCGCGGAGGACGGGCAGGGACAGCCCGACGACGTTGTGGTGGTCGCCCTCGATGCCCCGGATGAATGCTCCGCCGAGCCCGTCGATCGTGAACGCGCCGGCGACGTGCAGCGGCTCACCGGTCGCGACGTACGCGTCGATCTCGGCATCGGTGACGTCGGCGAAGTGGACGATCGTGGCAGCCGTCTCGATGAGCTCCGTCCCGCCTCGACGCACGCAGTGGCCCGTGTGCAGGACGCCGCTGCGTCCCCGCATCCGGCGCCAGCGGGCCGTGGCCTCGTCCGGTCCGGCCGGCTTGCCGAAGATCTCGCCCTCGAACGCCAGCACCGAGTCGCAGCCGATGACCAGGTCCTGCGGCTCCACCTGTGCCGCGACCGCCCGGCACTTCAGCTGGGCGAGAGCGGCGGCCAGATTGCCCGCGTCCGTGGTCGTGATCTGGTCCTCGTCGACGCCCGAGACGATGACGACGGGCTCGATGCCCGCGCTGCGCAGGGTCGCGAGCCGGGCGGGCGACTGGGAGGCGAGCACGACCCTCATCGCAGGGCCGCCTCGTCGTAGCGCTGCCGGACGACCTCGAGCCGCGGGTCCTGCAGGAGCGTCGCGATGAGCGACTCGGTGCCGCCGACGCCGGTCCAGGTCCCCTCGATGCCGGTCGTGACGAACCAGGCCCGGTCGGCCGGCCACATCAGGTTCGGGCTGTTGATGTCACGGGGGACACCGGCGCCGTAGCTGGCGGCGCCCCACTGCCCGGCGTCGCGCAGCGGGCCGGTGAACAGGAAGTGCTCCTCGCCGTTGACCGTCAGCAGCGGTCCTGCCATGACCTGCGGGGGGAACGCCGGCGGCGGGGGAGCCTTCGGCTTCTCCTTGGTGAAGATCCGTCCGGGCCAGCGCAGTGGCCCCGAGAACGCGGTGAGGAAGCCCGCCGCCTCACCGCCGTGGATGTCGCCGTAGCCCTCCCACAGGGCGAAGTAGCACTCGTCCGGGGTGGTGGTGTGGTGTCCGAGGACGTCGACGAGCGCCGCGAGCAGCGCGCCGTCCAGGTGCCCCTCGAGGCGGTCGCCCTCGCCGCTCGTCGAGTGCAGCACGCGCGCGTACGCCGCGAAGCCCGACGGTCCCACGCGAGCCCGCAGCGCGACCGGCGCCGGGTCGGCCAGCAGCCAGTCGGCAGCGCTCAGGTCGGCCAGCGGACGCAGGGTCATGCTCAGCGACCGAACGACGACCGGCGCCACTGGTCGGGCCCGAAGCTGTGCGCGGGACGGACCTGACGGGCCGGGTGACCCCACTCGGAGCGGAGCCGGGGCTTGGTGCGCGCGGCCGCGTTGGCTGCCGCCGCGTTGCGGGCCGCGACGACCGCGACCAGTGCGGCCAGCTCCTCGGGCGTCAGGTCGCCCTTGACCACCCGCAGGACCGGCGTGTGCGCGGCGTCCTCGGCCGGGGCGGCGGTCTCGTCGCTCACAGCGGGATGTTCCCGTGCTTCTTGGGCGGCAGGGTCTCGCGCTTGGTCTTGAGCAGGCGCAGGCCCTTGACGATCTCGGCGCGGGTCTGGCTCGGCTCGATGACCGCGTCGACGTAGCCGCGCTCGGCCGCGAGGTACGGGTTGCAGAGCGTGTCCTCGTACTCGGTGATGAGCTGGGCGCGCAGCGCGTCCGGGTCGTCGGAGGCGGCGAGCTCCTTGCGGTACAGGATGCCGACCGCGCCGGACGCGCCGACGACGGCGATCTGCGCCGACGGCCACGCGATGTTGAGGTCTGCGCCGAGGTGCTTGGAGCCCATGACGTCGTACGCGCCGCCGTACGCCTTGCGGGTGATCACGGTGATGAGGGGGACCGTGGCCTCGGCGTACGCGTAGATCAGCTTCGCGCCGCGACGGATGATGCCGTTCCACTCCTGGTCGGTGCCGGGCAGGAAGCCGGGCACGTCGACGAACGTCAGGACCGGGATGTTGAACGCGTCGCAGGTGCGGACGAAGCGGGCGGCCTTCTCGGACGCGTCGATGTCGAGGCAGCCGGCCAGCTGCATCGGCTGGTTGGCGACGATGCCGACGCTGCGACCCTCGACGCGGCCGTAGCCGATCACGAGGTTCTGGGCGAACAGCGGCATGACCTCGAGGAAGTCGCCGTCGTCGACGACCGACTCGATGACGGTCTTGATGTCGTACGGCTGGTTGGCCGAGTCCGGGATCAGGGTGTCCAGCGCGAGGTCGGTCTCGGTGCGCTCGAGGTCTGCGACCTCGTCGTAGACCTCGGCCTCCTCCATGTTGTTCTGCGGCAGGAACGAGATGAGCGCCTTGGCGTACTCGATCGCGTCCTGCTCGTCGGCCCCCATGTAGTGGGCGTTGCCGCTCTTGGTGTTGTGCGCGCGGGCGCCGCCGAGGTCCTCCATCGAGACCTCCTCGCCGGTGACCGTCTTGATGATGTCGGGGCCGGTGATGAACATGTTGGAGGTCTTGTCGACCATGATCACGAAGTCGGTGACCGCGGGGGAGTACACGTGGCCGCCGGCGTTCGCGCCCATGATGAGCGAGATCTGCGGGATGACGCCCGAGGCGTGCACGTTGCGCTTGAAGATCTCGCCGTACAGGCCGAGCGAGACGACGCCCTCCTGGATGCGCGCACCGGAGCCCTCGTTGATGCCGATGATGGGGCAGCCGGACTTGATCGCCAGATCCATGACCTTGGTGATCTTCTCGCCGTAGACCTGGCCCAGCGAGCCGCCGAAGACGCTGAAGTCCTGGCTGAACACGCAGACCTGGCGACCGTCGATCGTGCCGTAGCCGGTGATGACGCCGTCGCCGAGCGGGCGGTTCTTGTCGAGACCGAAGTCGGTCGCACGGTGCCGCGCCAGGGCGTCGAGCTCGACGAACGAGCCCTCGTCCAGCAGCTGGTCGATGCGCTCGCGCGCACTCTGACGACCACGGGCGCTCTGCTTCTCGTGCGCACGCTCAGCCATCTCGACCAGGGCGGTGTCGCGGCGCTCGATGAAGTCCGCAAGCTTGCCGGCGGTGGTGTGCAGCTCGGGCTTTGCTTCGATCTCGTGTTCAGTCACGCAGGTCAGAGTAACGACAGCGGGCGCAATCGGATATGTGAGTCTGTTCTCATGTCCTACCGCGACCTCGACCGGCCACCCCTCGACGCGGTGGCGCTCCGTTCCGCGCTGACCGGCCCGAGGCGCCTGTGGACCGAGGTCGTCGTCAGCGCGCAGACCGGCAGCACCAACGCCGATGTCGCCGCCGCGGCGAGGGCGGGCGCGCCGGAGGGTCTGGTCCACGTCGCGGACGCGCAGACCGCGGGCCGGGGACGTCTGGACCGGACGTGGACCTCGCCGCCGGGGTCCGGGGCGATCGTGTCGGTGCTGCTGCGCCCGGACTCGGTCCCGGCCGCGCGCTGGGTGTGGCTGCCGCTGCTGGCGGGGCTCGCGGTCGACGCGACGGTGCAGGAGTGCGGGGTCGCCTCGTCGGTGAAGTGGCCCAACGACGTGCTGGTCGACGGCCGCAAGATCGCGGGCATCCTGCTCGAGCGCACGGAGACACCGGTCGGGCCGGCCGCGGTCGTCGGCGTCGGGCTCAACGTGTCGCTGCGCCGCGACGAGCTGCCGGTCGACACCGCGACGTCGCTCGTGCTGGAGGGGGCCACCGAGACCGACCGCACGATCGTCATCCGCGCGTTCCTGCGCAACCTCGAGGCGCTGTACCGCGCCTGGGCCGCGTCCGGCGGCGACCCCCCGGGCGGCATCCGCGAGTCGTACGTCCGGCGGTGCGTCACGATCGGTCAGCGCGTCCGGGTGACCCTGCCCCATGACGAGCCCTGGGTGGGCCAGGCCACGGGCATCGACGACTCCGGCCGCCTCCTCGTGGACGGCCGCGCGATCAGCGCCGGCGATGTCACCCACGTCCGCCCCGCGGGGTGAGAGAATCGGGGGCATGAGCGAGCGCCAGCGAGTGAACAGTGAAGCAGTCATGCCGGCACCGACCTACCGTGCGCTCTTCTGGGAGGTGACGGCATGAGCGAGCGCCAGCGAGTGAACAGTGAAGCAGTCATGCCGGCACCGACCTACCGTGCGCTCTTCCGGGAGGTGACGGCATGAGCCTCGCGCGCAAGCTGATGATCGACGGGGAGCAGACCGTCGCGACGACCCGCACCCACGTCAAGGTGCTGTTCCTGCCCTTCCTCGTCCTGCTCGTGGTGTGCGTGGCCGCGGGGTTCCTGATCGCCCAGATCGGTGACAAGGGAGACGGGAAGGTCGGCTGGGTCATCGCCGCGCTCGCCGCGATCCTCATCGTGTGGGGCGCGTTGCTCCCGTTCCTGAAGTGGTACCTGTGGACGTACACGCTGACCAACAAGCGGCTCGTGGAGCAGAAGGGCATCCTGACCCGCACCGGCCGGGTCATCCCGCTGACCCGCGTCAACGACGTCGCGTACGAGAAGAACCTCAACGACCGCATCCTCGGCTGCGGGACGCTGATCATCCACGACGCGAGCGAGCAGGCCGGCCTGGAGCTCAGGGACATCCCGCGGATCGAGGCGTTCCACCGCACCGTGTCGAACCTCGTCTTCGAGAAGCACGAGACCATGAGGAACGATGAGTCGCTCTGACCTGCGCGAGACGCTCGTCCACCTGATCCTGGGTGGCGACCTCGCGATGACGAGCGCCGAGGCCGCCGACAAGGGCGGGCTCTCGATCGAGGACAGTCAGCGGCTGTGGC
The DNA here is from genome assembly GCF_003065605.1 of Aeromicrobium chenweiae. Lineage (GTDB taxonomy): Bacteria > Actinomycetota > Actinomycetes > Propionibacteriales > Nocardioidaceae > Aeromicrobium > Aeromicrobium chenweiae. The sequence goes on along the minus strand of NZ_CP026952.1, from coordinate 2,871,074 downwards.
GGGCCCTGGGCTTCGCCGACACCGGCGACGGCATCGCGTACGGCCAGGCCGACGTCAAGGCGATCGAGGCCGTCGCCTCGGCGATCAACGACGAGGTCATGGACCAGCGGACCGTCTTTCGGATGACGCGCGCGCTCGGGACGACGATGTCCCGCCTGGCCGACTGGCAGGTGACGACGCTCGTCGACCAGATCGAGCGGGACGTCCAGGAGGGCAAGGCCCCGACGCGTCTCGACGCCGCGATCAAGCTGGCCCGGACGGCGGGCCCGGGCTTCGAGCACCTCATGGTCTACGCGTGGCGGCGCCACCTCGCCGCGGCGACGGCCCGCATGGAGGCCCTGGGCGCGGCGGACGAGGAGCTGCTGTCCACGGTGATGACCGTGGGCTTCGCGGACCTGTCGCGGTTCACGTCGTTGTCCAACGGCCTCGACGACAACAGCCTCGGCGCTCTGGTGGAGAACTTCGAGACCCGGTGCTCCGACATCGTGACGGCGCACGGCGGACGGGTCATCAAGACGCTGGGCGACGCCGTCCTGTTCGTGAGCGACGACCCGGTGGAGGGGACGCGTACCGCGATCGATCTGGTGAAGCAGATCGCCATGCGGTCAGAGCTGCCCAACATCTGCGTGGGGCTCGCGACCGGGTCGGTCGTCAGCCGTCTCGGCGACGTGTACGGCCCGCCGGTCAACCTGGCCGCCCGTCTTTCGCACGTCGCGCGGAGCAACCGGGTGCTGGTGGACGACCGGACCGCGGCGGCCATCTCCGAGGAGTTCGACACCCGGGCGCTGCCACCGCGGCCGTTGCGCGGCTTCGGCAACGTCTCGCCGATCACGGTGACCGAGCGCCGCGGGTTCCGGTCCCGATAGGGTGGGCTCCGTGCCCACTCCTGAGCTCGCCGTCATCGGCGGAGGCCAGCTGGCCCGGATGATGCAGCAGTCCGCCACGGGTCTTGGCCTCCGCATCCGCCTCCTCGCGGAGGGGCCGGACGTCTCGGCCGCGCAGGTCGTCCCGGATCACGTCGTCGGCGACTACACCGACCTGGACACCTTGCGCGCGGTCGTCGCGGACGCCCCTGTCGTCACGTTCGACCACGAGCACGTCCCGCCGGAGCACCTGCGCGCGCTGGAGTCCGAGGGGCACGCGTGCCGTCCCGGTCCGCACGCCCTGCTCTACGCCCAGGACAAGGGCTCGATGCGCGAACGCCTCGGCGCCCTCGGCGCGCCCTGCCCGCGCAACGCACCGATCTCGTCGGTCGAGGACCTCGAGGCGTTCGGCTTCCCGGCCGTGCTCAAGACGACCCGTGGCGGCTACGACGGCAAGGGCGTGTGGGTCGTCCGGTCCGTCGCCGACGCCGAGGAGGCCTTCGCGGCCGACCGCCCGCTGCTCGCCGAGGAGCTCGTCGACTTCCGGCGCGAGCTGTCCGCCCTCGTCGCCCGCTCACCGTCCGGCGAGGTGCGCCCGTACCCGGTCGTGGAGTCCCGCCAGGCCGACGGCGTGTGCGCCGAGGTCATCGCCCCGGCGCCCGACCTCGACCCGACCCTCGCGGCGTCCGCCCGTGACCTGGCCGTGCAGATCGCGACTGAGCTCGACGTGACGGGCATCCTCGCCGTCGAGCTGTTCGAGACCACCGACGGCCGGCTGCTGGTCAACGAGCTCGCGATGCGCCCCCACAACACCGGTCACTGGTCGATCGACGGCGCACACACCAGCCAGTTCGAGAACCACCTGCGGGCCGTGCTGGACCTGCCGCTCGGCAGCACCGACGCGCGCCAGCCGTGGTCGGTCATGGTCAACGTCCTCGGCGGCACGGTCGAGGACCTGGAGGCCCAGCGCTCGGTCGTCCTCGGCGCGGAGCCGGACGTCAAGATCCACCTGTACGGCAAGGCGGTCAAGGCCGGTCGCAAGGTCGGTCACGTCACGGCGTACGGCGACGACCTGGACGACGTGCTGACCCGCGCACGCCGGGCCGCGGCGCTCTTCACGGACGGCATCGACCCCGCCGCCTCCTGAGCTCCCGGGGCGCGGGTGGGCACGTCGCGGCGGTCGGGCCCTGCGTCATCGGCGCGGCGATAGGGTGAGCGTCATGACTGAGCAGCCGCGCGTCGGCATCGTGATGGGATCGGACTCGGACTGGCCGACGATGGAGGCCGCTGCGACCGCGCTGAAGGAGTTCGACGTCGCCTACGAGGCCGACGTCGTCTCGGCGCACCGGATGCCCGACGAGATGCTCGCGTACGGTCGCGACGCCCACGGCCGCGGTCTCGAGGTCATCATCGCCGGGGCCGGCGGAGCCGCCCACCTGCCGGGGATGCTCGCGGCCGTCACGCCCCTGCCGGTCATCGGCGTCCCGGTGCCGCTCAAGCACCTCGACGGCATGGACTCGCTGCTGTCGATCGTGCAGATGCCGGCCGGCGTGCCCGTCGCGACGGTGTCGATCGGCAACGCGCGCAACGCCGGGCTGCTCGCGGTGCGCATCCTGGCCGCCGGCGATCCCGACCTGACGGCGCGCATGGTCGCGTTCCAGGCCGAGCTGGCCGACGCCGCGCGCGCCAAGGGTGAGAAGGTCCGCAACCCGACCGGCGGCGGCGCGGGCTTCCGCTGACCCGCGCCCTGCGTCAATAGAGGTTCTGGGCGTACTGCGTGCTGTAGTACGCCTCGATCTCCTCCAGCGGCTCGTCGGGACGCTCGAGGTTCTTGGCGATCTGCGCACGGCTCATGACTGCGTCGGGCCGCCACGTCTCGGGCTTCCAGAGCTCCGAGCGCAGGAACGCCTTCGCGCAGTGGAAGAACACCTGCTCGACCTGGACCTCGAGGATCACGGCCGGGCGGTGGCCCTTGACCTCCAGGCGATCGGCGTACGGCGCGTCCGCGAGCAGGGTGGCGCGGCCGTTGACGCGCAGCGTGTCGCCCCGGCCCGGGACGAGGAAGAGCAGCCCGACGTGCGGGTTCTGCAGGACGTTGACGAAGCCGTCCGCGCGCCGGTTGCCCAGACGCTCGGGGATCGCGATCGTCGAGTCGTCAAGCGCGAGCGCGAACCCGGCCGGGTCGCCCTTCGGCGAGACGTCGAGTCGTCCGGCGGCGTCGGACGTCGCGACGAGGCAGAACGGGGACGCGGCGAGCCAGTCGCGGTGCTCGGTGGTGAGCGACTGCCGCTCCTTGTCGAGCGCGCGCTGCATGGGCTGACCCAGCAGGTCGCGCAGTGCTGCCTCGGTGGTGATCTCGGTGCGCATGGTGCTCAGGCTATCCGCGGACGTACGACGTCAGGGCCGTCAACGTGGGCTCGGCCGGCGCCGACGCGAAGCCGAACCGGACCGGGGGCGTGACCGGGGCGAGATCGCCCAGCTCCTCACCCTCCCAGGTCGCGCGGGCGCACGTCAGGCGCCGCACGCTGGTCGCGGCGTACCACTCGACCCGGTCGTTGCCGGCTGTCCCGTAGGTCCGCACGCCGCTCATCAAGCGGCTTGCGACGGGGTTGCAGACCCGCGCCCACAGCGAGCGGCGGCGCAGCGGCGAGGGCACCAGCGACAGCAGCGGTGAGATCCAGACCCGCCCGCCGGGGGTGAACCGCGCCTGCAGCGACCGGGTGTGCACCGACCACTCCGGACCGGCCTCGACCGAGACGGGCTCGATGCGGACCTCGTCGAACGCGTACGTGGAGGCGACGAAGTCGGCGATCTCCTGACGCGGCGCGAGCAGGATGCGGTGCCCCGACGGCTGCTCGACCATGACGTCCGCGAACCGGCCGTACGGGCTCGTGTCCCACGCACCGACGACGATGCGCGTGCCGGACGTCGTGCCCAGCCCCGCGATGTGACCCTCGAAGGAGTGCGTCATGGGATGAAGTCTGTCCCACCGCACCACAGACGCGACCACGGCGGTGGCAGGCTGACGCCATGGCCCTCCTGCCGTTCGACCTGCCGCAGGCTCTCCAGGCGTACGCCGGACGGGGCGACGACTGGGCCCGGTGGATCACCGGGCTGCCCCGGCTCGTGCGCGACCTGCTCGACGACTGGGAGCTCGTGGTCGACGGCGAGCCCGCCCATGGGCACACGGCGCTGGTCGTGCCGGTGACGGCGGCGGGGGAGCGGCTCGTGCTCAAGGTCGTCATGCCCCACGAGGAGGGCCGGCACGAGGCGCTGGCGCTGCAGCACTGGCACGGGCGCGGTGCGGTGCGCCTGGTGAGGGCCGATCCCCGGCGCGACGCGATGCTCCTGGAACGCCTGCACAGCCGCGACCTGGGCGAGATCCCGGTGCTGGAGGCCTGCTCGGTCGTCGCGGACCTCCTCGGCCGGCTCCACGTCCCGGCGCCGCCGCAGCTCGTTCCGCTGACGACCTTCGTCGCGCGGTGGACCGACGAGCTGGCGGCGCTGCCCCGCGACGCCCCGCTCCCGCGCCGGGTCGTGGAGCAGGCCGTGCACCTGGGCCGGTCCCTGGTGGCCGACGGCGACAGCGACGGACGACTGCTCCACGGGGACCTGCACTACGGCAACGTGCTGGCCGGCGACCGCGACCCGTGGCTGGCGATCGACCCCAAGCCGGTGTCGGGGGACCCGCACTACGAGGTGGCACCCCTGCTCTGGAACCGCTGGCCCGAGGTCGTCGCGTCCGGTGACCTGCGGACCGCGATCCGGCGCCGCTTCCACACCGTGGTGGACGACGCCGGGCTGGACGAGGACCGGGCCCGTGACTGGGTGGTCGTCCGGGAGGCCCACCGGGCGATGTGGGCGATCCAGGACGGTGAGCCGGACGGGGTGACCGCGGCGATCACGATCATCAAGGCCGTCCAGGACTGAGGGGTCGCGAACGTCCGAGGTGGCCGCTAGCCTCGCCAGCATGGCTCTCGTGACGTACAAGGCGCTGTGCATCGACGCCGCCGACGTGTCCGCCGTCCAGGGTTTCTGGGCCCGCACCCTCGGCTACGAGCTGGAGGAGCTCGACGACGGTGACGCGGTGCTCCGGGGGCCCGATCCGGGCGAGGAGGTCTGGGTCAACCTCGTGCCCGAGCCCAGGACGGTCAAGCAGCGCGTCCACCTCGATGTGCGCGCCGCCTCGCTCGACCCGTTCGCGGGCCTGGAGCGGCTCTCCGCGCCGGACGAGTTCGCGTGGACGGTCCTGGCCGACCCCGAGGGGGGCGAGTTCTGCGTCTTCACGTACGACGAGCCGCCGGCCAAGCGCCTCAAGGACGTCGTCGTCGACTCGGCCGACCCCGTGGCGACCTCCAGCTGGTGGGCCGACGTCATCGGTGGGGAGCTCACCCACGAGGACGACTACTCCCACCTGGACGACGTCCCGGGCTGCCCGCTGGAGTCGTTCGACTTCGTCCCGGTGCCCGAGCCCAAGACGGTCAAGAACCGGATCCACTGGGACGTCACGCTCGTCGACGGCGCCACGGTCGACGACCTGGTCGGGGCCGGGGCGACCGTGCTGGCCCCTCCGGCCGACGACCGTCGCTGGACGGTCATGGCCGATCCCGAGGGCAACGAGTTCTGCGTCTTCCCGACGTCGTGACCGGGCTCCTTCGCGGCTCCGTGATGGAATGACCTCGTGCCCGCACTCGACCTGACCACGGACGTCGTCGGCCTCACCGCCGCGCTCGTCGACATCGCCTCGGAGAGCCTTCGCGAGCAGGAGATCTCCGACGTGATCGAGGCGGCGCTGCGCCCCCTCGATCACCTCGAGATCGTCCGGGACGGCCACACGATCGTCGCCCGCACGCACCTGGGCCGCCCCGAGCGCGTCGTGATCGCCGGCCACGTGGACACCGTGCCCGCCAACGGCAACTTCCCGTCCCGGCTCGAGGGCGGGGTGCTGCACGGCCTCGGCTCCTGCGACATGAAGGGCGGCGTCGCGATCGCCCTGCTGCTCGCCGCGAACGTGCCGGCACCGGTGCGGGACGTGACCTACGTGTTCTACGACGCGGAGGAGATCGCGGCCGAGTTCAACGGGCTGGGCCGCGTCGCGCGCGAGCGGCCGGAGCTGCTCGCCGCCGACTTCGCGATCCTCATGGAGCCCTCCGACGCGGGCGTCGAGGCGGGCTGCCAGGGCACGATGCGGGTCGAGATCCGCACCGCGGGGGAGCGGGCGCACTCCGCCCGGTCCTGGATGGGCAGCAACGCGATCCACGCCCTGGCCCCCGTCCTCGCGACCCTCACGACGTACGAGCCGCGGCACGTCGAGATCGACGGCCTCGTCTACCGCGAGGGCCTCAACGCCGTCGGCATCACCGGTGGCGTGGCCGGCAACGTGGTGCCGGACGAGGCGGTCGTGACGGTCAACTACCGCTTCGCGCCCGACCGTTCGCAGGACGAGGCGCTCGCGCACCTCAACGAGGTGTTCGCGGGCTTCGAGCTGACGGTGACCGACACGGCTCCCGGTGCCCTGCCCGGACTGACCCGGCCCGCCGCCGCGGCGTTCGTCGAGGCGGTCGGGGCCGAGCCGCGTCCCAAGTTCGGCTGGACCGACGTCGCCCAGTTCACCCTGCTGGGCATCCCCGCCGTCAACTACGGCCCGGGCGACCCGGTCTACGCCCACAAGGCGGACGAGCAGGTCCCCGTCGAGCACCTGACCCGGGTGCTCGCGACTCTCGAGAAATGGCTCAGCGCATGAACAACCGTCCCAGCCACCAGCAGGGCCCGATCCGTCTCAAGGGTCGCCAGATGCCCAGCAGCACGACCGACCAGCGCCTGCTGGACTCGCGGGGGCCGACCGACTGGGTGCACACCGATCCGTGGCGGGTGCTGCGCATCCAGGCCGAGTTCGTGGAGGGCTTCGGCGCGCTCGCCGAGCTCGGCCCGGCGGTCAGCCTGTTCGGCTCGGCCCGCACGCAGCCCGACGACCCGATGTACGAGGCGAGCCGGCAGATCGCCACGAGGCTGTGCGCGGAGGGCTACGCGATCATCACCGGCGGTGGGCCCGGCGCGATGGAGGCCGCCAACCGCGGCGCGAGCGAGTGCGGTGGCGTCTCGGTCGGGCTCGGCATCGAGCTGCCGCACGAGCAGGGCATGAACGACTGGGTCGACCTCGGCGTCAACTTCCGCTACTTCTTCGTCCGCAAGACCATGTTCGTCAAGTACGCGCAGGGGTTCGTGGTGCTGCCCGGCGGGTTCGGCACGATGGACGAGCTGTTCGAGGCGCTGACCCTCGCGCAGACCGGCAAGGTCACGTCGTTCCCGATCGTGCTGTTCGGCTCGGCGTACTGGGGCGGGCTCGTGGACTGGCTGCGGGCGACCATGGAGGGTGACGGCAAGACCACCCCCGGCGACGTCGACATGCTGCACGTGACCGACGACGTCGACGAGGTCGTGTCCTACTTCGTCGCCGAGGACGACTGACCCCGGACCGACCCGGGGGGACGTCCGGACGCGGTGGCAGACTCCGAGGCATGCCTGAGCCGACCGACGTCGTCCGCTGTCCGTGGGGCGACGACCCCGCCATGACCGCGTACCACGACACCGAGTGGGGCCGGGTGCTCCGCGGCGACCGCGAGCTCTTCGAGCGCATGTCGCTCGAGGCGTTCCAGTCGGGGCTGTCCTGGGCCGTCATCCTGCGCAAGCGCGACCGGTTCCGCGAGGCCTTCGCCGGTTTCGCCCCCGAGGTCGTGGCCGGCTTCGGCGACGCCGACACCGAGCGGCTGCTGCAGGACGCGGGCATCGTCCGCAACCGCAGGAAGATCGAAGCGACGATCAACAACGCCCGCAACCTGCTCGAGCTCGACGAGTCGTTCTCTGAGCTGTTGTGGTCCTTCGCCCCGCCGCCCCGACCGGCCCCGACGTCGTTGGCCGAGGTGCCGGCGACGACGCCGGAGTCGGTCGCGATGGCCACGACGCTGAAGAAGAAGGGATTCCGCTTCGTCGGCCCGACGACCGCGTACGCCCTCATGCAGGCCACCGGGATGGTCAACGACCACCTCGCCGACTGCTTCGTCCGAGGCGAGTCCGGGATCGTCTGAGTCGGTGTGTCGCATCCGTCCCCCGCAGACAGGGCGTGGCACCGCAAAACGGGCGCCGGCACGGCCTACGATCCCGACATGTCCAACCGGAGAATCCCTCGCTCCCGCCGCGCTGTCGGCGCCATCGCCCTGCTGGTCTCGGCCGTCGTCGTCGCCGTGCTCGGCCTCGTCGTGTCGACCGTGACCGTGCTCGTCGTCGCGACGGTCTACGCCGTCGCCGCGGGTGGCGTCGCCGGTCGGCTGCTGTCCAACGAGATCGCCCAGGTCCGCCGCGACTGGGCGCACGACCGGGCCGTGCTGGCCGACGAGCACCGCAAGGTCGCGGTCGTCCGCTCCCGCGAGCACATCGCCTTCGCCGACCAGATGAGCCAGCGCATCAGCCTGCGCGACGCGCAGATCGCGAACCTCCGCGACGCGCTGGTCACCGCCGAGATCGAGCTCGCCCAGGCACGTGAGCGGTTCTCCGCCGAGCGCGCCCGCCGCGCGGCCCTGGAGGCCGACGTCACCAGCGCCCGTTCGGACCTCGAGTCCGCTCGGGTCGACCTGCTCGCCGCCCAGGAGGCGCTGGCCGCGAGCGAGGCCGCCGAGATCCAGGTGCGCACCGAGCTGCAGGCCTGGCAGGAAGCCGCGACCGAGGACGGCAACGGCGCCCAGGACCGCAAGCTCGCCTGACCGGTGGTCAGCGGCCGGTGAACTCCGGCTTCTCCTTGGCCAGGAAGGCCTTCACCGCGACGTCGTGGTCGCTCGACGCGCCGGTCAGCGCCATCTTCTGACCCTCGTGCTCCAGCGACGTCGACAGGTCGTGCGTGGCGGAGAAGGCCAGGGCCCGCTTGATCGCGCCGTACGCGAGCGTGGGGCCGTGCGCGAGCTCCCGGGCCAGGTCGGCGACGGCGTCGTCGAACGCGTCGTCGTCCACGACCGAGGTCGCGATGCCGATCTCGAGGGCCTCGTCGGCGGAGATCGTGCGGGGCCGCATCAGCAGGTCCGTGGCCCGGGTCGCGCCGACGAGCCGGGGGAGGGTCCACGACGCCCCCGTGTCGCACGAGAACGCGATGGCCGCGAACGCGGTGTTGAAGCCCGCCGATCGCTTGACCAGGCGGAAGTCCGCGGCGAACGTCATCGACGCGCCCGCCCCGGCAGCGATGCCGTTGACCGCGGCGATGACCGGCTTGGGCATCGTCGCGATGGCCGTGACGATCGGGTTGTAGTGGTCCTCGACGGTGGTGGCGCCACCGAACGGGTCGTCATCGGCAGTCCTCCCGGCGACGTGCTCCTGGAGGTCCTGACCCACGCAGAACGCCCGCCCCGTGCCCGTCAGGACGACGCACCGGACCGCGCTGTCGGCAGCGGCTTCGTGCAGCGTGTCGCGCAGCGCAACCTTCGTCGCCAGCGTCAGGCTGTTCATCTGCGTGGGGCGATCGAGCGTCACCGTGGCGACGCCGTCGGACACCTCGTACCGGATCGGTGGGGCCGTGGGAACGCTCAAGGGTGTCTCCTTTTGGGGACTGCGGTCGAAACCGGTCGGGGCATAGGCGATAATGGTAGGCAGGCCTTGACCGACGCGGTCGGGCGCCAGGACGAGAGGGGAACTGATGGCCGCCATGAAGCCACGGACCGGAGACGGGCCGATGGAGGTCACCAAGGAGGGCCGCTGCATTGTCATGCGGGTGCCTCTCGAAGGTGGAGGACGCCTGGTCGTCGAGCTCAACAACGAGGAAGCCGAGACTCTCGGCGACGCGCTCAAAGCGATCTGATGTACGGACTGACGGTGCGTTGGTCCCTGACCGACGCACCCAAGGGCACTCTCAAGGCGTTGCGGGCGTACGTCGAGGAGGAGTCCTACGCGAAGTTCGCCGGCCTCGAGGGGCTGCGGTTCAAGACGTGGCGCGCCCACAAGGGCCAGTGGTTCGAGGGCAGCTACGTCTTCGTGTCCGACGAGGCCCGTGAGGCGTTCCAGACCTCGTTCGAGGCCACGGCCGCCGACTCGAAGGTGTCGAAGCTGGTCGGCTCGCCGCCGATCACGATCGAGCCCTGCGAGATCATCGGCGTCGTCCGTGGTCCCTCGGGCTTCCGCAGCTCCGGCCGCTTCGAGCACGGCGCCGAGGACTGACCCCCTCCGCCCCGAGGGGGACGGACGATGAGGGTTTGCGGCGGCTCCGGCTGCCCGAAACCCTCATCGTGGGTCCCCCTGGGGCGGCTCAGCTGAGGAGCTGGGCGACCAGGAGGCCGTCGCCGAGCGGGACCAGCATGCTGCGCAGGCGGTCGTCCGTGGCCACGCGCTGCACGACCTCACGGATCGCGGTGGTCTCGGGATCGCGCTGCGAGGGGTCGGCGACGCGGTCGTGCCACAGGGCGTTGTCGAACGCGATGAGCCCGCCGGGACGCACCAGGCGCACGGCCTGCTCGAGGTACTCGCCGTACTCGACCTTGTCGCCGTCGAGGAAGACCAGGTCGTAGCCGGCGTCGGTGAGCCGCGGCATCACGTCCAGGCCGGCCCCCGCGATGAGGCGGAAGCGCTGAGGGGCGAAACCGGCCTCGGTGAAGGTCTCGCGGGCGAGGCGCTGGTGCTCGGCCTCGAGGTCGACCGACGTCAGCACGCCGTCGGCCTGCATGCCGCGCAGCAGCCACAGCCCAGACACGCCGGTGCCGGTTCCGATCTCGGCGACGGCCCGAGCCTGCACGGCCGAGGCGAGGAACGACAGGACCGCTCCGGCGCCGGGACCTATGGGGACCACGCCGACCTCGTCGGCGCGCTGCCGGGCAGCGGCGAGATGGTCGTCCTCGCTCAGGTGGTCCTCGGCGAACGCCAGGCTGGCTGCGGTGGTGATGGTGGGCTCCTCGGTCGGTGTGTGGGACCAGACTATCGGCGCGACGCGCCGGGAGGGGGGAGGCACGGTCGAAGGAAATGGGGAACCGTCAGGTGGTTCTGTGCGTTCTCTCAGGTGCAGGGTCAACGATCGACACATGAAGGCAGAAGACGTGGCCACCACGACGCTCGAGGGGGCTCTCCCGGACTGGGAGGGCATCGTCAGCGAGCACTCCGCCCGGGTCTACCGGTTGGCGTACCGACTCACCGGCAATCGCCAGGACGCCGAGGATCTCACCCAGGACGTGTTCATCCGCGTCTTCCGCTCGCTCGACACGTACGAGCCGGGCAACTTCCCGGGATGGCTGCACCGCATCACGACCAACCTCTTCCTCGACCGGGTGCGCCGCAAGTCCCGGCTGCGCATGGACGGCTTCGGCGAGGGCGCCGAGGAGCGGCTCCTGAGTGACGAGGTGCTGCCCGAGTCCGCGGTCCACGACGCCAACTTCGATCCCGACATCGAGACCGCGTTGGCCTCCCTGTCCGACGAGTTCCGCGTGGCCGTCGTGCTGTGCGACATCGAGGGCCTGTCCTACGAGGAGATCTCCGACGTGCTGGGCGTCAAGCTCGGCACCGTGCGCTCGCGCATCCACCGGGGTCGGACGCAGCTCCGCGAGGCGCTGGCGCACCGCGCCCCCAGCCAGGGACGCACGCGATTCGTGGGGCCCGTGGGAGCCTGATGCCTCATCTCGGTGCCGACGTCGCAGCATGGGTGGACGGGCAGCTGTCCGACGCCGCGATGCAGGAGGCGGCGGCCCATCTCCGGGAGTGTGACGAGTGCGAGAAGGCCGTGCGCCAGCAGCGGCTCCTCAAGTCACGCATGTCCACCTCCTCCGCGCCGGAGCCTCCGCAGGCGCTGCTGGCGTCCCTGGCGCACCTAGCAGCCGCTCCACCTCGGTCCGAGGCGTGGTGGCGGCGGCTCACCCGGGCAGCCCCGTTCCGGGCCGGCCTCGTGCTGGCCGGGGCGGCGATCGCCGTGGTGGCGACCGCGTACGCCGTGGGATCGCCCGAGCGGGTCGGTGACGAGGTCGCTCCGCCGTTCGAGCGCTACGTGGCCGAGTTCACCGGGCCGTCGACGTCCGGGACCGGGGGCACCATCACCGCGGCGACCATGAACCAGCTGGACAGCTCCGGGTGGCCGTGCCGCGAGATCCTGGCCGGTGACCTGCACCGGGTGTCGGGGTCGTACACGGAGGAGGGTGAGGTCATCGCCCTGACCTACAGCGACGGGCGGTCCTCGCTCAACCTCTTCGAGCAGGCCGGCGTCCTCGACCGCGACGAGCTCTCCGGGTTCGAGCGCGCCCGGCTGGGCGGGTCCGACGTGTGGGTCCGGGAGGGCATGCCGTTGGTCCTGGCCTGGGACCGGGACGGCACCGTCTTCACGGTCGTGACCGACGTGGACCGGGCGCGGGTGGGCCGAGCCGTCGCCGAGCTGCCGCGCATGACCCACGAGTCCGGCCCCACGGAGCGGGTCACCGACGGGCTGACCCGTATGTCGTCCTGGCTGGGCGCCGCGTAGTCCGTCCGGTCAGGTGGCCTCGGGGTCGAACGGCGGGATCTCTCCCGGCCGCAGGATCCTGGTCTCCTTGGTCGCCGCGGGCGTCGTGTCGTCCAGGAAGTTGCGGCGGACGACCTCGCGCGGGTCCAGGTCCTTCAGGTCCAGCCCCGAGAGGTCGTGCCCCATCTCCCGGCCGAGGTCGTTCTTGGCGTTGTCGGCCATCTGCCGCAGGGTGCGGACGAACCCGCCGGCCTGCTTGGCGAGCTCGGGGAGCTTCTCGGGTCCGAAGACGAGCAGGGCGACCACGAGGATCAGACCGATCTCGGGCATGCCCATGCCGAACATGCTGGGACCCTACAGGCGACCGGCGGGTGCGAGCCCCAGCTGCATGCCGGCGAGGCCGCGCGAGCGTCCGCTGAGCTGGTCCGCGACGCCCTGCAGGATCTTGGCCGACTCCGAGTCCGGGTCCGCCAGGACGATCGGGTCGCCGGCGTCGCCGCCCTCGCGCAGCGTCTGGTCGAGGGGGATCTGCCCGAGCATCGGGACGTCGTAGCCGAAGCGGCCGCTGAGCGTCTCGGCGACCTTCGCGGCTCCACCGGAGCCGAAGATCTCCATGCGCTCGCCGCCGGGGATCTGCAGGTACGACATGTTCTCGATGACGCCGACCACGCGCTGGTGCATCATCGAGGCCATCGTGCCGGCGCGCTCGGCGATGTCCGCCGCAGCGGGCTGCGGCGTCGTCACGACGAGGACCTCGGCGTTGGGCAGGTGCTGGCCGAGGCTGATGGCCATGTCGCCGGTTCCGGGCGGGAGGTCCAGCAGCAGGGCGTCGAGATCGCCCCAGTAGACGTCGCTGAGCATCTGCACGAGGGCACGGTCGAGCATCGGGCCGCGCCAGGCGACGACCTGGTCCTTGCGGGGCTTGAGCATCCCGATGCTGATGACCTTGAGGCCCTTGATCGGGACGGGCATGATCATGTCCTCGACCTGGGTCGGGCGGATGTCGCCCACGCCCAGCATGTCGGGGATCGAGTGGCCGTAGATGTCGGCGTCGACGATGCCGACCTTCAGGCCGCGGCGCACCATCGCGAGCGCCAGGTTGACGGTGACGGTGGACTTGCCCACACCGCCCTTGCCGGACGCGATCGCGTACACCTTGGTCAGCGAGCCGGGCTGCGCGAACGGCACCTCACGGTCGGCGCGGCCACCGCGCAGCATCGCCTGCATGTCCTTGCGCTGCTCGTCGGTCATGACGCCCATGTCGACGACCACGGCGTGCGCCGGCGCCGCGGCACCGACCGCTGCGGTGATGTCACGCGTGAGGGTGTCCTTCAGCGGGCAGCCGGAGACGGTCAGCAGGAGGCGGACGGTGATCTGCGCATCCTCGATCGTGATCGCGTCGACCATGCCGAGCTCGGTGATGGGACGCTTGATCTCGGGATCGTTGACCGTGCCGAGAGCGGCGCGGATCTGTTCTTCGGTGACGACTGCCATGCCCCCATCGTACGGGGGGTACGGCAACGGGATGGCTGAGTGTGACCTAACCGGGCCGCGCTGCGACGATGGACGCGTGGGACACCTCGACCTCAGCTCGATCAGCTTCACGCTCTCCGACGGGCGGCCGCTGCTGTCCGACGTCAGCCTCCGTGTCGGCGAGGGCGCGAAGGTCGCACTCATCGGTCCCAACGGGACGGGCAAGACGACGCTGACGCGCATCGCCACCGGCGACCTCGACCCGCACTCCGGGGCGGTCACCGTGACCGGCGGGCTCGGCGTCATGCGCCAGTTCATCGGGTCGGTCCGCGACGACAGCACGGTGCGCGACCTGCTCGTGTCGGTCGCTCCGCCGGTCGTCCGCGCGGCCGCCGCCGAGGTCGACCGCAGCGAGCTCGCGATGATCGAGCGCGACGAGGAGCAGGACCAGATGGCGTACGCGCAGGCGATCGTCGACTGGGGCGACGCCGGCGGCTACGAGCACGAGGCGATGTGGGACATGTGCACGATGGCGGCGCTCGGCGTGCCGTTCCAGCAGGCCCAGTACCGCCAGGTCACGACGTTGTCCGGTGGCGAGCAGAAGCGGCTCGTGCTCGAGGCGCTGCTCCGCGGGCCCGAGCAGGTGCTCCTGCTGGACGAGCCCGACAACTACCTCGACGTTCCGGCCAAGCGGTGGCTCGAGGAACGGCTCGTGGAGACGCCCAAGACCGTGCTGTTCGTGAGCCACGACCGCGAGCTCATCGAGCGGGTCGCTCAACGGATCGCGACCCTCGAGCCCGGAGCGGCCGGCAGCACGCTGTGGGTGCACCCGGGACGGTTCTCGACGTACCTGCAGGCCCGGCTGGACCGCAACGCCAAGCTCGAGGAGCGTCGGCTGCGCTGGGACGAGGAGCGGGCCAAGCTCAAGGCGCTCGTGCTGATGTACCGGCAGAAGGCCGCCTACAACTCGGACATGGCAGCGAGGTACCAGGCCGCGCAGACCCGCTTGGACCGCTTCGAGCGTGAGGGACCTCCGGAGGCGGTGCCGATCGCGCAGAACCTGCGGATGCGGCTCGAGGGCGGGCGCACGGCCAAGCGGGCGGTCGTCGCCGAGCAGGTCGAGCTCACGGGGCTCATGCAGCCGTTCGACCTGGAGATCTGGTTCGGGGAGCGGGTCGCCGTGCTGGGCAGCAACGGGTCGGGCAAGTCGCACTTCCTGCGGCTGCTCGCCGCCGGCGGCTCCCGTCCCGACATCGAGCACGAGCCGGTCGGTGAGGTCGTGCCGCCACCGGTCGACCACACGGGGATGGCGCGGCTGGGGTCGCGGGTCCGTCCCGGCTGGTTCGCCCAGACGCACGAGCACCCGTCGCTGATGGGTCGCACGCTGCTCGAGATCCTCCACCACGGCGACGGCCACCGGCGGGGGATGGGCCACGAGGGGTCGGCGAAGGCGCTCGACCGGTACGGCCTGGCGAAGGCCGGCGACCAGGCGTTCGACCAGCTGTCCGGAGGGCAGCAGGCCCGGTTCCAGATCCTGCTGCTCGAGCTCGCGCACGCGACGATGCTGCTGCTGGACGAGCCGACCGACAACCTCGACCTGGAGTCGGCCGAGGCGCTCGAGGCGGCCCTGTCGACCTTCGAGGGCACGGTCGTGGCGGTGACCCACGACCGGTGGTTCGCGCGGAGCTTCGACCGGTTCCTGGTGTTCGGGGCCGATGGCAGGCTGTACGAGTCGGACGAGCCGGTGTGGGACGAGACGAGGGTCGTGAGGGACAGATGAGCGGAGACATGTTCACCGAGGAGTTCTGGGACGAGCGGTACGGGTCCGAGGACCGGATCTGGAGCGGGCAGCCCAATCCGCAGCTCGTCGACAGGGTGACCGGGATGGCCCCGGGACGGGCGCTGGACGTCGGTGCCGGCGAGGGCGCCGACGCGATCTGGCTGGCCCGCCAGGGCTGGACCGTCACGGCGCTCGACGTGTCCCGGGTCGCCCTCGACAAGGCGGCCCGGCACGCGGTGGAGGCCGGGGTCGCGGACGCGATCACCTGGCAGCAGGTCGACCTCGGCACGTGGCTGGGTGACCCCGGGGCGTACGACCTGGTGTCGGCGCAGTTCATGTACCTCCCGCGCCCCGCGCTGACGACGCTCTACCGGCAGCTGGGCGCAGCGGTCGCGCCGGGAGGCACGCTCCTGCTCGTCGGGCACGACCCGATCGACGAGCGGCACGGCGACCACGAGTTCCCGGACGTCCGCTGGACCGGCGAGGAGGCGGCCGGCTGGCTCGACCCGTCGGAGTGGTCGTCGATCGACGTCACGACGGTCCGCCGTCAGGGGCAGGCCGGGACGATGCACGACGCGATCGTCCAGGCGGTCCGTGCCTAGGGGGCCGGTTCGTCCTCGCCGACGTCGTCGCGCTTCTCCAGGTCGTTGACCAAGTTGCGGAGCTCACCGCGGATGAAGTCGCGAGTCGCGACCTCGCCGATGCCCAGGCGCAGGCTGGCGACCTCGCGGGCCAGGAACTCCATGTCGGCGGCCGCCTGCGCGGTCGCGTCACGGTCCTGCTCCTGCGTGACGCGGTCGCGGGCCTCCTGCCGGTTCTGCGCCAGCAGGATCAGCGGGGCTGCGTACGACGCCTGCAGCGACAGGATGAGGGTCAAGAAGATGAACGGGTACTCGTCCCACCGGTGACGATCGGGACCGTACGGCATGTTCCAGCCGATCCAGATCGCGACGAAGACCGTCATCCACGCGATGAACGTGGCGGTGCCGAGGAACCGGGCGGTGGACTCCGCGAACCGGCCGAAGCGCTCTGGATCGAGCTCGCGGCGGCGGGGGCGGATGGACCGGCGGACCTCGCGGGGCTGGTCGAGACGTGCGCGCTCAGCCATGGGTGACCACCTCCGCGTTGTCCGGGTCGCTCTCGCGCCACCCCTCCGGGAGCAGGTGATCGAGGACGTCGTCGATGGTCACCGCCCCGAGCAGGTGGGAGTTCTCGTCGACGACGGGAAGCGCGACCATGTTGTACGCCGCCAGCAGGTTGGCGACGTGCTGCAGCGACGCCCCGGGACGGGGCCAGTCGATGTCGTTGTCGACGATCGCCCCGACGAGGGTCGACGGGGGCTCGCGCAGCAGGGCCTGGAAGTGCACGATGCCGAGGAACCTGCCGGTCGGCGTCTCGAGCGGGGGCCGGCACACGTAGACCAGCGAGGCCAGCGCGGGGATGAGGTCGGGGTTGCGGACGCGTGCCAGGGCCTCGGCGATCGTCGCGTCGGGCGACAGGACCACCGGCTCGGTCGTCATCATGCCGCCGGCCGTGCGCTCCTCGTACGACAGCAGACGGCGCACGTCCTGGGCGTCCTGCGGCTCCATCTGCAGCAGCAGCCCCTCCGCCGTCGCCGGCGGGAGCTCGCCGAGCAGGTCGGCCGCGTCGTCGGGGTCCATCTCGGTGAGCACGTCGACCGCACGGCCCGGGTCGAGCACGCCGAGGATCTCGATCTGGTACTTCTCGGGGAGCTCCTCGAGGACGTCGGCGAGGCGCTCGTCGTCGAGCTCGGAGACGACCTCCATGCGGCGCTTGGAGGGCAGGTCCCGCAGGGCGTTGGCGACGTCGACGGCACGCATCTCGTCCATCGTGGCGAGCAGGTGCGTCGCGCCCTGGCCGGTCTCCTCGGAGGTGAGGCCCTTGACCTCGTCCCACTCCAGCACTTGGTGGGGGCCGCGGCGGCCGAAGCGCTTGCCGCCCGCCTGGACCGCGAGGTGGGAGATGTACCAGTCGCGGCGCGGGTCCTGCTCCATCGCGAGGTCGTAGACCGTGCCCGGGTTGCCGTCCGGGAGGGTCACGGTGCGGTCGAGGAGCTCGTGGATCGCGAGCGTCTCGGTGCTGCGCTGCTCGAACCTGCGGACGTTCAGGACGCCGGTCGTGATGATCTGGCCGGAGTCGAGCGACGTCACGCGCGTGATGGGCAGGAACACACGGCGCCGGCCGAGGACCTCCACGACGATGCCGAGGACGCGCGGACGCTGCTTCGCCGACCGGATGGCCACCACGACGTCGCGCAGCTTGCCGACCTGGTCGCCCGCGGGGTCGAAGACCGCCTGCCCGACGATGCGGGACAGGAAGATCCGACCGGCCGTTGCGCTCACGCTCGAACTGTACCGGGGCGCCGGAGCCCCGCTCGGGAGACGCCTCCGTGGCGTCGCTCGGCGGTCCCGCTCAGAGGTCGGCGAGGTCGAGCACGAACCGGTAGCGGACGTCACCGGCCTCGAGGCGTTCGAGTGCGACGGCAATCGACCGCGACGGCAGCACCTCGACGTCGGCGACGATCCCGTGCCGGCTGCAGAAGTCGAGCATCTCTCGCGTGCTCCGTCGTCCGCCGCTGCCGGACGACGAGAGCCGCTTGCGCCCGATGAGCAGGGCCGTGGTCTCGACGGTCACCGGTCCGAGATGGCCCAGCGAGCAGAGGGTGCCGTCCATCGCGAGCACACGGAGATAGGGCTCGACCGGGTGCGGGACGGCGACCGTGTCGATCACCAGGTCAAGGGTGCCGGCCACGGCGGCCATCGCCGCGTCGTCGGTGGAGAGGACGACGTCGTCGGCGCCCAGCGCGCGAGCGTCGTCGGCCTTGTCGAGCGTCCTGGTGAAGACGGTCACGCGTGCGCCGAGTGCGTGCGCCATCTTGACCGCCAGGTGGCCGAGCCCGCCGAGCCCGACGACGCCGACCGCCGATCCGTCGCCGACGCCCCACGCGCGCAGCGGCTCCCAGACCGTGACGCCCGCGCACATCAGGGGAGCGACGCCCGCAGCGTCGAGACCGGCCGGACGGTGGTAGACGAACCGGTCGCGGGCGACGTACTCGGTGCTGAACCCGCCGAGGGTGGTGCTGCCGTCGACCCGGTCGCGGCCGCCGTACGTGAGGGTCGGGAAGTCCTGGCAGAAGTTCTCCTGGTCGGCGCGGCACATCGGGCAGACCCCGCAGGAGTCGACGATGTTGCCGACCGCCACGGGGTCGCCGACGGCGAAGTCGCGCACGTCGGGACCGACCTCGACGACCTCCCCGACGAACTCGTGGCCCGGCACGAGCGGGAAGGCCTCCGGGCCGGCCGCGAGCGCGTGCAGATCGGAGTGGCAGACACCGCAGTGGGTGACCCGGATCGCCACGTCGTCGGGGCGCAGGTCCCGTCGCTCGACCCGCACCCGGTGGGGGACGTCGTGCGGTTGGTCGGCCTGCAGGGCGTGGGACGGGCGCATCGCGATCTCCTCAGAACATACCTACTAGTTGGTCTGTTAACCGTAACCCGTGAGGACCGTGGATGCAAACAGACCGGTTGGTAGTCTGTACCCATGACCGAGACACCGGCCCTCAGCGCCCGCGGTGAGGCGACCCGCGCCCGCATGCTCGAGGCGGCGACCGCGGAGTTCGCCCAGCACGGCATCGCGGGGGCTCGGGTGGACCGCATCGTCGCGGTGGCGCGCAGCAACAAGGCCCAGCTGTACGCGTACTTCGGCAGCAAGGACGAGCTGTTCGACACGGTCTTCGCCGCGTCGCTCGAGCGGATCATGGACGTGGTGCCCATCAGCGCGGAGGACCCCGGGGACTGGGCCGTCCGTCTGTACGACGAGTACCTCGCGCGGCCCGACCTGATCCGGCTGGCCACGTGGGCGCGCCTCGAGCGGCGGCCCGCGGGCCACCTGGTCCCGGACGCCGACCGGATGGACCAGGGCAAGCTGGCCGCCATCGCCGCCGGCCAGGCGGCCGGTGTCCTGGTCGAGGGCGATCCGTTCGACATCATGGCGATGGTGATCGCGATGTCGATGGCGTGGTCGCCGGTGAGCAACGTGTACGCCGCGACCGCCGACGAGGACGAGGTCGTGCACCGCCGGCGCCGTGACTTCCTGCGCGACGCAGTGCGCAGGGCGGTCATGGTCTGACGCTGCCCGGGTGCGCACAGGGTCCTTGGCCCCTAGGTTGGGATGAGCGTCGTACGTCACATCTGGGGGAGAACATGGCACTCGCAGTCCTCGACCGCCGGCACACGGTCGCCAAGCCCGGCTTCAACCGCTGGCTGATCCCGCCGGCCGCACTGGCAGTCCACTTCTGCATCGGGCAGGTGTACGCGACGAGCGTCTACAAGGCGTCGCTCGTGCAGCACTTCGACTCGAGCCTGACCAAGATCGGGATCATCTTCTCGATCGCGATCGTCATGCTCGGCCTGTCCGCGGCGATCTTCGGCACGTGGGTCGACACCGGGGGACCGCGTCGGGCGATGGTCACCGCGGCGGTGTTCTGGTCCGGCGGGTTCATGGTCGGCTCGCTCGGCATCGCCACCGACCAGCTGTGGCTCGTCTATCTCGGCTACGGCTTCATCGGGGGCATCGGCCTGGGGATCGGCTACATCTCCCCGGTGTCGACGCTGATCAAGTGGTTCCCGGACCGTCCCGGCCTCGCGACAGGCATGGCGATCATGGGCTTCGGCGGCGGCGCGATGATCGCGAGCCCCCTGTCGTCCAAGCTGCTCGGCATCTACGACGACAAGTACGACACCGCGACGGGCATCGCGTCCGGCTCGGCCGTGGCCAAGCTGTTCGTGACCCTCGGCCTGGTCTACCTCGTCCTGATGCTGTTCGGCGCCTGGCTCATCCGCGTGCCGGCGGACGGCTGGAAGCCGGCCGGATTCGACCCGTCGACAGTGAAGGCCAAGGCGCTCGTCACGACCGACAACGTCTCGGCCGACAACGCGATCAAGACGCCCCAGTTCTGGCTGCTGTGGGTCGTGCTGTTCTGCAACGTCACCGCCGGCATCGGCATCCTCGAGCAGGCCTCCCCGATGATCCAGGACTTCTTCCGTGACGGCTCCAAGTCCTCGGTCAGTGCGGCGTCGGCAGCCGGCTTCGTCGGGCTGCTCTCGCTGTTCAACCTCGCGGGCCGGTTCATCTGGTCGTCCACGTCCGACGTCGTCGGGCGCAAGAACATGTACGTGGGCTATCTGGGCATCGGCATCGTCCTGTACGCCTTCTTGGCCTTCCAGGGCTCGTCGTCCACGATCCTGTTCGCCCTGCTCGCGGGCGTCATCATCAGCTTCTACGGCGGCGGGTTCGCGACCGTGCCGGCGTACCTGCGCGACCTGTTCGGCACCTACCAGGTCGGCGCGATCCACGGGCGCCTGCTCACCGCGTGGGCGGCCGCGGGCGTGGCGGGCCCGCTGATCGTCAACGGGTTCCTGGACGCCCAGGGCGAGCCCGGCAAGCTCAACGCGGGGGACTACCGTCCCGCGCTGCTGACGATGGTCGCCATCTTGGCGGTCGGGTTCGTGGCCAACCTCCTGATCCGGCCGGTCGCCTCGCGCTTCCACGAGGACAAGGCGGCGGCCGCCACGGCTGAGGCACCCGTCGAATCCGCCGGCGACGGCGGCACCGACGTGGCGATCGACAAGGCCGGACCGTTGCTGGTCATCGCCTGGATCGTGGTCCTGGTGCCGCTGGCGTACGGCATCTACGAGACGGCAGTGAAGGCAGCCGACCTGTTCTGAGGCGGCGACCGGGTCGGGGGGCCCAGGCCGTTACACGGTGGCAACACGCGGGAGGCGGATCGTTCACGCGGGCGGCATAGAAACGGGGGCACCACTTCCCCCGCCCAGAAAGCACGTGGCCCACCTATGCCCACCACCACGTCGAGGCGCGCCGCGCGTCTCGTCTCCCTCCCGCTCGCCTCGGCGCTCGGAGTCGGCCTGCTGGCCGTCACCCCGTCGGCCCAGGCGCTCTCGAGCGCGTCGACCACCAACGGCGCCACCGTCCAGATCAACGATGCGCGACGACCGGGCCTCGACACCGGCTCGATCCGCAACGTCTCCGAGTCCAGGATGGAGGGCTTCGGCAACATCTTCGTCCACGTCGACACCCCGGACGACGAGGCGCCGCGGATGAACGACCAGATGATGCGCGGCTTCGGTCTCACGGCCTCGGCGCCCGGCTCGTACACGTCGACGAGGTCGGTCCGCCTCGCCGACCTGGTGATGACGCGCAAGGTCCAGGTCACCTCCGCGACCAACACCACGAGCTTCTTCGACACCTTCACGAACACCTCGACCGAGCCCGTGACGTTCGCGGTGTCCTTCGGCGGATCGCTCGGGTCGGGGCACACGACCACCGGAGCCACGCCCAGCCCGAACAAGGCGACGATCAGCGCCACCAGCGACGGTGACACGGTCGCGGAGGCGGACGACACGTGGCTCACCGCAACGACTCCCGGGAACACCCGGCCCACCGGCATCGTCGTCGGGTCCGGGGTGACCCGGCTCGGTGACCAGCAGGCCAACCCGTTCACCACGGCGTACACACCGACCGGGAGCCGGTCGAACGACCTCGGCTTCGTGCGCGAGCTGACGGTGGAGCCGGGACGGACCACGTCCCTCATGCAGTACGTCGTGGTCGGTGCGCGCAGCGACACGTCCCAGATCTCGACCGACACCGCGGCCGCCGCGGCGAAGCCGGACTTCGCGAACCTCACCCTCGACGAGATCTGCACGCTCGCGAACTGGGACCTCTCCGCGTACCAGGCCGCCTGTGCGGGCGCCGAGCCGCTGCAGATCCCGGCCGGGGAGACCCCCGCCCTGCACTCGACAGAGGTCGCGTACGACGTCTCCGGCAAGACCATCGCCGACCTGCAGGCCGACATGGTCGCCGGCACGGTGACCTCGGTGCAGGTCACCAAGGCCTACCTCGACCGCATCGAGGCCTACGACTCCGGCGCCCTGGGGTTCCACGCGTTCATCACGGTGGCCAAGGACGCCGTCGCCCAGGCGATGGCGGCGGACAAGAAGCGCGCGGCCGGCGAGAAGGGCGACCTCCTGGGCGTGCCGATCGCACTGAAGGACCTGTACGACACCAAGGACATGCCCACCTCGGGCGGGACGCTGGCCCTGAAGGACTGGCAGCCCGGAGCGGACGCCTGGCAGGTCGCCAGGCTGCGCGAGGCCGGCGCGGTCATCATCGGCAAGACGAACCTGTCGGAGTTCGCGAACTCCGGCTCGTTCAGCGAGAGCGGCTTCCAGCAGACGTGGAACGCGCTGTACCCGTCCAAGACGTCGTTCGGCTCGTCGGGCGGATCCGCGACGGCGGTCGGCGCCGACCTGGCGGCCGGGGCGATGGGCACCCAGACCGGGGTCTCGCTGTACGCGCCGTCCACCGGCGCCGGCCTGACCTCGTTCCGCGGCACCGACGGCCTCACCAGCACCAACGGCGTCATGCCACTGACCTGGGCGACGGACTACGCCGGCCCGATCGCCAAGTCGGTCACCGACGTCGCCTCCCTGCTCGACGCCACCGCGACGCGGACCACGGGCAACAACCCTGACGACCTGCTCACGTCGCGGGTCGACAACAGCAACCGGCCGGCCGAGTGGAAGTCCGCGCTGAGGAGCGACGCCCTGAAGGGCAAGGTCATCGGATACGTCCCCTCGGCGTTCCGGTCCACGGCCATCACGGACGACAACGCCGGTCAGGTCGCGCTCGAGCAGGCCAGGACGGCGATCGAGGCGGCCGGCGGCACGCTGGTGCCGGTTGCCGAAGGACAGGCGACCGCACCGGCGAACCCGACCGGGAGCTTCCCGACGTCCGGCAGCGCCGGTGCCGAGGGGTGGGAGCGCTACATCGCCGAGGAGCGTCCGAACGCCTTCCCGCTGACCACCAAGCAGCTCATGGAGAGCCCGGCGAACCTGCCGTACAACGTGAGCGGCAACTACACGGCCCAGCCGATGGACGACACCAGCGTCGACAACCTGCTGAAGCGCCGGGACGCCTACAAGCAGACCGCCGCCAGCTGGATGGACTCCGCCTTCGGTGGCGAGCCGGTCGCCGCGGTGATCTATCCGGGCTTCCTCACGAGCGTCGGCAACAACGATGCGTCGTCGGCGATCTTCAGCTCGGACCGCGCCTCGGGCGTCCCGACCCAGTCCATCGGCCTGCCGACGGCGATCCTGCCGATCGGCAAGAACGAGGAGGGGCAGTCCAACAACGTGCAGATCGTGGGCCGTGCGTGGGACGACGCGTTGGTGCTCGGCCTCGGGTACGCCGTGGAGCAGCAGGCGCGGGCCGCGGTGCACACCGCGTTCGCTCCCGCGCTGCCGTGGACCGGTCCCGCGGACTCGGTGACCTCGGTGAGCCTCGACCGGACCGCGACGACGTACGGGACGGCTGTCCGGGCCACCGTGTCCGTCGCGTCCGACCCGGCCGCCACGGGCAAGGTCACGGTGCAGGTCGCGGGCAGGAAGGTCACGGGTACCGTGACCCGCGGTCGGGCCACGGTGACCCTGCCGACGAACGTGCCGGTCGGCAGCCATCTGGTCACCGCGAGCTATCTCGGGTCCGACACGGTCGCACCGAGCACGGCCACCGCCACGGTCAAGGTGGCCAAGGCGGGCACCCGCGCGACCATCAAGCTCGCCAAGTCCACCGTGAAGTCGGGCAAACGGGCCCTCCTGCGCATCACGGTCGTCGCGCCGCGCAAGGCCACGGTGCTGATCCACGACGGCAACAAGATCGTCCGGACGGTCACGGTCGGCAGGACGAAGTCGATCCGCCTGCCGAAGCTCGCGCCGGGACGCCACACGATCCGCGCCTACGTCGTGACAGGGGAGGAGTACTCGCCGGCGTGGAGCAAGAAGGTCAAGCTGCGGGTCTCGAAGAAGAAGTAGTCACACGCTGACGACGGCGCCGCGGACCGCAGACGGTCCGCGGCGTCGTCGTCAGTGCGGCTCGGCGACTCAGAGCCGATCGAGCGTCGCCTGGTCGGCCAGGCCGGCGAAGTGCCGGTCGAGCACGGCGCGGAACGGTGCCGGGTCGTCGGCGACCTCGGCGAACAGCGTGACCGAGGAGCGCAGCTTCTGCGCGTCGACCTCACCCAGGACGTCCGTCGCCGTGCCCCGTGCGTCCGCCAGGATCGCCGCGCACTCGGCCAGGCGCGGCCCGAGCACCGGATGCGCCAGGTACGCGGCGGCCTCGTCGCGCCCGGAGATCGCGAAGCGGACGGCGGTGTCGCTGCGTCCGAGCCCTGCGACCTGCGGGAACACGAACCACATCCAGTGCGTCGTCTTGTGACCGTCGCGCAGCTCGGCGACGGCTCGCTCGTACGTGCCGTTGCCCTGGGCGTCGACGAAACGCTGCAGGTCGAACGGATCGGTCGCGGCGGCCTCCGTCACGACAGGTGGTGGGGCTGGCGGTCGGTCTTGTGGGAGTCGTCCGACCCCACGCCCTCCTGCGAGCCGCCGGTGTCGTCCGAACGACCCTGACCGGCCGGGACCGCCCGGACGATGACGGACTTCGACGTCGGCTGGTTGCTGCCGGTCGCGGTCGAGTCCAGCGGCACCAGCGAGTTGGTCTCGGGGTAGTAGGCCGCCGCCGATCCGCGCGGCGTCTCGTACGAGACGATGCGGAACTTCTCGGCGACCCGGTCGACGTCGTCGTCGTCCCAGCGGGTCACGAGATCGACCATGTCGCGGTCCTTGAATCCCTGCGCGGCGATGTCGTCGGGATGCATGAACACGACGCGGCGGCCGTCCTCGATGCCGCGGTACCGGTCGCTGAGCCCGTAGATCGTGGTGTTGAACTGGTCGTGGCTCCGCAGGGTCTGCAGGACGAGGTGCCCCTCCGGGACCTGCAGCACCTCCAGCGGGGACGCGATGAGCTCGGCCTTGCCGGAGCTGGTCTCGAACGTCCGGGTGTCGCGGGGGGCGTGCGGCAGGACGAAGCCGCCGGGGCGGTCGACGTTGTGCGTGTACTCCTCGCAACCGGGGACCACACGCGAGATGTGGTGCCGGATGATGTTGTAGTCCTCGGCCATGTCGGCCCAGCGGATCCCGTGGCGGTCGCCGATCGTCGCCTCGGCGATGCCCGCGATGATCGCGATCTCCGAGCGCACGTGCTCGCTGACCGGCGGGATCACACCACGCGAGGCGTGGACGGCCGACATCGAGTCCTCGACGGTGATGAACTGCTCGCCCGCGCTGGTCGCGTTGTGCTCGGTGCGCCCCATGGTGGGCAGGATCAGGGCGGTGTCGCCGCACTCGAGGTGCGAGCGGTTGAGCTTGGTCGAGACCTGCACGGTCATCTCGGTGGTGGCCAACGCGTCGGCGGTGACCTCCGTGTCGGGCGCGGCCTTCACGAAGTTGCCGCCCAGGCCCATGAAGAACGTGATCTTGCCGTCGCGCATCCCGCGGATCGAGTCCACCGTGTCGAGACCGTGCTCGCGCGGCGGGTCGAAGCCGAACTCGGCCTGGAGCGAGTCGAGGAAGTGCTCCGGCACGCGCTCCCAGATCCCCATCGTCCGGTCACCCTGGACGTTCGAGTGCCCGCGCACCGGGCACAGGCCGGCGCCGCGCTTGCCGATGTCGCCGCGCACCAGCGCGACGTTGCAGATCTCGCGGATCGACGCGACGGCGTTGCGGTGCTGGGTCAGGCCCATCGCCCAGCAGTAGATCGTGGCGTCGGACTCGCGGATGATCTCCGCGGCCTCGGCGATCTGGTCGCGGGTCAGGCCCGACGCCCCCTCGATCTCGTCCCAGTCCGCGGCCAGCACGTGCTCGCGCCAGGAGTCGAACCCGTCGACGTGCTTGTCGATGAACTCGTGGTCGAGGGCGTCCCACTCGACCAGCAGCCGACCGATGCCCTGGAAGAGGGCCAGGTCGCCATTGAGGCGGATCGGCAGGTGCAGGTCGGCGATCTCGGTGCCCTTGCCCACGACGCCGCGCGGCACCTGCGGGTTGCGGAAGTTGACCAGGCCGGCCTCGCGCAGCGGGTTGACCGAGATGATCTTGGCGCCGCGACGCTTGGCGATCTCCAGCGCGGACAGCATGCGCGGGTGGTTGGTCCCGGGGTTCTGGCCGGCGATGACGATGCACTTGGCGTCGTAGATGTCGCGCAGGCTGACGCTGCCCTTGCCGATGCCGATCGCCTCGGTCAGCGCCGTGCCGCTCGACTCGTGGCACATGTTGGAGCAGTCGGGGAGGTTGTTGGTGCCGTAGGCCCGGGTGAACAGCTGGTACATGAACGCGGCCTCGTTGGAGGCCCGGCCGCTGGTGTAGAAGGTGGCCTGGTCGGGGGACTCGCGCGTGCGCAGGTGCTCACCGATCAGGGCGTAGGCGTCGTCCCAGTCGATCGGCTCGTAGTGCGTGCCGCCGGGGCGCTTGACCATCGGGTGGGTGATGCGTCCCTGCATGTTCAGCCAGTAGTCGTCGTGCGCAGCCATCTCCTCGATGCTGTGCCGGGCGAAGAAGGCCGGGGTGACGCGGTCGGTCGTGGCTTCGTCAGCGACGGCCTTGGCGCCGTTCTCGCAGAACTCGGCGGCGTGGCGGTTCTCCGGGTCCGGGTCGGGCCACGCGCAGCTGACGCAGTCGAAGCCGTCGGTCTGGTTGAGCTTGAGCAGGGTCCGCGCGGTCCGCGTCGGTCCCATCAGCGACAAGGAACGTTGCATCGCCACCCTCACGCCGGTGACGCCTGCGGCGGCGCGCTTCGGGGCGTGGACCTCCAGCTGGTCCTCGTCGATGTCCTTGGCCTTGCTCATGCTGCCTCCCAGGGTTTCGTCTGCACGTTACCCCGACAACGGCGGTGAAGTCGTTCGGAGCGAGTCGTCAAGCGTGGACGCGACGTCCACCCGGTCGGTCGGCACGAGGCGGACGACCACCGAGTCGCGGGCCCAGCGCTCGATCGCGTGTGCGCTGTCGGACAGGTTGAGGCGTCCGCGCTTGAGGGCGGTCGTCACCTCGTCCCAGCGTTCGGACCCCGGCGGCACGACCTCGACGCGGGCCTCGGCCTCGGCGGCGAGCGCTCGCGTGGTCTTGCTGCGCAGCAGCAGTCGCACGGTGGACCGCTCGGCGATCCCCGGCAGCCGTTGCTCGTCCCCGCCGGAGACCACGCACACCGCGTCGTCGACCCACTCGTGCCACACGGCGTGGGTGCCGCCGTCGTACGCGATCCAGACGAGGCCCGACTTCTTGGCCAGGTCGGCGACGAGGTTCGCGGCAGTCACGGGGTCAGCACATCACACGGTTCACGCGTGGGCGACGCGGGCGGACCTCGGTGCTGGTGTGGTGGCCATCGTGGGGGCGGTCTCGCCGACCTCGCGCTCGGCGAGCCCACGCACGAACGTCCCGATCTCCTCGATGGCGAGGCGGGCCTCGGGCACCCACGAGGCGGCGGCCTGGAACACGTGCACCTGCTTCTCCCAGACCTGCAGGTCGCACGGCACGCCGGCCGACACCAGACGGTTGGCCATGAGCTCGGCGTCGGCCATCAGCACCTCGCGGGACCCCACGTGGATCAGGATCGGGGGGAGGTCCGCGAGTGGCATGTTGACCGGGTCGGTGCGCCGGCCGGCGACCCCGCGACGGGTGTCCATCCGCAGGGACACGTCGGTCAGCTTGGCGACCGCGTGCATGGGGAACGTCTGGCAGCGGTGTGCGTTGCGGTGGGCCAGCTTCCCCGCGGGATCGAAGTCGAGCAGCGGGGAGAGTGCGACGACGCCGGCAGGACGCCCGAGCCCCCGGTCGATCACGGCGCGGGCCACGCTGAACGCGAGGTAGCCGCCGGCCGAGTCGCCGGCGATCGTGATGTTCTCCGGCTCGTAGCCCTGTGCCAGCAACCAGCGGAACCCGTCGGCGCCGTCGGCGATGGACTCGGTGATGGGCTCGTGGGGCATCTGCCGGTAGCCGACGTTGAGGACGGGCTGCTTCGCCGCGTACGAGATGCGGGAGACCAGCCGGCGGTGGGTGTTCAGGCCGCAGGTCAGGAACGCCCCGCCGTGGAAGTACAGGATCGCGCGCTCGTTGCCCCCGGTGATGTCCTCGACGCCCTTGGCCTGCAGCCACTCGCTCGTCGACAGCTCGAGATCGACCGCGCGCCACATCGTGCCCGCATGGACGGGCAGGAGCCGCGCCGCGTGCTCGATCACGTTGGGTGGGAAGACGTCGAACGGGAGGTGGGCCCAGATGCCGAGCAGGGGACGGACGGTGTGGCGCAGCCCGAAGCCCAGGACCTTCGACTGCAGGCTCGAGCCACGGACGAACTGCGGCTCGGCGGCGAGCGCGAGGTGCGCCATCGTGGTCCTCCCTCCGGCGTCGAGTGCTCGACGACCGCTGATGAATATGTCACACGCAGTGACGTGCGCCACAGGTGGCGTTAGCGTACTCCCGGTACGTGCCCCTCGCCGAAGGAAGACCGAATGTCGTTCATGCCCCCCACCGACTCGATGTTCCTGTTGGCGGAGTCGCGGGACCAGCCGATGCATGTCGGCGGGCTGCAGCTGTTCGTCCCACCCGAGGACGCCGGTCCTGACCACATCCGCGAGACCGTCGCGTCGTTCCGCGAGCCCGGCCAGGCGTCGCCGCTGTTCCGCCGGCGACCGGCCGAGCCGGTCGGGACGCTGGGCAACACGTGGTGGGCGACCGACGACACGATCGACTTCGACTACCACGTCCGCCACTCGGCGGTACCGGGACCGGGCCGCATCCGTGAGCTCCTGCAGCTGACGTCCCGATGGCACGGCACGCTGCTCGATCGGCACCGGCCGATGTGGGAGGCGCACGTCGTGGAGGGTCTCGCGGACGGACGGATCGCGGTCTACACCAAGGTCCACCACTCGATGCTGGACGGCGTCTCGGCACTCCGGCTCATGCAGAAGTCCCTGAGCGAGGATCCCGACGCCCGCGACTGCGTGCCCCCGTGGGCGGTCACGCCCCGGGGTGCCGGCGGGTCCAAGCAGGGCCTGGACCCGATGGCGCTGCTGCGTGGCGGGGCCGCGGCGCTCGGCGACATCGCGGGCCTGGTCCCGGCGTCGCTGCGCATCGGCACCCAGGTCCTGCGGGACGGCGACGTCACCCTGCCCCGTGCGCCCAAGACGATGCTGAACGGTCCGGTCGGGGGTGCCCGTCGGTTCGCGGCGCAGTCGTGGGAGATCGAGCGGATCCAGCGGGTCGCCAAGTCGTCGGCGACGACGATGAACGACGTCGTGCTCGCGATGGTGTCGGGCGCCCTGCGCCAGTACCTGCTGGAGCAGCACGCGCTGCCGGACGATCCGATGACGGCGATGGTGCCGGTGTCCCTGTCGCTGCGAGCGAGCTCGGCGGGGGAGGAGGACACCGCGCCCGGCAACGCGACGGGGGCGATCGTCGTCAACCTCGCGACCGACCGCGAGCACGGCGCCAGTCGGCTGGAGGAGATCGCCTACTCGTCGCGGCAGGCCAAGAAGATCATGGGAGACCTGAGCCCGACCCAGATCCTGGCGTTCTCGGCACTCCAGGTGCTTCCCCTCGCGCTGGGGCCCGTGCCCGGATTCGTCAAGTACGCGCATCCCCCGTTCAACGTCATCGTGTCCAACGTGCCGGGGCCCAAGGAGCCGATGTACTTCAATGGTGCCCGGCTCGACGGCATGTACCCCGTGTCGATCGTGCTGGACGGGCAGGCGCTCAACATCACCCTCACCAGCAGGGACGGGTACCTCGACTTCGGGCTCATCGGCTGCCGCCGCTCGGTCCCGCACCTGCAGCGCCTGCTGATCCATCTCGAGTCGTCGCTCGCGGAGCTGGAGACCGCCTGGGGCTGAGACCGGTTCCGCCGAAGAACTGAACATGTTCGAAAACTGGGTTACGCTGCTGTCCACCCACTGTTGAACGTGTTCAATCTGGAGGAGCCATGGGAGATCTCAGGACCGCAGTCATCGCTGGGGCGTCGGGGTACGTCGGCACCCACGTCCGTGAGCACCTCGAGGCGCGCGGCGTCGCGGTGCGGACGATCGGCCGCGGCGAGGCGAGCACCGCGACCTGGGACGACCCGGACGCGCTGGTCCGGGCCGTGGACGGCGCCGATCTCGTGCTCAACCTCGCCGGGCGGTCGGTGAGCTGCCGCTACAGCAGGCAGAACACGGACGAGATCTTCCGGTCGCGCGTCGGCACCACCGCGGCGCTCGGCCGCGCCGTGGCCGCGGCGGCGAGCCCGCCGTCGTTGTGGGTCAACGCCAGCACCGGGACGATCTACCGGGATGCCCGTGACCGGCCGATGGACGAGGTCGACGGTGAGATCGGCTCGGGGCTCTCGGTCGAGGTCGCGCGCGCCTGGGAGCGCGAGCTGTTCGCCGCTCCGACGTCCGTGCGCCGGGTGGCGCTGCGGATGACGATCGTCCTCGGCGCCGGCGGGGGAGCGATCAACCCCTTCATCAACCTGGCGCGCATCGGCTTCGGTGGCCGGATGGGCGACGGTGCCCAGCGCTTCAGCTGGGTCCACGTGGAGGACGTCGCTCGGTCGATCGTGCACCTGCACGGGCACCCCGAGCTGAGCGGACCGGTCAACGTCGCGGCGCCCGAGGTCGTCATGAACGCCGAGCTGATGCGCCGGGTGCGTACGACGTTGGGGCGGCGCCGTGGTCTTCCGGAGCCGCAGTGGCTCCTCGAGATGGGCGCGCGGATCATCCGCACCGAGGCCGAGCTGGTCCTCAAGAGTCGCTGGGTCGCGTCGCGAGCACTGGTGGACAGCGGTTTCGTGTTCGAGCACGAGACCCTGCAGTCGGCGCTGGACGAGATCGCCGGGCGCACGCCCCGGGGCCTGCTGCCCGTCGCGCTCGGCTGATCACGACGCGTGCGGGCCGGGGGTGGTCGGCGGGCCGAGCGCGGAGCGGCACGGCAGACTGGCCCGGTGAACGCCCTCCTCGCCGTCGTCGCCATCCTCGGGGTCTCGGCATCGGGGCCCCTCATGGCAGGAGCGGCCGCCCCGGCGCTGGCGATCGCGTTCTGGCGCAACGCGCTCGGGACGCTCGCGGTCGCCCCGTTCGCGGTGCCGGTTCGGCACGAGCTCGCCGGTCTCGGCCGCGACGGCTGGCGGACGGTCGGCTTCGCCGGTCTCATGCTCGCGGCGCACTTCGCGACGTGGTGCAGCTCCTTGAAGATGACGTCCGTCGCGGCGGCCACCGCGATGGTCAGCATGCAGGTCGTCTTCGTCGTGATCATCGACCGTCTGCGGGGGGACGTCGCCAAGCCGGCGGTCGTGGTGGGCATCGGCGTGGCGGTCGTGGGCGTGCTCGTCATCACCGGCGTCGACTTCTCACTGTCCGCGCGGGCCCTCATCGGCGACCTGCTCGCGCTCCTGGGCGGTCTGACCGCGGCGCTGTACCTGATGGCCGGCAGCCGGGTGCGCGAGACCATCTCGACCTCGGCCTACACGTTCGCCTGCTACGGCATCTGCGCGGTGGCGCTCGCCGTCGGAGCCCTGGTGGCGCAGGTCGAGATGATCGACTTCAGCGGACGCACGTGGCTCGCGATCATCGGGGTCACGATCTGCGCGCAGCTGCTCGGCCACTCGGTCCTCAACCACCTGCTGGCGGTCATGAGCCCCGGCCTCATCTCCCTCCTGTTGCTGCTCGAGGTGCCGGGCGCGGCGGTGCTGGCCGGCATCTTCCTCGACCAGACCCCGCCGCTGGGGGTGTACGCCGGCCTGGGACTCATCCTGGTCGGGCTGGTCGTGGTGGTCACGCGGCGCACGCCGCCGGAGGTCGTCCTGGCCGAGTGAGGGGTGGCCCACGTCACTTGGCCGACCCCGCGACGACGCGCCGCGCTGTCGGTACAGTCAGCGGGTCATCGCCGCAGCAACCGTAGGGAGCCCCCACGATGGGTCGTCTGGTCAGCACCGAAGGTCTCACCGAGGATCAGCAGGAGATCCTCAAGCTCGTCCGGCAGTTCGTCGAGAAGGAGATCATCCCGGTCGCGACCGACCTGGAGCACAAGGACGAGTACCCCACCGACATCGTCGAGGGCCTCAAGGAGCTCGGCATCTTCGGCCTGATGATCCCCGAGGAGTTCGGTGGACTGGGTGAGAGCCTGCTGACGTACGCCCTGGTGGTCGAGGAGATCGCGCGCGGCTGGATGAGCGTCTCGGGCGTCATCAACACGCACTTCATCGTGGCGTACCTGCTGATGCAGCACGGCACGGACGAGCAGAAGGCCAAGTACTTGCCCAAGATGGCCACCGGGGAGGTCCGGGGAGCGTTCTCCATGAGCGAGCCGTCGCTGGGCTCGGACGTCTCGGCGATCTCGACCAAGGCGACCAAGCTCGACGACGGTGGCTACGAGATCACCGGCCAGAAGATGTGGCTGACCAACGGTGGCTCGTCCACGCTCGTCGCGGTCCTGGTCAAGACCGACGAGGGCGAGGACAGCGTCTACAAGAACATGACGACGTTCCTGATCGAGAAGGAAGCCGGCTTCGGCGAGACGGCCCAGGGCATCACGATCCCGGGCAAGATCGACAAGATGGGCTACAAGGGCATCGACACGACCGAGATGATCCTGGAGAAGCACAAGAGCTCCGCGGACCAGATCCTCGGCGGCGTCCCCGGCAAGGGCTTCTACCAGATGATGGACGGCGTCGAGGTGGGTCGCGTCAACGTCGGCGCCCGCGCCGTCGGCATCGCGAACCGCGCGTTCGAGCTCGGCATCGCGTACGCGCAACAGCGTGAGACGTTCGGCAAGCCCATCGCGCAGCACCAGGCGATCTTGTTCCGCCTGGCCGAGATGGGCACCAAGGTCGAGACGGCCCACGCCATGGTCGTCAAGGCCGCCCGCCTCAAGGACGCCGGCAAGCGCAACGACGTCGAGGCCGGCATGGCCAAGATGATCGCCTCGGAGTACTGCAACGAGGTCGTGCAGGACTCGTTCCGCATCCATGGCGGCTACGGTTACTCCAAGGAGTACGAGATCGAGCGCCTCTACCGCGAGGCCGCGTTCATGCTCATTGGTGAAGGCACGTCCGACATCCAGAAGATGATCATCGGCCGAGCACTCCTGAAGGACTACAAGCTGTAGCCTTCACGACGACTTCGCCTCTGGAGGCAACCATGGCCGAGATCTTCTCGCTGGAGTACCCACAGTCCCTCGGGATCTACGACAAGTACGCCGACGCGCAGAAGGCCGTCGACTACCTGTCGGACGAGGACTTCCCGGTGGAGAACGTGCTGATCGTCGGCACGGAGCTGCGCCAGGTCGAGCGGGTGACGGGGCGGCTGACCTGGGGGCGCGTGCTCTCCGCGGGCGCCGCGTCCGGCGCCTGGCTCGGGCTGCTCATCGGCCTGGTCCTCAGCCTGTTCGCCGAGGGCAGCTCGGCCGTCGCGACGATCCTCGGCGGCATCGCGTTCGGCATCGTCTTCGGCCTGATCTCCGGTGGCCTCGGCTACGCCGCGACGCGCGGGCAGCGCGACTTCAGCTCGGTCCAGAAGGTCGTCGCCACGAAGTACGAGATCCTCGTCGAGCACAAGCACCTGTCCGCCGGCCAGGCGCTGCTCGCCAAGATGCCCGGCAACACTGCGAACCCGTTCGCCTGATCCCGCACCCAGGAGCGTCTCCGCAATGACCACCAAGACCAACGCCGGCAACTTCTTCGAGGACTTCAAGGTCGGGCAGGTGCTCGAGCACGCGACGCCCCGCACCGTCACCGAGGGCGACCGGGCGATGTACGGCGCGCTCTACCCGACGAGGTTCGCGGTCGCCTCCTCGGCGGAGTTCGCCGCGTCCGTCGGCCTGTCCCCGGCCCCGGTGGAGGAGCTCATCGCGTTCCACATCGCGTTCGGGAAGACCGTCCCGGACGTCTCGCTCAACGCGGTCGCGAACCTCGGCTACGCCGAGTGCCGGTTCCACCGTCCGGTCGTTCCCGGCGACACGCTGCGCACCTCCTCGGAGGTGATCGGTCTCAAGGAGAACTCCAACGGCAGGACCGGCGTCGTCTACGTGCGGTCCACCGCGACCAACCAGCGTGGGGAGGTCGCGCTCGACTGGGCCCGGTGGGTCATGGTGCACAAGCGTGACGCCGCTGCCCCCGCGCCGGAGACGGTCGTCCCCGAGCTCGCGCCCGCGGTCGACCCCGCCGATCTCGTCATCCCCGAGGGACTCGACTTCAGCGCGTACGACTTCGCCGCGGCCGGCGAGACGCACCGCTTCGACGACTACGAGGTCGGCGAGACGATCGACCACGTCGACGGTGTGACCCTGACCGATCCCGAGCACATGCTCGCGACCCGGCTGTGGCAGAACACCGCGAAGGTCCACTTCAGCACGGAGGCACGGCCTGACGGCACCCGTCTGGTGTACGGCGGACACATCATCTCGATGGCCCGGGCGCTGTCGTTCAACGGCCTGGCCAACGCCCAGCTCATCGCCGCGATCAACGCCGGGGCGCACACTGCGCCGGCGCTCGCGGGCGACACGGTCTACGCGTGGTCGGAGGTGCTGGACAAGGCCGACACCTCCGCGCCCGGCGTCGGAGCCCTGCGGCTGCGACTGGTCGCGACCAAGGGGCGTGACTCGACCATGACCCTGCGCGGCGAGGACGGCAAGTACGCACCCGGGGTCCTGCTGGACCTCGACTACTGGGCGCTCGTGCCGCGATGAGCTCGCCGGCCGACCTCGAGGACCAGCTCTGGCTGGTGCGCCACGGTGAGACCGAGTGGAGCCGCAGCGGTCAGCACACCTCCACGACCGACCTGCCGCTCACGCCGGTCGGGGAGGCCGGTGCGCGGACGCTCGCGCCGGTGCTCGCCGAGTTCGACTTCGCGCAGGTGCTGACCAGCCCGCGCCAGCGCGCGCGGCGTACCGCTGAGCTGGCCGGCTTCCCCGACGCCGAGCCCGACGAGGACCTCGCGGAGTGGGCGTACGGAGACTACGAGGGCCTGACGACGCCGGAGATCCAGGAGTCCGTGCCCGGTTGGTCCGTCTGGTCCCACCCGAGCCCGAACGGCGAGAGCGCCGCCGAGGTCGCCGAGCGCCTCGACCGGGTCGTCGCCCGGGCACGTGCGGCGCACGGCAAGACGCTCGTCTTCGCGCACGGCCACTCCCTGCGGGCGCTGGCGGCCCGCTGGCTGGAGGTCGACGTCGCCGAGGGGCGCCACTTCGCGCTCGACACCTCGACGATCTCGGTGCTGGGAGTGGACCGCGGCACTCCCGTGGTCCGTCGGTGGAACGTCCAGCCGTGACCCGCCTCGTCGCCGCTCTCGCCGCAGTGCTCATGGCGCTCGCGGGCTGCGGCGGCTCGTCCTCGGACGCGGGGACGCCGAAGAAGGCGGCCACGACCATCGCCCCGGCCGTCCGCACCGTGGCCGAGCTGGAGGCCGCACTGCCGCGCACGAACCAGGTCCCGGGAGGGGACAAGAAGGTCTTCGCGTGTCCCGGGGAGGCGTTCTGCCGGGCGCACCGGAACAGGGTGAGCGTGGGCGTGGAGCTCGAGCCGTCGCTCACCGGCGAGCAGGTCAAGAAGCGTTACGGCGCCTACGTCCTGCCGGAGGACCTGCAGGTGACGGCGGAGGCCTGGAAGGACCCCTCTGCCGCCGAGCGGGCCGTGGCAGAGGGTCGCGCGAAGGAGGAGCCCTTCGTCGGCAACTTCGCGACCAAGGGCGAGAACACCTCGGAGACGTCCTACTCCTTCGGCTCGAAGGGTGTGGGCACCATCGACGACCTGACGATGGGCGGGTGGCAGGGCTACGTCGGGCGGCGCGAGGAGGTGCTGACCAATCCGCAGGGCCACACCGACTCGGGGCCGGTCGTCCGCGTCGCCATGCATCTTTGGAACGGCAACACGACGCTGCAGGTCGTCGCGTCGGTGCTCGACGCCGAGGAGCGGGCCGGCGACGCCGAGGCGCTGGCGCGCAAGGTCACCGAGGAGTACATCGGTCGTCTCGGGTGAGCGCCGGTCGGAGCCGATAGCCTGACGCCGTGCGCATCGACCTCCACACCCACTCGAACCGTTCGGACGGCACCGACAGCCCCGCAGAGCTCGTCGCCAACGCCAAGGCGGCAGGCCTGGACGTCGTGGCGCTCACCGACCACGACGCCACCACCGGTTGGGACGACGCGGTGGAGGCGGGGGAGTCGATCGGCCTCCACGTCGTGCGCGGCATCGAGGTCTCGACCTGGTTCCACGGGGAGAGCGTGCACCTGCTCGGCTACGAGTTCGACCCCACCGACGTCCCGCTGCTCGCCGAGCTGGACCGGGTGCTGGGCGGGCGTGAGCAGCGCCTGCCGCAGATGCTCGCCAGGCTGGCCGAGCACGGGATCGACATCACGATGGCCGACGTCGCCGCGCAGTCGGTCGACGCCGCGGCCTCCGGGCGCCCGCACATCGCCGACGCCATGGTCGCGAAGGGCTACATCGCTCACCGCGACGAGGCGTTCCGGGGCTGGCTCAACTCCGGCGGCAAGGCGCACGTGGAGCGGTACGCCGCGCCTCTGATCGAGGCGGTCCGGCTGCTGAAGGCCGCCGGGGGCAAGGCCGTCGTGGCCCACCCGTGGTCGCGAGGCAGCGACAAGGTGCTGACCGCCGACGCGTTCGAGACCCTGGCTGAGGCGGGTCTCGACGGCATCGAGGTCGACCACAACGACCACGACGAGGAGGCGCGACGCGGCCTGCGCCGGATCGCCGCCGATCTCGACCTCGTGACGACAGGCTCCAGCGACTATCACGGCACCGGCAAGAGCGAGGCGTTCCACCTCGGCGCCCACACGACCGATCCGGAGGAGTACGGGAAGCTGCTCGGATAGCGCCGCGGGACTGCCTTGCGGCGTCGCGCCGTGCAGCCCCCGCCGTTCGCTACGGTGGGCCCATGGGTGACAACGTTCGAGACGCAGGTGTCCCACGCGCTGTGGACGGGCGAGGTGCCCGGGGCATGGACCGCCGGTGAGCGTGGGCGTCACGGTCGAGCGGCTGCTCGACGAGGACCTCTTCCGCAACGCCCTTGTCGGCGGCGGCTCCGGCATCGACAACACGGTCGCCTGGTGCGTCCCCTTCCTTGCGCCTGAGACGATGTCCATCGACTCGGGGGACGAGTACAGCGGGGCGGCCGTCCACCTCCCGCTGGGCCAGTTCTCCGCTGGGGACGTCGGGGAGATCGTCCACAGGCTCGCCGAGCACGGCGCCGCCATGCTCGTCGTCTCCTGCGTCGACGAACGTGACCAGGACGATCTCCTCGACGCGATCCAGGCCGCCGACGAAACGGGGGTCCCGCTGCTGGCCGTCGGTTCCCGCGTCACCTTCCGCGAGGCGAGTCGGCTGGTCGCGACCAAGGTGCTCGCGCAGGACACGCACGTGCTGGAGTACGGGATCCGCGTGCACCGCATCCTGGGCGACGTCTTCGCACGCGGCGGCGGCCTGGCCGCACTGGCGCAGACGATGGCACAGCTGTCCGACACCACCGTCCTGATCGTCGGGACCAACGCCGAGCTGTTGACCGAGGCGTCGCCCCCGAGCAGTCGTGCCGGGCTGGCTCCCGCCGCCGTCGACCGCATCGTGGAGCTGCTGGCGACGCCGGCGCGGACCAACAGCATGGGCGTGGGGCACGACGTCGAGGTCGTCACGATGGAGATCGACGGTTCCACGATCCAGGCGGTTCTCGCGCCCGTGCGCATCGCCGGTGCTCCCTACGGCTTGCTCATCCTCGTCGAGCCCGGGCATCCCGTCCCGCAGCACGACCTCGCTCAGCACCGGGTGATGATCGAGCAGGGCGTGAGTCTGACCGGCAGCGAGCTCCTGCGCATGCAGTCGGTCCGCGAGGCAGAGGAGCGCGCCCGCAACGACTTCGTGCACACGCTGCTGCACGGCCGTTTCACCGATCAGCTCGAGCTCGTGGCCCGGGCCGAGCACTATCGGTTGCCCGTCGACGGGCGATTCGCGGTCTTCATCGTGACCACGCCGGCGTTCAACCCCCAGGACGCCTTCGCGCATCGCATCGGCCGGGAGGCCGAGCGAGCCGTCCAGTCCGTGGCTTCGGACGACCTGTGCACGCTGACGGCGATCATCGGGTCGATGGTGGTCGTCGTCAGGCAGATGAGGGGGCGTCGCGGTCCGGACCGCGACCCCGGACGGGTCAACGAGGAGCTCATGACCTTCGGGACCCAGCTGCATCGCGCCATGCGGCAGCGCCTGTGGGACGACGTGCGGGTCTCGTACGGGCGTCCGTTCAACGGCGCGATGGGGGTGGCCATGAGCTATCGGGAAGCGCGGACCGCAGATGGCCTCGCTCGACGGGTGAACGCCGCCGAGGTGTGCTCGTACGCGGATCTGCGCGTCTTCGCCGCGATCGAGGAGGCGGCCACCAGTGCGGCCGGCCAGTCGTTCGCCGCCGAGATGCTCACGCCCCTCAAGCGGATGGACGGCCAGAGCGGCAACCTCGAGGAGCTCGTGCTCGCCTACATCGAGGAGTCCGGAAACCTCAACGCCACGGCTCGTCGACTGCACCTGCACCGCAACACGATGCTCTACAAGCTGGAGAGGGCCTCCCGTGCGCTGCAGATGGACGTCCGCACCACCGAGGCGCAGTTCATGGTCTGGCTCGCCCACCACATCACCGCGCTGAACGACGTGGTGGGCGCTCTCGACGAGGAGCTGTCGCCGCCCTCCTGACCGACAGATCGTTCAGTGCACATCTCACAGGGAGCAGGCCGATCTTCGGGCACTATGCCCGTAGAGCCGGATTCGGGGGATGCGGCAGTGTGGAGGCTGACCGAACCCGCACCGTCCCGACATCATCAGGAGCGCCTGTACATGCACAAGATCTACCGCATCACCCTGGACGACGCCCTCCCCGTCCTCGCGGCAGCCCGGCGCAAGGCCGAGGAGATCGGCGTCAAGCAGACCATCTGCGTCGTGGATGAGAGCGGCCAGGTGATCGCCCTGCACCGTCTTCCGGGCGCCAGGCTGACAGGCGTCGACATCTCGATCGCCAAGGCGTTCACGGCCGCCGGCCACGAGAGGGCGACGCACCTGTTCAACGAGCCGCCGAACGGACCGGCGCTGCCCGGCAACGAGGCCTTCGGGATCAGCCACATGCTGCCCGGCAAGTTCGCGATCTTCGTGGGTGGGTTCCCGATCGAGCACGACGGTCAGATCGTCGGCGCCGTCGGTGTCTCGGGCGGCAACGGTGAGCAGGACAAGGCTGTCGGTGCTGCGGCCCTCGCGGCATTCGCCGAGCACGTCGCGGCCAACCCGCCGGCCTGACCGGGCCGTCCACCGGCCGGGTCAGCGAAGACAGGTCAGCTCGACCTCGACGCAGGCCCCGCCGGGCAGGGACGCCACACCGACGGCGCTTCGCACCACGGCTCCCCGCTCCTCGCCGAGCAGGGTCACCAGCTGTTGCGAGGCGCCGTCGGCGACTCGGCTGTGATCGGTGAAGCCGTCGACGGCGTTGACGTAGACGGTCATCCGCAGGGCTCGGCCGATCGCATCCGTAGACCCCAGGAGCTCGGCGACCGCCGAGACCGCGTTGGACACCGCGAGGGCAGCGGCTGCACGTCCCTCGTCGAGGGTTATGTCGTCACCGATCCGACCGGCGTGGCGCAGGACACCGTCGACCCGGGGTGTCATGCCGGCGGTCATCACCAGGTGGTCGGTCGCGGTCGCGGTGCGGTAGGCGCCCTGCGCGCGCGGCGGACCCGGGAGATCGCCGGTCGAGGGGACAGAGCGAGACGAGGGCTGATCAGATGGCAAGAGCCACACCTTCCATGCGTGGGTCTGCGCCCGCCCGGAGGACGCCGTTCTCGTGGTCGACGGAGATCGCCATGGCCGAGCCGCCAGGGCCGCCCACCTGGGTGGGCAGCACCTTCACCGGGTGTCCCCACGCCGCCAGCTGGTCCAGCGTGTCCTGGGGGATTCCGGTCTCGCACCGCAGCTCGTCAGGCTTGTCCACGACGTCCGCGTCCGAGCCGGGGAAGACGGTGAATCGGGGGAGCGACACCGCGGTCTGCGGGTCGACCCCGTGGTCGAGGAGGTGGCTGATCACCTGCATGTTCCACTGCACCTGCCCGTCGCCGCCAGGACAGCTGCCCACGTGCAGCAGGCCCGTGGTGGGGTGGTCGACGGCCCACGCGTTAAGCGTGTGCAGGGGCTTGCGGCCGGGTTTGACCTCATTGGGATGGCCATCGATCAGGTAGGCGCCGCGGCCGAGCCGGTTGTTGAGCACGACTCCGGTGCCCGGGACAGTGACCCGCGAGCCGAAGGTGAACGCCAGCGAGTGGATGAAGCTCACGGCACGGCCGTCTTCGTCGACGCAGACCGTCGAGGTGGTGTCGCCGGTTGGGTGAGCTGGTCCCGAGCTGCTTGCGCGGTGGCGTGCGATGTCGGCGCGTGCCTGCCCGATCGCGTCTGCGGCGAGGACCTGCTGCCAGCCGTCGTTGTCCGATCCGCACCGCGCGTGGCGGTCGCGGAAGCCGAGGCGGAACGCCTCTGCCATCCAGTGCACCGACTCGGCGTCCAGCAGCCCGCGGTCCCGCAGCATCCCGTCGCAGATGGCGGCGGCCTGCAGGACCATCCACCCCGCACTCGGGACCGGTGTCTGGTGGATCGTCGCGGAGCCGTACGGCGTCGCGATCGCGTCCATGGGCGCCACCTGTGCCCCGGCTGCCCACTCCCGGCCGCTGAAGCGCGCCCCCGCGCCGGTCAGATGGCTCAACGCGCGGTCGCCGAAGCTCCCGTCATAGAACCCTTCCCGCCCCTGCGCCGCGGCGGCGACGAAGTCGGCGAGCTCCCGGAAGGCGAGTCGCTGCCCGACCTCAGGGACGCCGCCGTCAGGCCTCAGGAACATCGCGGCCGCGCCCGGGTCCCGGGCCAGGTCCGCCGCGTGCTCGGTGATGTCGAGACGGGTCTTGAGCGTGCACGGGA
Organism: Aeromicrobium chenweiae; assembly: GCF_003065605.1. Lineage (GTDB taxonomy): Bacteria > Actinomycetota > Actinomycetes > Propionibacteriales > Nocardioidaceae > Aeromicrobium > Aeromicrobium chenweiae. Next base: position 2,829,622 of record NZ_CP026952.1, on the reverse strand, counting down.
CACCCTCGGACCCCAGGCGGACCGCAGGCGCCCACAGCTCCTCCAACGACCGGGTCGCGCCGGCAGCGTGCAACGCGCGGACGGCCGCCAGAGCGCCGGGCACGGCGACCGCGAGCGCTCCGGAGAGCGGGATCGCGTGGTGTCCCTCGGCGCGGTAGAACTCGGTGGTCGCACCGTCGGGACCCAGGCCGCTCCCGTTGAGCGTCCACACCCTTCCGTCCGGCTCCCGGACCAGCACGAAGGCGTCACCACCGATGCCGCACTGGCCGGGAAGGGCCATCCACGCCGTGGCAGCCATGGCGAGGGTCGCATCGATCGCGTTGCCGCCGTCGACAAGGACGCGCGCACCCGACGACGAGATGAGGGGGCTGCTCGAGGCCACGGCCCCTCGCGTCCCCAGCACCTCGACCTTGTCCTGAGCGACCCGTCGGACTCCTGTGGTGGAGCGGCTCATGGGCGCGATCAGCCTGCGGTCGGCTTGCGACGGCGGGGGCCGCCGGACTTCACGTCGGCCTCGCTCACGCCGACGAAGACCTCACCGTTCTCCTCGCGCACCGGGTAGACCTGGATCGGCTCGGTGGCGGGCGGGTAGACCGGGGCTCCGGTCTCGAGGTCGAACACGCTGCCGTGGCAGGAGCAGCCGAGACCGTCGTCCACGAGCTTGCCGCTGCTGAGCAGGCAGTCGAGGTGCGTGCAGTAGTTGCTGGTTGCGTAGGCCTTGCCGTTGAGGCGGGCGACGGCGCACTCGAGCTCGTTGACGTAGAACCGGCGGACGTAGCCCTCCGGGACCTGTCCGGAGCGCGCGACCCGGTGGAACTCCACCTCGGACGACGGGGCGTCAGCGGTCTCGGCGGAGGACTGCGGCGTGTGGTTCTGGGTGTCGGGGGTGGGGTTGACGTCGGTCATGGCGCGCCTCTCAGGCTGAGATGTAGATCGTCTTGTCGGTCGTGTAGAAGTGCATCATCGTGTCGCCGGCCTGCTCCTTGTGGGTCTGGGTGCTGGACATCTTCACGCCGCCGAACGGTGCATTCATGGCCATCCCGGTCGTGGCCTGGTTGACCTTCACGACACCGGCCTCCACGTCGCGGGAGAACTGCATCGCGCGCCCCATGTCCCTGGTGGCGATGCCGGCCGAGAGCCCGTAGGGCGTGCCGTTCACGACGTCGACGGCCTCGTCGTAGGAGCCGACGGTGAGGAACGACAGGACAGGCCCGAAGATCTCCTCCTGAGCCAGCCGGTCTGTGGGGCCGACGCTGGTGAAGATCGCGGGGCGGGCGTAGTAGCCGTCGGTCAGCTTCTGCTCGCGCAGCGGCGTCTCCAGCCGTGCGCCGGACCGATCCTGCAGGAACTCCTGGTACTTGTCCCACTGCGCCCGGTTGGCAAGTGGCCCCATCGTTGTCCCGGCCACGAGCCCGTCGCCGACGACATGGGCCTGGGCGCGCTCCAGGACGCGGTCGAGGACGCAGTCGGCCACCGACTCGTGCACCACCACCCGCGACGTCCCGGTGCACGCCTGGCCGCTCAGGCCGAACGCGCCCTTGGCGATGATGTCCGCGGCCTTGTCGAGGTCAGCGTCCTCAAGGACGACGAACGCGTTCTTCCCGCCCATCTCCAGCTGACAGCGCACCGACACGGAGACCGCCGAGTGGATAGCCTCTCCCACGGCGGTGGAGCCGGTGAACGTCACCGCGGCGACGCGGGGGTCACTGACCATGGCACGGCCCACCTCGCCGTGGCCGTGCACCAGGGCGAGCGCACCACCGGGCACACCCGCCTCGACGAGCGCCTCGACCAGCCTCTGGCCGGACAGCGGGGTGACCTCGCTGGGCTTGAATACGACCCCGTTGCCGGCGGCCAGCGCCGGACCCAGCTTGCGCGAGGGGATGTTGAGCGGGAAGTTCCACGGCGTGATCGCCGCGACCACGCCAACGGGGGAGCGGGACGTGAGCACCCAGCTGCCGTCGGCGGTCGGGTAGGTCGAGCCCGTGAGGCGCAACGACTCACCCGCGTAGTAGCGCAGGTTCTGGGGCGTCCGGCGTGTCTCCATCCGGGCCTCGGCCAGGGTCTTGCCCTCCTCGCGCACCAGCTCCTCGGCGATGTCGTCCGCACGCTGGGCGAGGATGTCGGCGGCCCGGATGAGCACGTCCGCGCGCACCTCCGGGGCCGTGTCGGCCCAGGCGTGATAGTTCTCCGACACGTGACCGACCGCTTCCTCGACGTCCGCTGACGTGGAGTCCGGTGCGGTCACCACGTGCTCGTCGAGGTGCGCCGGGTTGTGCCGGTCGAAGGTCTTGTCCGAGCGGGATCCAGCCCACTCTCCACCGACGAAGTTGCGTGCGGTGGTCAGCTCGGTGTGGGTCACATCTGCTCCAGGAGATCCATGAGAGGGGCGGTCTGGTCCGTGAGGACGCGCGGGTCGACGGGCACCTGGGCCGCGATCAGCTCGCGGGCGACCATGATGTCCTCGGCGCCGTTGACGGCGAAGGCTGCGGTGAGCCGCTGGTGCTCGTCGAGGAAGAACGCCCCCCAGGTTTCGTCGCCGGGCGTCCCGCGCAGGATCGGCTCGGCGCCGTCGACGTCGGCGTGACCGACGAACTGCAGGTTCGCCCCGTATTGGTCCGACCAGAACCAGTGCGGGTCGGCGTAGACCGTCTCGCGCCCGATCATGTTGTTGGCTGCGGCCGACGCCTGCTTGCTCGCGTTGTCGAAGTGCTCCACCCGGATGTGCTCGCCGTAGAGCGGGTGGAAGTGGTTGGCCACGTCGCCCGCAGCGTAGACGTGCGGCATGCTGGTGCGGCAGTGCTCGTCCACGACGATGCCGTTGTCGACCGCGATGCCTGAGCTCACGGCGACGTCGACGTTCGGGACGATGCCGATGCCGACGACGACCACGTCGGCGACGAGGCGGCCTTCGGGGGAGGAGACCACGACCTCGTCGCCGTCCTCCTCCAACCCGGTCACCTGGAAGTCGAGCCGCAGGTCGACCCCCGCATCGTGGTGCATCTGCGCGCAGGCCTGACCCAGTCGGGTGCCGAGCACTCTCTGGAGCGGTGCCGGCCCGGCCTCGAGGATCGTCACGTGGGCGCCGAGCGCCCGGGCGCTCGAGGCGATCTCGGCCCCGATGAAGCCGGCGCCGACGACGATGAGCCGGGTCCCCGGCTGGAGTCGGGAGCGCAGGGCGTCCGCGTCCGCCTTCGTGCGCAGGTGGACGATGCGCTCGCCTTCGGCGTCGTGGAGCCGGCGGGGGGTGCCGCCGGTCGCGATCAGGATGCGGTCGGCCGGGAGTATCGTCCCGTCCTCGAGCAGGACCGCCCTGTCGTCGGCGCTGATCTTGCTGGCGCGGACCCCCGTACGCACCTCGACGCGCTGCGCGTCGGTCCAGTCCTCGGGGAGCAGGAAGAGCCCCTCCTCGTCGCCGTGCGTGAGGTACTCCTTGGACAGCGGCGGCCGCTGGTAGGGCCGGACCGGCTCCTCACAGACGAGGACGATCGCGCCGTCGTACCCGCGCCGGCGAAGGGTCCGGATGGCCACGGCGGCGGCCTGGCCGCCGCCGATCACGACGATGTTGTCGACGTTCATGCTTGCTCCTTCACGGGCAGCAGGCTCACGTGGATCGTGCCGTCGTCGTCGGTGCGTACCGGGTATGTCGGCTGGCAGCCGTCCTGGTCCTCCGGCTCACCCGTGGCGGGGTCGAACTTCCACTGGTGGCCGGGACAGATGACCTTGCCGAACAGCAGTGCGCCCTTGCTGAGCTGTCGCTGCTCGTGGATGCAGATGTCGTTCATCGCATACACGTGACCATTGATGTAGAACAGCGCGACAGGGGTGCCGGCCACCTCGACCGACTTCTTCTTGCGAGCGGCGAGGTCCTTGATGGTCGCCACGGCGTGCCAGTCGGACATGACGGACCTGCTTCCGGGTTGGGGATTCGTGTTGGGGGAGAAGCCGGGCGCGGCCGGCGACCGGCCGCGCCCGGGACCAGGGTGTGCGACTACGAGACGGGCTGCAGGTCGGGCGCGACGTACGTGTCGTAGAGAGCCTTGGTGTAGCTGAAGCGCATCTCCGCGCCCCAGCGCACGAACTGCAGGCAACGCTGCTGCAGGTACGGCGTGTCGGCGCCCTCCAGCACGATCTGGTAGCCGCGCTCGCCGTGCACCACGTCGGAGGTGATGTGGAGGTCGAAGAACTCGATCTCGTCCTCGGTGAACTTGTAGACCTCGCGGAGGGGGACGATCTGCTTCGTGTAGATCGCGGGCACCTGCGACTCGAGCCCGACCACGAGCGCCGCGGTCGCGACGACGTAGTGCTCCCGCATCGCGGTCGCGTAGCACCATGCCTGGAGTCCGCGGGTGACAGCGTTGCACGTGTTGGGGTCCTCGATCGCCTCACGGGTCGTCCCGCAGACCTCGCCGAAGCGGACCAGCAGGTCGGTGTGCCGGATGTCGGCGAGCTCCTCCTCATACATGTTCTGCAGGAGGAAGTCCTTGGCGTCGGTCATGTGGTCCGGGGTGTTGGCGTAGATGTACGCCAGGTAGTCCGCGAACGGTCCGACATAGTTGAAGTGGTTCTCGGCCCAGCGGGCAAAGTGCCGACGTTCGAGCTTGCCATCGGCCCAGGCCTTGCTGAACGAGGCGTTGGAGGCCTCGCGGCCCTTGATCGCGTCCTCGAGTGCGGCGCGGAAATCTTCGTGAGAGAGCAGTTCGGTCATGTGCCGGCCCTTCCGGGATGTGCAGCCGGGCGAAGTGCCTGACTGGCCTGGGTGTCTGACGTCATTCATGCTGCCGGGCCGCGGCGCTGGGGTCTACAGTCACAATGCACATGAACAACCGCTAATCGCGGGCATAGTGACTAACGGTCAGTACGCGGGCTCTGCCGATGCGGGGTCATCGTGCGGGTCCGGTCCGACGAAGGTGACGGCCAGGCCGATGGTGACGACGGCGGCGGCGAACAGGAAGAGCGCCAGCAGGCCGTGGTGGTACCCGATGGCGACCCAGGCCGTCCCCGCGGCGGAGCCAGAGAACCGCAACATGCTGAACGCGCCGAGGGCAGCACCTCGGCCTCCGGCCGGGGAGCGCGTCGCCCCGGCCGCGGCGGGCGTCTGGACGAGCGCCATCCCGGCACCCAGCACCAGCAGCACCGCCGAGATCAGCCAGGTCGCCCAGGTGCCGTCGGCCTCCTCGCCCACCACACCGGCGAGTGCTCCACCGACCACCAGGGTCAGCAGGCCGATCCGCAGGATCAGCCGCGGGCTCCATCGAGCGGCGGCCCGCCCGACCCACGGGGCGAGCAGGACCATCACGACCGGCAGCTGGAAGAACAGCAGACCCGCGTGCCACGACGACATGTGGAGGGGGCCCGTGAGATGGAGCGGCACCGCCACCAGAGCGGTGCCCAGCATGAACATCTGCACGAATGCCGCGAGCGAGCTCCTCAGGAATCGGGTCTCGAACAACAGGTGCGGGGGCAGCATCGCGTGGGGGTTCCTGGCGGAGACGGCCACGAACAGCAGCAGCAGCACCAGCCCGATCGCGGCGAGCCCGCCGATCAGCGCCAGCCGCGCGCCCGGCAGGCTGACCGAGGTGACGGCGACGAGGAGCAGCGTCATCCCGCTGGAGAGCAGGAGGGCCCCGGGAAGGTCGAACCGCTCCCGGTGCCCCGGCGCCGAGGGGACTGATCGGGCGACCGCCACGAAGGCGACCAGGGAGAGCACGCACATCAGCACGAAGATCGACCGCCAGCCGGCCGCGTCGGCGATCAGTCCACCGATCGGCGGACCGAGCGCCTGACCGGCCCCGTTCGCGGCGGCCCAGGCGCCCATCACCCGCAGGCGCTGCCCGGGGAAGAACGTCACCAACATGCCCATCACCATGGGCGGGATGGCCGAGCAGGCGAGCCCCTGGACCGCCCGCGCGGCGATCAGCAGCTCGAGACCGGGTGCGAGGGAAGCCAGCGCCTGGCCGACCACCATGAGCAGCAGGGCGGCGAGGAGGACGCGACGTCTGCCCAGGCGATCACCCACCCAGCCGGCCACGGGAATCGCCACGGCCAGCACGATGATGAAGGCGCTGACCGCGAGGACCGTCGAGGCGACGGGGCGGTCCAGGTCCTCCGCGATGGTGTTCAAGGGGACGCTGATGATGTTGTTCGCCATGGTGCCCAGCACGGTCGCACCCAGCAATGAGTACCTCGTTGCCGCGCCGGGGGATGGCGATCGGAAGCCTGGCACAGCAGACCTCCTACAGGTCAAGGGCGAGACGCTCGCCGGGAGGCCGATGTCAGAAGCCCCGGACCGCGCCTCCGTCGACCCGCACGACACAGCCTGTCACGAACGACGCGCGGCTGGAGCAGAGGAATGCTACGACATCGGCGAGCTCGCTGGGCGCGCCGACCCGGCCGAGGGGGATGCCGCTCACGTGGTCGCGGCGGATCTCCTCGACCGGGAGTCCTTCGGTCTCCGCGCGGTGCGCCTCGAAGCGCGCCAGCGCTTGGGTCTCGAACTGGCCGGTGCCGACGACGGTCACGAGCACGTCTGGCGCGAGCTCGATCGCGAGAGAGCGGGCTGCGGCGGTGACGCCGCTGCGCATGACGGAGGACAATGCCAGGTCGGGTGTCGCCTCGAGGACGGATCGCGCCGTCAGGAACACCAGCCGCCCTCGTCCCGACGTGGCGAGGTGCGGAGCCGCTGCGCGAGCGATCTCCAGGGTCGGCCGAAGCATCGAGTGATACGCGGCCAGGGTGTCCTCGTCGGTGGTCCCGACCAGCCCGCCGGGTGTGCCGCCCCCGGTGTTCACCACGCAGATGTCGAGACCGCCCAGCTTCGCAACGGCCTCGGCCACCACCCGCTGACCGGCCCCCGGCACCGAGAGGTCAACCGCGACGGAGGCCGTCGCTCCCATGGCCGCCGCAGCGGCGTCGGCCCGGGAGGAGTCCCGGCCCGACACCGCCACGGAGGCGCCCTCGGCCACGAGCGCCGCGGCCACTGCGTGCCCCAGGCCGGACGTCGAGCCCAGCACCAGTGCCCTCGCATCGTGCATACCCAGGTCCATGCCGATCATCCCTTTCCTTCGGGCCGTTCAGACCGGCCAGGCCATGAGGTGCTGTCGAGTCAGAAGATGATGACCGCGACCACCGTGGCAGTGAGCAGTCCGGCGACGACCGGCAGGAAGAGGTTCCTGACCAGCTCCAGCACGGGAACTCGCGCAAACCCGGCGACCGCCAGGAGCGACGACCACGCGATCAGGGTTCCGCCGCCGGTCCAGATGGCGCCCATCTGACCGATCGCTGCCAGCGTCTCGGGGTCCACGCCGCTGGCGGGGCCGAGCGCACCGGATAGCGAGCCGGTCAGCGGAAGGCCGGAGAACCCGGACCCGTCGAGCCCTGTGGCCATGCCGATGAGCAGGAGGCCAAGACCCATGAAGAGCGGCGCCTCGGGGATGAGGTGCTGCACCGAGGACACCAGATCGAAGAGGAAGCCGGGGGCCTTCTCGCCCTCGTCGAGCCCCATGATGCGGCCGGCGAAGTCGGAGTTGCCGATGAAGAAGAAGCCAGCGATCGGGATGACCACGCCCATCGCCTTGAAGGCGAAGACCAGTCCGTCCACCACGTGCGTGGAGCACGTCTCGAGGCAGCCCCTGCCGTCGAGTGTCATGGTCGCCACGAGCAGCAGCACTGCTGCCGTGCCGCCGACGAGGCCGGCTGCGTCGCCGCCGCTCGTCTCCGGCACGTAGTCCGTGAACTTGCCGAGGATCATGTAAGCGACCACAGCGATGAACACCAGCGGGACCAGGACCGCGAAGAACTGGGCGCGCTTGACGGGGGCGCCGGCGGCCTCACCGAGGTCCTGGCTTCGCGACGAGCCTCCGCCGCCCGAGGCCGGGACGTCGGCTGAGCCGTCGTCGCCGCCACCGGCGGTGACGACCGCGCGCTCCTCCACGTACACCTCCTCGCCGCTCACGACGGTCTGCTCCCACTCCGTGAGCAGCGCGACGTCGGGCTTCTTGATCTGCGAGCGGATCCGCAGGAACACGATGGCGATCGCCACCAGACCGGTGACCAGCGAGAGGACCAGGGCGCGGTCGGCCACGGTCCCGGTGTCGACCCCGGCGCCAGCTGCGGACAGTCCGGGCGCGACCTGGATGACGTAGTCGCTGGAGAGCGCCATGCCCTGCCCCGCGATCGCGATCGCCATCGCGCCTGCCATGGCGGGAAGACCGGCACGGATCGCTGCGGGGAGCAGGATGGCACCGATCAGCGGCACCGCCGGAGTCGGCCAGAAGAACAGGCTGATGAAGTAGGTGACGGTGAAGATCACGAAGAAGGCGACCGTCCCCGTCCGCATCGTCTTCTGGAACGGCATCACCATCCGCTTGTCGGCACCCATCGCCCGAAGCGAACCAAGGAGCGCCGTGATGAGGGCGATGATCAAGAAGATGCTGAACAGCTCAGACGCCGCGGTGAGGCTGGCGTTGAACACGGAGGACAAGCCGCTGGCGAGGTTCCCGGTGTATGCCCACGCCGTCAAGAAGGTCGCGGCCACGGCCGGGACGACCACGTTCTGCCTGCACACCATGACGGCGATGATGACCGTCATGCCGATGAGGTAAATCCAATGCGCCGATGTGAGTTCCAACGGAGGACCTCTCTTTGAGCGGGGCCCCACGGTCGGGTGCCTCGGTAATGGTGACCCAGTCTGGGTCCGAGGGCGCACCCGGTCAATGAACTCTGTGCACAACCCAGCGCATCGAAACTGTGCGATGTGCAGCACGATTTAACTCAGCCTTCATCTCGCTTCTCAACCAGGTCAGACCCCGTAATACTGGGGTGAATCGAGGGGCGACCGGCTGTCGCCGCCGGTCCGGCGGCGAGGCGAACGTGGGGCGATACGCCGCGCCGCTGCTGGAGGCCGTCGGGCTGCTCAAGACTGCCGGCGGGAAGACCGTGGTGGCCCACCCGTGGTCGCGTGGCAGTGACAAGGTGCTGACTGGCGACGCGTTCGAGGCGCTCGCTGAGGCGGGTCTCGACGGCATCGAGGTCGACCACAACGACCTCGACCTCGTGATCACCGGGTCGAGCCCCTCCGCGCCACGAGCGGACTCCAGGCGTTGAGGGGCTCGACCCGGCGTACGACCCGGCCAGGACGGCGCTGCTAGCGGCCCTTCCTCGTGCAGGGGTCCCCGACGCGGACGGTCTCACCGCGGTCGACGACGACCTCCCGGGTGGAGAGCACGCGACCGTTGCGGTTGCTGCAGGTGAGGTTCCACGCCTCCTTGAGCCCGGAGTAGGTGCCGGGGGTGGGGGACGCGTAGTCGACCCGCCCGGTCCAGTCCGAGGTGGCGCCACCGCCGTAGTTGATCAACCGGACCGTGTAGGTGCCCGGCGCCGGATCGATCAGCACCGCCTGCTCGGGGTCGGCCAGCGTGGCCGCGCTCGCGACCGGCCGGCCCCGGGAGTCGAAGATCTCGACGTCCCAGTCCACCTGGGCGTCAGGCCAGTCGATCACGACCGTGGCGGTCCCGTTGTCGTAGGACGGCTGCCCGGCCACGGTGAAGGTCGCGGTCTCGTACGTGCCCTCTGCCGGGGTGCCCGCCGGGTTGACGAGTGCCTGGCTCGGCTGCGGGGGACCCTGCGGGTCACGGCCGTAACGTCCCACCACCAGAGGCCGGGTGGACGGGTTCACCGCCCAGCGGAACTGTCCGCCCTTCGTCTCGTAGCTCGAGGCGAGGTTGTCTCGGTAGTAGCGTGGTGCGCCGGTCGATCCGTCGGTCTGGATCACCGGCGAGGTGGCCGTGATGAACGACTTGCTCACGGTCAGCTTCCGGTTCGGACGGGTGCTGCCGACGATGGTGGAGTGCAGTCCGGCGTTCACCGTGGCCTCGGCCATCACGTAGTAGGCCTCGCGGTTGCCGCCGTAGCCCGCGCCTGCGGACGGTGCCAGGCCGAGGTACTCGTTGACCACGCCCTGCTGGAACGGTGGATGGAACTCATCGGGTCCGATCTCGAAGGTGAAACCGAGCCCGCCGGTGTTCCAGTAGCTCCAGTCCTCGGTGGAGCCGGAGGTGTCGTAGAGCTGGAACGAGGCCCAGTTGGCGTAGCCGTTGGCGTCGGTCATGTCCTCGCCGAGTGCGCGGTAGGCCGGCTCGTCGGGGGAGAGGCCGGTCGAGCGGATCGACGGCGGTCGCAGCACCAGGTTGCCGTAGGTGTGGTTGGTGATCAGGTTGGTGACCTGGCGCTCGGAGACCAGGCGACGGATGTTGTCGACCTCCGGCTCGGACCCGGGCCCGTCGCCGCGGAAGGTGTCGGAGGACCACAGCGCGCTCGCGCCGGCGCCACCCCAGAAACCGGGGTAGTTGCGGTTGAGGTCGGTGCCGCGCAGCCGCCCGGCGGGGTTGTCGGCACAGGTGCCACCGCGACGGTCCGCCGGCGTCTGCACCGAGATCGAGCAGTTCTTGCGCTTCATCTCGTAGTCGAACGCGCTGAAGTCGCCCAGGGGTGCGGCAGTTCGGGAGACGACGAAGCCGTCGACGTTGACGACCGGCACGACGATGGTCCGCGAGCGCTGGACGATGCGACGGGTGCGCGCGTCGGTGCGGTAGTTCTCGACCAGGTCATAGGCGAACTCCATCGCGTGCTCCGCGGAGGGCCACTCCCGCGCGTGGTGGGCACCGAGCATCAAGAAGGCCGGCTTGCCGTCGTTGACCTGACGGGCGTTGGTGGTGATCTCGATGCCGCGGACCGGGCGGCCCTCGATCGAGCGGTTGCGCAGGGTCAGCGGCTTCACCAGGTTGGGGTAGCGCTGGGCCAGCCGGCTCATCTCGCGGTTGTAGTCATCGAGGTTGCGGTAGGCGGTGCGGCCGCTCGGGAGCGGCGACTGCGCGGTCGCCGCGTCGTAGCGCCGGTCCTTGGCCTGGTTGGCCTCCATCCGTGCCTGCAGGTCGGGGATCGTCACCTTCCAGTCGAAGCCGGCACCGCGGAGCCGGGCGGCGTCCTTGCTGCCGTGCAGCACGACCTCGACACCGGTGGCGTCGCCGTGCTCGGTCATGTCCAGCCCGAGCTTGCTGACCTTGGTCCGTGCCGCCGGAGTGGGTGCCTCGACGTGGACGACCTGGACCTTGCCGGTCTGGTCGCGGCTGGAACCGACGAGCGGTTCGTCCGGCGCGGCGCTCGCCTGGGTGGTCGCGAGCGCTGTCGCGACCAGGGTCAGGGCACCGAGCCCGGCGACGGCGGCAAGACGTCCCCGACGCGGGGGTCGTGCGGCGCGGGTGGGACGGACGTGGTCGTTGGACATGGCTGCCTCCCGAGGAGAGTGCCACGAGAGGCCGAGTACCTGCCGAGGACTCTCCTCGCAACCTAGGACTGCTGTCCTGGAATGGCAAGGGGTACCGCGGCAGACACGGACCCTGCACCGACCTCGAGATCCACCACGCCGTTGGGCGGGTTGTTCAGCTCGTGGGGCCGAACTGCTCGACGCGGACCGTGTCGCTGCGGACGCCCGCCTCGCCGAGGATGCGTCCGACGAAGCTGACGAAGCCGACCGACCCGCACACGTAGGCGCGTTCGATGCCGTCGGCCAGCGGCACGATCTCGTCGGGGTAGATGTGTGCCGCGACGCGTTCGGTGCCGTTCGTCTGCACGTGGTTCTCCCGGGTGAGGGCGATGAACGCGCCGTACTCCTCGAGCTCGTCGATGTACGGCAGCCGGGCGCGGGTCTGGGCCGACGCGGCGATGCGGAGCAGGGGCTCGGTGCCGGTGCGGCGGGCGAACCTCAGCATCGACACGAACGGCACGATGCCGGAGCCGCCGGCCACGCACAGCGACGGCGTGGTGCCGCCCCACACGAACCAGCGCCCGATCGGGCCGCGGACCTCCAGCTCGTCACCCACCTCGACCACGTCGTGCAGGAACGAGGACACCTCACCGCGGGGGAGGCACTCGACCATGAGCTCGACGAGCGGGTCCTCGGGGTCGGACGCGATCGAGTAGGACCGCTGGGCCGTGTAGCCATCGGGTGCCCGCAGGCGGACCACGTAGTGCTGCCCGGGCACGTGCGGCGTCCGGTTCGCCACGTCGAGGCGCAGCTTCACGTACGTGTCGCCGAAGCGCTCGACCTCCCGCACGACGGCCGTCGTCCACGAGCTCGCGACAGGGGAGGGCTCAACCTCCGTCATGCGTCGCCCTGGTAGCGCTGCTCGAGCCACGGGTCGCCACGGTCGTGGTAGCCGTTGCGCTCCCAGAAGCCCTGCTCGTCGTGGTCACGCAGCTCGATCCGGGTGATCCACTTCGCGGACTTCCAGAAGTACAGGTGCGGCACGAGGAGGCGCACCGGGCCGCCGTGCTCGGGCGTCAGCGGCTTGCCGTCGAAGTCCCACACGATCCACGCCTTGCCGTCCGTGATGTCCGCGAGCGGCAGGTTGGTCGTGTAGCCCGTCGTGGAGGTCGCGAACACGTGCGTGGCCTCCGGCCTGACCCCCGTGACCTCCAGCAGCGAGTCGAGGCTGACGCCGGAGAACGTCGTGTCGAACTTCGACCACGTCGTGACGCAGTGGATGTCGCCGAAGTACGAGTCGCTCGGCAGCGCATGGATGCCGCGCCAGTCCCAGGTCGTCGGCTGGTCGACCAGGCCGTCGATCGTCATCGTCCACTCGTCGACGTCGATCTGCGGGGTGAGCTCTGCGGTCAGGACCGGCCAGCCGGCGCCGGTGTCGTACTGCCCCGGCGGCAGGCGGTCATTGCCCCCGCGGCGGGGGCGTCCGGTGAATCCACGGGTGATGGCCATCAGCTGTGCTCCTTCAGGAACGGCAGCCACAGGTCGACCAGGGCTGCAGGGTTCTCGACGGCAGGGGAGTGCGCCGAGTCGGGGACGACGTGGACCTCGGTCCGGAGTCGTCGGGCCATGTCGGCCTGGACGTCGTGCGGCCAGGCGTCGTCGTCGGCCCCGCGGCCCACCCAGACGGGCAGGCCGGTGGCCACGACCTGCTCGACGACGTCGGGGGCGTCGATGAGCAGCTGGGTCATGGCGCGGAGCGACCGCGGGTCGTTGGAGGTGAACCGCTTGGCCAGGAACGAGGTGATCTGGGCGGGACGCTTGACGCCCTGCTCGCGGATCTCGTGCAGCCTCAGCAGCGGCACCTGCCCGATCGCCGCGACGAGCTTCCTCAGCGGGCGTCGAGCGTCCTCGCCGAGGGCGCCGGGACCCGTGCAGAGCAGGCTCAGGCTGCGGAGGTCCGCCATCCCGAGGAGAGCGGCCTGCTGGGCGACGAGGCCACCGAACGAGTGGCCCAGCACGTGGCTGCCGTCCGGGCTCGCCGACCGGCTGAGGTGCAGGGCGTTCGCGGCGTAGCGCTCGAGGGAGTAGTCCGCGGCCGGGGCGCTCTCGTACTGGCCGGCCTGGTCGTACGCCATCACGTCGTAGCCGGCGTCCGCCAGCAGCGGCAGCAACGGGGTGAAGTCCTCCTTGCTGCCGGTCCAGCCGGGGACGAGGAGCACGTGCCCACGGCGTGGGCCCGTGGCGGAGGCGGTCAGCGTCGCGACGTCGCCGTCGAGGCCTGCGACCACGGCGCTGCGCACGCCGGCAGGCAGCTCCAGCGTGCGGGGGACGCTCATCGGCCGCGCCGGGCGATGCGGGTGACCAGGGTCTTGGGCATGTACTGCGCGAGGCCCGCGAGGACCTTGTAGCGGAACGTCGGGATCGACACCGACTTGTCCCGGTCGAGGTCGCGCAACGAGGCCGCGACGACCGTGTCGGCCTTCAGCCACATCCACCGGGGGACGCTGGACACGTCCATCTGGCCGCGGGGATGGAACTCGGTGCGGACGAAGCCGGGACACAGTGCCTGCACGGTGATGTTGACGTCGTCGTAGTGGATGTCGGCCCACCTCGACAGGTTGAGCAGCCACGCCTTGTGGGCGGAGTAGACGCCTCGCGGGGTGAATGCCGCGACGCTGCTGACGTTGATGATCTTGCCGCCGCCCCGGCCGGCCATCGTCTTGATCGCGGCGTCCATGAGATGCATGGGGGCCCGCACCAGCAGGTCGAGCTGGTAGTCCTCGTCGGCGATGTCCGTCGTGCCGAACCAGCCGGCGAGCGAGGCTCCCGCGTTGTTGACGAGGAGGTCGACCGGGCGGGTCGTGTCGGTCAGCGCGTTGGAGGCCGCCTGCATCCCTTCGGACGTCGCGAGATCGGCCGTGACGACGTCGACCTCGACGCCGTGCTTGCTGCGCAGCTCGGCCGCGATCGCCTCGAGCTTGTCCGTCGTCCGGGCCACGATCACGAGGTCGTTCCCTCGCCTCGCCAGCTCCTTGGCGAAGGCGTTGCCGATCCCTGATGTTGCCCCGGTGACCAGCGCACGACGTGTCATGGACCAAGCATGCCAAACGTCTCGTCGCGCGTGCAGGTCCAGGCCGGTCCCATCGGTGACACAATGACGGCGTGACGACGATCGCAGTGGCGAACCAGAAGGGTGGCGTCGCGAAGACGACCACCGTCGTGTCCCTCGGTGCCGCGCTCGCCGAGCTCAAGCAGCGCGTCCTGCTCGTCGACGTCGACCCCCAGGGCAGCCTCACGTTCTCGCTGGGGATCGACCCGGAGGACCTCGACGTGACCGTCGCGGAGGTCCTGCTCGGCACCAAGCAGGCCGACGACGCGATCGTGATCACCGACGACGGGATGCACCTGCTGCCGGCGAACATCACGCTGACCCAGGCCGAGGAGAGCCTGCTGGGCCGCACCGGACGGGAGCAGCGCCTCCGGGTCGCGCTCGACAAGGTCGCCGACGACTACGACTGGATCGTCATCGACTGCCCGCCGACCCTCGGCGTCCTCACGGTCGGGGCCCTCTCGGCGGCCCACCAGGTGCTGATCCCGCTGCAGGCCGAGACGCTGTCGCACCGCGGCGTCGGGCAGCTGCTCGACACGATCCACGACGTGCGGCAGTTCATCAACCCGAGCCTGCACATCCTCGGCGTGCTGCCCACGATGTACGACGGGCGCACCAAGCACGCCCAGAACGTCCTGGCCGCGATCGAGGAGACGTACGGCCTGCCGGTCGTGCTCCCCGCGATCCCCAAGACGATCAAGTTCGCCGAAGCACCCGCCATCGGCCGGTCCGTGCTGTCGACCGCACGCAACCACAAGGGCGCCCAGGCGTACCGCGACGTGGCCGCAGGCCTGCTGTCGTCCGGCCCGACAAAGGCCACGACCGGCACCTGACCTGCGGGCGGGGGACCGCCGCCTCGCTAGGATGGGCACGTGTCCAAGCATCGTGCTCCTCGACTCGCGGCCCGTCGCGGTCGCGCCGGCGCACTCGCTCTCGCCCTCGGCGTCACGATCGCCGTGGGCGGTGCGGCCGTCGGCGTGCTGCCGCAGGTGTCCGCCGGCCAGGCGTCCGCGCAGCAGGCCCCTCGGTCGACGCCGACCCCCTCGGCGATCGAGACCGCTGCGCTCGACGTCTTCACGACGGCCGGGTCCACGTCGACGAAGGCCCGGACCGGCGCATCGCACGAGGCCGTGCAGGCCGGCGGCCGGACGGCGACGGCCAGCGCCACGGCCGATCCCGCCCCGCCGGCGGGGTCCGGCCAGGGTCGCCGCATCGTGTTCGACCAGGGCGACCAGCGGGTCTGGCTGATCAAGGGCGACGGAGAGGTCGAGCGGACGTACCGCGTCTCGGGCAGCAAGTTCGAGAACCTCAAGCCCGGCTCGTACGAGGTGCAGTCCAAGACCCGTCACGCCACGGCGTACGACGCCAGCGGCACGATGGAGTACTTCGTCCGCTTCGCGACCGGCTTCAGCGAGCCGATCGGATTCCACTCGGTGCCCCGCGACAACAGCGGGAAGCTCGAGCAGACCAAGGCCCAGCTGGGGCAGCGTCTGTCGGCCGGCTGCGTCCGGCAGTGGCAGCCCGACGCGATCGCGTTGTGGGACTTCGCCCCCGTCGGCACCAAGGTCGTCGTCACCCGCTGACCCCGGGACGCCGAAACGGCCCGTCCCTGAGGGACGGACCGTGTCGGTGCTGCTGGTGCTACTCGGACTTGGCGACCGGGTCGCCGCCACGCGAACGCGTACGGCTGCGGTTGCGCTTGCGCGGGGTGCGGGTCGCGCCCTCGCCGGACGACGAGGACTCGGTCTGCTTCTCGCCGCCGCCGGAGCCACGGTCGGGGCGCCCGCCGCGGTCGCCACCACGGCCACCGCCGCCGCTGCGGCCACGGCCGCCACGGTCGTCGTCCTTCTTGGGCTCGCGCGGTGCCGCGGGCTTGAGGCGGCCCTTGACGTTGCGGTCGATGCCGAGGTCGTGGAACAGGTGGTCCGACGTGGAGTAGGTCTCCTCCGGCTCGTCGAACGGCAGGCCCAGCGCCTTGTTGATGAGCTTCCATCGCGTGATGTCGGCCCAGTCGACGAACGTCACGGCGATGCCCGACGCGCCGGCGCGGCCGGTGCGACCGATCCGGTGGACGTACGTCTTGTCGTCCTCGGGGCAGTTGTAGTTGATGACGTGCGTGATGCCGGCGACGTCGATGCCGCGGGCGGCGACGTCGGTCGCGACGAGGATGTCGATCTTGCCCTCGCGGAAGCGGGTCAGCGCCTTCTCGCGGGCCGGCTGCGCCATGTCGCCGTGCAGGGGCGAGGCGGGGAAGCCGCGGTCGATGAGCTCGTCGGCCACGCGCTGCGCCGTGCGCTTGGTACGCGTGAAGATGATGACGCGGCCCACGTCGTCGGCCTGCAGGATGCGACCCACGATCTCGGGCTTGTCCATGTCGTGCGCCTGCCAGACGAACTGCGCCGTGGCCGGCACCATCTGGCTGTCGTCGTCACCGGACTCGGCGCGGATGTTCATCGGGTGGCGCATGTGCTTGCGCGCCAGGCCGACGATCGCGCCGGGCATGGTCGCCGAGAACAGCATCGTCTGCCGCGTCTCGGGCGTCTTGGCCAGGAGCGACTCGACGTCGGGCAGGAAGCCCAGGTCGAGCATCTCGTCGGCCTCGTCGAGCACGAGCGACTTCACGTGGGACAGATCGAGCGCGCCACGGTTGGCGAGGTCGAGCAGACGTCCCGGCGTGCCGACGACGATGTCGACGCCGGACTCCAGCGCGTCGAGCTGCGACTCGTAGGGAACGCCGCCGTAGATCGTGAGGTTGCGGGTGCCGCGACGCTTCGACGCGACCGCGATGTCGCTGGCGACCTGGATCGCGAGCTCACGGGTGGGTGCGACGATGAGCGCCTGGGGCTTGCCGGCGACGACCTGGTCGTAGTCGGGGTCGTGCGGGGCGACGGTGCGCTGGATGACGGGGATGCCGAACGCCAGCGTCTTGCCCGTTCCGGTGCGCGCCTGGCCGATGAGGTCGGTGCCCATGAGGGCGACGCCGAGCGTCATCTCCTGGATGGGAAAGGCTTCGATGATGCCGACGTCAACGAGTGCGTCGGCGATCTCGGGCATGACGCCCAGATCTTTGAACGTAGTCAGGGTCTTCTCGAATTCTTCAGATTCGTGGGATTTCCACTCCCAGTCTAACGTCTGGCGGAGGCATCCCACGCGCTACGCTGCACAGTCATGGCCACCAGCGACGTTCAGCCCCCCTCGACGATGGATGATCCGGTCTACCGGACGGGCGTCCTCGAGCTGTTGGGACTGCTCGCGTACGGCGAGATCAGCGCGTGCGAGCGGCTGGCGGAGGACGCCAAGATGGCCCCCGACCTCAAGCACAAGGTCGAGATCGCGGCCATGGCGACCGCCGAGTTCCACCACTTCGAGAAGCTGCGCGACCGCCTCGTCGAGCTGGGGGAGGACCCGTTCGCGGTGATGCAGCCGTTCGCCCCCACGTTCGAGCGCTTCCACGGCCAGACCACGCCGTCGGACTGGCTCGAGGGGCTCGTGAAGGCGTACGTCGGCGACGGCCTGGCCGCGGACTTCTACCGCGAGATCGCGGCCTACCTCGACCCCGACACCCGCACGCTCGTGCTCGACACGCTGAGCGGCACCGGGCACTCCGAGTTCGTGGTCGACGCGATCCGCCAGGCGATCGACGAGGACCACCGGGTGGGCGGACGGCTCGCGCTGTGGGGCCGCCGGCTGATGGGTGAGGCGCTCAGCCAGGCCCAGATGGTCGTCGCGGAGCGCGACGCGCTGAGCACCGTGCTCGTGGGCGGGGTCGACCACCCGGGCATGGACCTCGCTGCGATCGGGCGCATGTTCACCCGTCTCACCGAGGCCCACGCCGCTCGCATGGACAAGCTGGGGCTCGCCCCGTAGGGCGAGCGACCTGCTACTTCGAGGCTGCGGTGGCGGCCTCGCTGGCCGCCAGCCCGAAGCCGACCTTGCGGCCGACGTCGGAGGTGAAGTCGAGGTAGGCGATCTTCTCGGCCGGGACCGCGACGGTGCGGCCCTTGGTGTCGGTCAGGGTGAACACCGTCCCGTCCTTGATGGCCTGGTCGAGCAGGGCCAGCACGGCGGCCGGCTCCTCCTCGGTCGACACGGACAGCTCACGGGGCGCGTACTGCACGCCGATCTTGACCTCCACGGTCACTCATCTCCTTGCATGTTGTCGTCTTCGTTGCGGGGGAATCCGCCGATGCCACGCCAGGCCAGGGCCGCGACGAGCTGGACGGCCTCGTCGCGAGTCAGGCTGGAGTCCTGGGAGAGCCAGTTGCGAGCCCCGACGTGGCCCATGCCCACGAGGCTCACGGCCAGCAGGTGCGAGGCCGCGTCGGGCAGTCCGGTGTCGTCACGGATGACCTCGGCGACCAGCGCCGCCGACTCCTCGACGACCCGGTCGACCTGCTCGCGCACGGACGGGTCGCTCGTGAGGTCGGACTCGAACACGAGGCGGAACGCGGCACCGCGGTCGCCGACGTAGTCGTACCAGAGCTCCATCGTGGCCTGGACGCGGCGGCGGTTGTCCTGGGTGGACGCGAGGGCCGTGCGCACGCCGTCGATGACGGTGTCGCAGGACGTCTCGAGGAGAGCGAGGTACAGATCGAGCTTGCCGGGGAAGTGCTGGTAGAGCACCGGCTTGGACACCCCTGCGCGTTCGGCGATCTCATCCATGGACGCCGAGTGGTAGCCCTGCTCGACGAAGACCTCGAGCGCGACCTCGAGCAGCTGGGCCCGGCGCGCGGTGCGCGGGAGACGGCTCGTGCGCGCACGCGTCGGGATGGCTTCAGTCACGTCATCAGCGTACTGGCCCCGCCCACGATCCGGACGGGAGGCGGGGCGCGTGGCAGCACCGGGAACAATGGGGGTCAGTGCCGGCGTTGTGCCGGACGGCAGAGCTTGATCGCACGCACCAGAGGAGAAACCGTGGTCGCCCCACTCGTGGAACCCGCCGAAGAACTGACGATCGACGAGGTGCGTCGCTACAGCCGCCACCTCATCATCCCGGACGTCGGCATGACCGGACAGAAGCGCCTCAAGAACGCCAAGGTGCTCGTGATCGGTGCCGGCGGTCTCGGCAGCCCCGCGCTGCTGTACCTGGCCGCAGCCGGTGTGGGCACCCTCGGCATCATCGACGACGACGTCGTGGACGAGTCGAACCTGCAGCGCCAGATCATCCACGGGCAGTCCGACATCGACAAGCCGAAGGCCGAGTCGGCCGCGGCGTCGGTCGCCGAGACCAACCCGTACGTGAAGACGATCGTGCACAACGAGCGCCTCGACAACGACAACGTCCTGGAGATCTTCAGCCAGTACGACCTGATCGTCGACGGCACCGACAACTTCGCGACCCGCTACCTCGTCAACGACGCGGCCGTGATCCTCGGCAAGCCGTACGTCTGGGGCTCGATCTACCGCTTCGAGGGCCAGGTGTCGGTCTTCTGGGCCCAGGAGGGACCGCAGTACCGCGACCTCTACCCCGAGCCGCCGCCGCCGGGCATGGTCCCGTCGTGCGCCGAGGGTGGCGTGCTGGGCGTCCTGTGCGCCTCGATCGGCTCGATCATGGTGACCGAGGCGATCAAGCTGATCACCGGCATCGGTGACCCGCTCATCGGCCGTCTCATGGTCTACGACGCGCTGGAGATGCGCTACCAGACGCTGAACATCCGCCGCGACCCGAACGGCGTGCTGCCGACCGAGCTCATGAGCGACTACGAGGCGTTCTGCGGTGCGATCAGCGAGGAGGCCGCCGACGCGGCTGCCGACTCGACGATCTCGGTGTCGACGCTGGACCACTGGCTCAAGGAGCGCGGTGACGGCGGACGTGACTTCGTCCTGGTCGACGTCCGCGAGCCGAACGAGTACGAGATCAACAAGATCCCCGGCTCGGTCCTCATCCCCAAGGGTGAGTTCCTCAACGGCAAGGCGCTCGAGCAGCTGCCCGACGACAAGCAGATCGTGCTGCACTGCAAGTCGGGCGTGCGCTCGGCCGAGGCGCTGGCCGTGCTCAAGGGTGCGGGCTACAAGGACGCCGTCCACGTGGGCGGCGGCGTGGTGGCCTGGGTCAACCAGATCGACCCGAGCCAGCCGACGTACTGACGCCCCACCGCGGCCCCCTTACGCTGGCCCTGACGTTTTGACCGACACGCCGACGGCGTGTTCGCAGAAACGTCAGGGCCAGCGGTGTGCTGGGGGAGGTGGGGATGAGTCCGGACTTCGGTGAGCGGGTGCTGGACCTGGTCGAGCGGATCCCGCCCGGCCGGGTCCTGTCGTACGGCCGCATCGCCGAGATCCTGCAGGACGGCGGACCGCGCCAGGTGGGCCGGGTGATGGCCCTCGAGGGCCGGGCGGTGCCGTGGTGGCGGGTCGTCCGCGTCGACGGCAGCCTGCCGGCGTCCCATGCCATCGACGCCCAGGTGCACTATCGCGACGAGGGCACGCCGATGCGCGCGAACGGCTCCGCGGTCGACATGCGTGAGGCGCTCTGGCGGTTCGACGGCTGACTGTCGGTGCCGTCTGGTGAGATGGGGGCATGACGATCGAGTACGAGCTGGGCGCACCGGGGACCGCGCCCACAGCTCCTCGTCTCGACGTCGAGCAGCGCCGTGTCGTCGAGCACCCCGGGGGGCCACTGCTGGTGCTCGCGGGGCCGGGCGCCGGCAAGACCTCGACGCTCGTCGAGGTCGTCGCCGACCGGGTCGACCGAGGCTACGCGCCCGAGGAGATCCTCGTCCTGACGTTTAGCCGCAAGGCCGCGGACGAGCTGAAGTCCCGCATCGCGCGCCGGCTCGCCCGCACCACCGCCACGACGCCCGCCATGACGTTCCACTCGTTCTGCTACGCCCTGGTGCGCCAGCTGCAGACCGAGAGCGAGTTCTCCCGGCCCCTGCAGCTGCTCAGCGCCCCCGAGCAGGACGCGATCATCCAGCGCCTGCTGGGCGAGGGGGACGCCGAGCAGTGGCCCGTCCTGATGCGTCCGGCGCTGCGCACCCGCGGACTCGCCGACGAGATGCAGACGCTGCTGTCCACCGCCCGCTCGCGCAACATGGACGCGCTCGACCTGCTGCGCCTGGGCGAGGCATCGGGGCGCGAGGAGTGGACGGCCGCCGCCCGCTTCTTCGACGAGTACACCGGCGTCGCCGCGCTGCAGAACACGATCGACTACTCCGACCTGGTGTTCCAGGCCGTGCAGCTGCTGCGCGACCCCGCGCACCGCGACCGCCTCCGGTCGACCTACAAGCTCGTCGTGGTCGACGAGTACCAGGACACCGACCCCCTGCAGGTGGAGCTGCTGCAGGCGCTGGCCGGTGACGGCCGCGACCTCGTCGTGGTCGGCGACCCGTACCAGTCGATCTACGGCTTCCGCGGCGCAGACGTCCGCGGCATCCTGGACTTCCGGCACCAGTTCCCGCAGGCCGACGGTTCGCCGGCCGACCTGGTGGTCATCACCAGCACGAGTCGCTACGGCGAGAAGATCTCCGCCGCGGTCGCGTCGATCGTGTCCAACCGGGGCGTCCTCGGCCCGGTCGACGGTCGTGACTTCGACGGGCTGAGGCACCTCGCACCCCGCCGGCACCTCGAGGGCGACGTCCACGTCGAGACCTTCGTGACGCCCACGACCGAGGCCGAGCACGTCGCCCTGATCCTGCGCGAGCAGCGGCTGTCCCGGGAGGTCCCGTGGGACCAGATGGCCGTCCTGGTGCGGTCCGCGGCCGACATCGCGCGCTTCCAGCGGTCCCTCAGCGCGGCCGGCGTCCCCGTCGTCGTGGCCGGGGACGAGCTGCCGCTGCGCTCGGAGCCGGCCGTCCGCACGCTCCTGGTCGCGTTGCGGGCCGCCGACGACCTCGCGCACGACCGCCCCCTCGACCCGGCCGCCGCGGACGCGCTGCTGTCCGGCCCGCTCTGCGGCCTCGACGCCCCTGCTCTGCGCCGCATCGGCCGTGCACTGCGCGAGGCCGACCGGTCCGAGTCCCGGGGCCCGCGCGCGTCGCGGCTGCTGCTGGCCGAGGCGCTCTCGCACCCCGCCGTGCTGCTGACCCTCGCCGCGCCCGGCTCGCAGCTGGCCCACTCGGCCGCGAGGGCGTCCCGGCTGGCCACGCTGCTGCGCCGCGCCGCCGACCAGATCGTGGCCGGGGAGTCGGCCGAGCGGGTGCTGTGGACGGTCTGGTCGGGCACGCCGTGGCGCGACCGGCTGCGGTCCGAGGCTCTGGGCAACGGGGAGGGATCGGCCCGCGCCGACCACGACCTCGACGTGCTCGTCGCCTTGTTCGCGCAGGCGGCACGCTCGGAGGAGCAGCACACCCGGCGGTCGCTGGCCGAGTTCGTCACCGAGCTGGACGCCCAGGACATCCCCGCCGACACGCTGGCGCAGGGCGCGATCGCCCCCGACGCGGTGCAGCTGATGACGGCCCACCGGTCCAAGGGCCTCGAGTGGCGCACCGTGGTGGTGGCCGGCGTGCAGGACGGCGCCTGGCCCGACCTGCGCCACCGGGGCAGCTTCCTGCGGGCCGAGCGGCTGGGCCCCCACGGCGAGGTCGCACCGCCCACCGCCCGCGAGGCGCTGCGCGAGGAGCGGCGCCTGTTCTACGTCGCGTGCACGCGTGCCCGCGAGCACCTCGTCGTCACGGCGGTCGAGAGCGGCCGCGAGGACGGCGACCAGCCGTCGATGTTCGTGAGCGAGCTGTGGGACCACCTGCACCGCGACCCCTCCGGGGCCGTCCCCGAGCGCCAGCCGAAGCGACGTCCCGACCGGCCGTTGTCGCTGCGCGGGTCGATCGCCGCGCTGCGACGTCTCGGCGAGACCACCGAGAGCGACGTCGTGCGTGACCGCGTGGCCCGGCTGCTGGCGATGCTGGCCGAACGTCCCGGCTCGGCCACCCGCCCCGCGCAGCCGGAGCGCTGGTGGGGCATGAGCGCGATCACCCGGTCCGAGACGCCGATGCGGGCTCCCGACGCGACGATCCGGCTGTCCGGCAGCTCGGTCAGCTCGATCGTCGAGTGCCCCCTCAAGTGGTTCTACGACCACGAGGTCAAGGCGTCGACGGGCACCACGACCGCGCAGGGATTCGGCTCGGTCGTCCACGCGGTCGCCGCCGAGGTGGCCGAGAACCGGCTGCCCGCCGACGCCGACGCGCTCGGGGCGTACGTCGACAAGGTGTGGGATCAGCTCGCGTTCGCCGCCGACTGGATCGGCGGCCGGGAGCGGACCGAGGCCCGCGACGCGCTCGTCCGTTTCGTGCAGTGGCACCTCAAGCACGGGCGTCGGACGCTCGCAGCCGAGCACGAGTTCCGCGTCTCCACGACGGTCGAGGGGCGCTCGGTCGAGCTGGCCGGGTCGATGGACCGGGTCGAGCAGGACGACGACGGCGTCCACGTCGTCGACCTCAAGACGAGCAAGTCCGTGGCCGAGAAGAAGGACCTCGCCGAGCACCCCCAGCTCGGCTTCTACCAGCTCGCGGTCGACCTGGGGGCCACGTCCGACCTCGCCCCCGGTGCCCCCGCCGCGGGCGCCGAGCTCGTGCAGCTGCGCAACCCCGAGAAGAAGGTGCCCGACTACCCGGTCGTCCAGCCGCAGGACGCACCCGCGCCCGACGTGCCGTTCTTCGCCGTCGAGCAGCTGGCCCGATCGGTCCACGTCATCGCGGAGGAGCAGTTCGTGGCCACGCCGAGCGAGAAGTCCTGCCGCTACTGCGAGTTCCAGCGGGCCTGCCCCGCCCAGCCCGAGGGCGCGTCGATCCTGGGAGGTGGCGAGAAGTGAGCCTGCTGAACACGATCGACGACCTCGACCGGCTGTTCCAGGGCATGTTCCCGGCGGCACCGGGACGTGAGCCGTTCCGGTTCTCGGCGCCGCAGGTCGCGGCGATCACCGCGCCGGTGGACAGCCCCAGCGTCATCATCGCCGGGGCTGGCTCGGGCAAGACGACCGTCATGGCGGCCCGCGTCGTGTGGCTCGTCGGGCACCACGGGGTCGCCCCCGAGCGCATCCTCGGCCTGACCTTCACCAACAAGGCGGCCTCCGAGCTGGGCGTGCGAGTCCGCCGTTCGCTCGCGGGTCTGGACCTCGACGCCGACGGCGACCCCACCACGTCGACCTACCACGCGTTCGCCGGCACCCTCATCGCCGAGCACGGGCTGCGCCTGGGCATCGAGCCCGATCTGCGGATCCTGTCCGACGCGTCCAGGTTCCAGCGGGTGGCGCAGGCGATCGAGCGCTACGACGGCGAGCTCGTGGAGGTCAGCACCAACGTCCCGCGGCTGGTCGGCGACGTGATGGCGCTGGACGGCCAGCTGTCCGAGCACCTCGTCCCGACCGACCGCCTGCGGGCGTTCGACGCCGATCTCATCGAGACCCTGCAGGCCGCCGACAAGACGTACGCCGTGCACGAGGCCGGCATCGCCGCGGCCCGCAAGCGCATCGAGCTGAGCCTGCTCGTCGACCGCTACCGGGCGGCCAAGGCCGCAGCGGGCGTCATGGACTTCTCCGACCAGATGGCCTGGGGCGCCGAGCTGTCGGCCGTCCCCGAGGTCGCGGAGTCGCTGCGTGAGCGCTTCGACGTCGTGCTGCTCGACGAGTACCAGGACACCTCGGTCGCGCAGCGCGACCTGCTGAAGAACCTGTTCTCGGGGGTCGACGCGGAGCACGGTCGCGGCCACAGCGTGATGGCGGTCGGCGACCCGGCCCAGGGCATCTACGGCTGGCGCGGTGCCGCGGCCGGCAACCTCACCGAGTTCCTCGACCACTTCCCCCGTTCCGACGGCGGGCGCGGCTCGTTGTTCTCCCTGGTCGAGACCCGCCGGTGCGGCAAGACGATCATCGGGGCGGCCAACGAGCTCGCCGCCGAGTTCTACGCGACGTCCGAGGACGTCCTGCCGCTCCAGGCGCACCCGGACAACGCCGACGGTGCCGTGACGGTCGCGCTGCACCCGACGGTGGCCGACGAGGTGGAGTCGGTCGTGGACGGCGTGCGTTCCGCGATCGCGTCCGGGCACCCGCCGTCGGAGATCGCGATCCTCGTGCGCGTCGGCGCCGAGAACGGCGAGATCGTCGCGGGCCTGCGCGAGGCCGGCATCCCGTTCGAGGTCGTCGGGTTGACCGGCCTGCTGTCCCAGCCCGAGGTGCAGGACCTCGTCTCGGTGCTCGAGGTCGTCGAGGACGTCACCGCCAACCCCGCGATGCTGCGCCTGCTGACCGGGCCACGCTGGCACATCGGTCCGCGTGACCTGGCGCTGCTGGGGCGTCGTGCCGCTGCGCTGAGCGGCCGGGTGTTCGGCCGCGAGGGCGACCTGTCCCTCGACGACCAGCTGGCCAAGGCAGTCGAGGGCACCGATCCCACCGAGATCGTGTCCCTCGCCGACGCGGTCGAGGACCCGGGAGACCTGCCCTACTCGCCCGAGGCGCGGGTCCGTTTCCAGTCGCTGTCGGGCATGCTGGCCAACCTGCGGTCGCACGTCGGGGAGCCGCTGTACGACTTCGCGCGTCGTGCGATGCACGCGCTGGACCTCGACGTCGAGCTCGAGGCCAGCGGCACCCCGTCTGGCCTGGACAACGTCGCGCTGCTGCTCGACGCGATTGCCGCCTACGCCTCCGACGACGCGTTCGCGTCGCTCGCCGGGCTGCTGGCGTACCTCGAGGCCGAGGAGCGGTTCAACGACGGCATGGAGGTGTCCACCCCGTCCGAGGCGGAGTCGGTCAAGCTGCTGACCGCGCACAAGGCCAAGGGCCTGGAGTGGCGGGTGGTGTTCGTGCCGTTCATGGCCAAGGGCGTGTTCCCGCACTCGCGCGGCCGGTCCCGGTGGGTGGGCAGCGCCACCACGCTGCCCGTCGCCCTGCGCGGCGACGCCGACCAGCTCCCCGACATCGAGGAGTGGACGTACGCGGGCGACAAGGAGTACCGCGCCCTCAACGCGGCGGACGCCCTGCAGGAGGAGCGCCGGCTCGGCTACGTCGCGTACACCCGCGCCAAGCTCGAGCTGCACGTGTCCGGGCACTGGTGGGGGCGCACCGCGACCCGTCCGCGCGGCCCCTCGCCGTTCCTCGACAACACCCGCGAGTGGCTGCAGGCTCGCGGCGTCAAGCCCACCGTGCGGACCCCGGCCCCCGAGGCCGAGGACCGCAACCCGCTCGCGGAGCAGCGGCTCACGGTGGCCTGGCCGGCATCGCCCGCCGACCTCACCGCCCGGCACCGGCTGGCCGCTCTGGTCGATGCCCACATCGACGACCCGTCCTCGCCGGCGCTGCCGGAGTTCGGCACCCCCGAGGAGCAGGCCGAGCTGGCCATCGTCCAGCAGATCGAGGAGGAGCTCGCACTGCTGGTCGCCGAGGCCGACCGTGCGGCCGACCCGGTCCGCACCATCTCGCTGCCGCCGACCCTCTCGGCGACCACGGCGCTGCGGCTGGCGGACCAGCAGGGCGAGCTGCTCGCCGAGCTCGCCCGGCCCATGCCGCGCGAGCCCATCGCGGGTGCGCGGTTCGGTACCCGGTTCCACGCCTGGATCGAGGCGCAGTTCGGGCAGCAGACCCTGCTCGACCCGTCGGACCTCCCCGGCCGCGGCGATGCCCACATCGAGAACGACGCCGAGCTCGACGAGATGATCGAGAAGTTCCTCGCCGGTCCCTACGGCGGCAGCTCGCCGCACCGCATCGAGGCGCCGTTCTCGCTGGTGCTCGGCGGTCAGCAGGTCATCGGCCGCATCGACGCGGTCTACAAGACGCAGAAGGGCTACGACGTCGTCGACTGGAAGACCAACAAGCAGGCGACGTCCGATCCGCTCCAGCTCGCGATCTACCGCCTCGCGTGGGCCGAGCTCATGGGCATCGACCCGGCCCTGGTCGACGGGGTGTTCTACTACGTCCGGCTGGGCGAGGTGCACCGGCACGACGACCTGCCCGACCGCGCCGAGCTCGAACGACGGCTCGGGCTAGCCTGACGAGGTGGACTTCGCCTTCGATCACGCCCATCACGACCGCGCCGCGCACCTCCGCAAGGACGACGCCTGGCGGCAGGGTTCGGGAGGTGGGTCGGACATCAGGGTCCTCGTTGTCGGCGGCGAGCACGTCGCGACGCTCGGCGGCGCCGGGCTGCGCTGGATCTCGCTCGACGAGGCGCCGGAGGGGGAGTGGCTCTTCCTCGGCATCAAGGACGGCGTCCGGCACGCCGCGGTGATGGTGGACCGGGTGCCCGCGGAGCTCGAGCCCGTGAGCCTGCGCGCGATCGGCCCCAGCATCGCCCCCGCCGATGCGTCGATGGCCGTGCACGCGGTCGGGATCGCCCGCTGGCACCAGACGCACCGCTTCTGCGCCCGCTGCGGCGCAGCCAGCGAGGTCGCTCAGGCCGGGCACGTCCGCGTCTGCCCGGTGTGCGGCGCCCACCACTTCCCGCGCACCGACCCCGCGGTCATCATGCTCATCACCGACGACCAGGACCGTGCCCTGCTGGGTCGCCAGGCGGCCTGGCCCGAGGGACGCTTCTCGACCCTGGCGGGGTTCGTCGAGCCGGGGGAGACCCTCGGCGACGCGGTGCGCCGCGAGGTCATGGAGGAGGTCGGCATCGAGGTCGGCGACGTGACCTACGCCGCCAGTCAGCCGTGGCCGTTCCCGTCCAGCCTCATGCTGGGGTTCTTCGGCAGGGCGCTGAGCCACGACATCACGGTCGACCAGGACGAGATCGCCGAGGCCCGCTGGTTCTCCCGCGAGGAGGTCACCGAGCTGACCGCGTCGTCCGAGCTGCTGCTGCCACCGAACGTGTCGATCTCGCGCTGGCTCCTCCAGCAGTGGCACGGAGGCACCGTCCACGGCACCTGGTCCTGACCCCCGCGTACGGGACCCGCGCGTCAGCGGACGTAACCCGCGCGTCAGCGGACGGAACCCGCGCGTCAGCGGACGTAACCCGCGCGTCGGCGGACGGGACCCGCGCGTCGGCGGTGGGGTGGCTAGGCCGCGAGCTTCGCCTTGACCTGCGCGACGCTCGGGTTGGTCAGCGCGGTGCCGTCGGCGAAGACGAGGGTGGGGACCGTCTGGTTGCCGTTGTTCGCCTTCTCCACGATGGCAGCGGCCTCCGGCACCTCTTCGATGTCGACCTCGTCGAACGCGATTCCCTCGCGCTTGAGCTGGCTCTTGAGGCGGTGGCAGTAACCGCACCACGGGGTGGAGTAGATCGTGAACGTGCCGGCCATGGAGTGTCTCCTTCGAGGACTAGTCTTGACCATCTGAACACATCGACCGTTCACCCCATTCCACGAGGAGCCTGCGTGCCACCTGCCGACGACCTGTTGAGCGGGCTTGACCCCGAGCAGCGGGAGGTCGCACTCGCGCTGCGTGGCCCCGTCAGCGTCATCGCCGGCGCCGGCACGGGCAAGACTCGGGCGATCACCCACCGCATGGCGTACGGCGTCGCGACGGGCGTCTACAAGCCGACCGAGGTCCTGGCCGTGACGTTCACGACCAAGGCCGCCAACGAGATGCGGGTCCGGCTGCGCGACCTCGGCGCGGCCGGGGTCCAGGCCCGCACGTTCCACTCCGCGGCGCTGCGACAGGCCAGGTTCTTCTGGCCGCACGTGTACGGCGGCGACTTCCCCGAGATCACCCAGTCCAAGTTCCCGCTGGTGGCCGAGGCCATGCGTCGCCTCGGCAAGCGCGCCGACACTCCGCTGCTGCGTGACCTGTCGTCCGAGATCGAGTGGGCGAAGGTGTCCAACATCGCGCCCACCGCGTACGCCGCCGCCGCGGGCCCGGCCCGCCGCGAGGTCGCCGACCTGTCGGCCGGTGACGTCGCGAACGTCCTGGCCTCCTACGAGGAGGTCAAGCGCGAGCGCGGCCGCATCGACATGGAGGACATCCTGCTCGTCACCGCGGCGATCCTGGCCGACGACGAGCGCATCGCGGCCCGGGTGCGCCAGCAGTACCGCTGGTTCGTCGTCGACGAGTTCCAGGACGTGAACCCGTTGCAGTCGACGTTGCTCGAGCTGTGGCTGGGCGGCCGTGACGACATCTGCGTCGTGGGCGACCCGCGCCAGACGATCTACTCGTTCGCCGGTGCCTCCCCGCAGATCCTCGCCTCGTTCGGCCGTCGCCACGAGGGCGCCCAGCGCATCGAGCTGGTCCGCAACTACCGGTCGACACCGCAGATCGTCGCGGCCGCCAACGCCGTCTTCGCCCGCTCCAACGCCACCGAGGGGGTCCGCCTGGTCTCGCAGCAGGAGCCCGGCGACCCGGTCACGTACGTGGGCTTCCCCGACGAGCTCGCCGAGGCCAATGCTGTCGCCAACGAGATCGCCCTGCTGCACCGCCGGGGCGTGTCCTATCGCGAGATGGCGATCCTCTACCGCATCAACGCCCAGTCGGAGGCCTTCGAGGAGGCGCTGGGCGAGCACGGCATCCCCTACTCGATGCGTGGCGCGACCGGGTTCTTCAACCGCCCCGAGGTGCGCCAGGCGGTGACCTTGCTGCGCGGCTCGGCACGCGGCGAGACGGCCGGCAACCTCGTCGACGACGTCCGGGCGATCTTCTCCGCGATGGGGCACACCGACGAGCCGCCGACCGCCGCCGGCGCCGTCCGCGACCGGTGGGAGTCGCTGCACGCGATCGTCACGATGGCGACCGACCTCGCCGAGTCCAACCCCGGCGCCGACATGACCGCGCTCGTCGCCGACCTCGACCGGCGCATCGACCAGGCCCACGCGCCCGCGGTCGACGGCGTCACCCTGGCGACGCTGCACTCGGCCAAGGGCCTGGAGTGGGACGCCGTGTTCTGCGTCGGCATGCACGAGGGAATGATGCCGAGCATCCACGCCGACACCCCGGTCCTGGTCGAGGAGGAGCGTCGACTGTTCTACGTCGGCGTCACCCGCGCCCGGCACGACCTGATGATCTCGTGGGCGGCCGCCCGCAAGCCCGGGGGCCGCGGCAACCGCCAGCCGACCCGGTTCCTCGACCCGTTGCTCCCCGCTGGTCACCAGGCGCGGCAGGTGTCGTCACAGGCGCGCCAGCGCAAGGTGGCCAAGTGCCGCGTGTGCAACCAGGTCCTGGCGGTCGCCGACCGCAAGCTGGGCCGGTGCTCGACATGCCCCGCGACGTACGACGAGGAGCTCTTCGAGACGCTGCGGACGTGGCGCAAGGAGCAGGCCACCGAGCAGGGCAAGCCGGCCTATGTGATCTTCACCGACGCGACGCTGCAGGCGATCGCCGAGGCCAAGCCGGCCGACGAGGCCGCGCTCGAACGCGTCCCGGGGATCGGGCCGTCCAAGATCGAGCAGTACGCCGAGTCAGTCCTGGAGCTCGTCAGCAAATCCCGGTAGGGACTCCTCGAGGATGGCCCGGAACGGTGCCGTCGCCCCGAGCTGGCTCAGCACGCCGATGCCGCCGATCCACACCCGGTGGATCAGCAGGTACTGCGGTGGCAGGTTGATCTTCATCGCGGTGCCCATGCCCTCGGCGGTCGGCGCGCTGACCCGCAACGTCTGCGCGCGGATCCACTCGCGGCTGAACGTGAAGCGCTCGACCTGCGCCGGCTCGACGAACGGCCCGATGTAGCGGGCGATCGTGTCGGCGTCGAGGTCCTTGGTGGACTTCAGGAAGCCCTCCTCGTGCAGTCCCTCGACGACGCTGTCGTAGTCGCCGTCCACCGCGAACCTCAGGAGCCGGCCCATCGTGGGCGGCAGGCCGTCGGGGAGGCGGGCCACGGCACCGAAGTCGACCACGCCGAGCCGTCCGTCCGGCATGATCCGGAAGTTGCCGGGGTGGGGGTCGGCGTGCAGCATGCCGGTGCGCTGCGGACCGGCGAACAGGAACCGCACGTACGCCTCGCCGTACCGGTCGCGCTCCTCCTGCGTCCCGCTGGTGATGATCTGGGCGAGCGAGGAGTCCGCCTCGAGCCAGGACGACACGAGGGCGCGCTCGGTGTGGGCCATCGGCATCGGCACGGTGATCTCGGGATCGTCGGCGAACGCGGTCGCGAACACGCGCTGCGCCTCGGCCTCCAGCGAGTAGTCGAGCTCCTCCGCGACGCGGTCCTGCAGCTCCTTGACCAACGGCTTCACGTCGAGACCGGGGGCGATGATCCCGAACATCCGGGCCAGGCGGCCGATCTGTCGCAGGTCGGAGATGAGGGCCTTGGCGGCTCCCGGGTACTGCAGCTTGACCGCGACGTCCACGGGCGCGGCGTCGGGGTCGGCCGGATCGAGCCAGGTCGCGCGGTGGACCTGGCCGATCGACGCCGAGGCGGCGGGCCGGTCCTCGAAGGTGGGGAACTGGGCGCGCCAGCTGCCGCCGAACTCCTGCACCATCACGCGGTGCACGGTGGCGGGCGGCATCGGGGGAGCGGAGTCCTGCAGCTTGACCAACGTCTCGCGGTAGGGACCGATGAGCTCGTCGGGCAGCGCGGACTCGAAGATGCTCATGGCCTGGCCGAACTTCATCGCCCCGCCCTTGAGCTGGCCGAGGACGCTGAAGATCTGGTCGGCGGTGCGGCGCTGCACCTCGTCGAGCACGAGGTTCGCCGGGGCGCCGACGACCCGCTTGCCGAGGCCGAGGGTGGTGCGCCCGGCGAAGCCGATCGGCAACGAGGCGAGTCGAGCCGTGCGCGCGAACGCGCTGCCGGTCAGGGGGCGGCCCTTCGGCTGGTCCTGCTCGGGGGAGTCGGGCACGTGCTCAGGATAGTCCGCGGGTCGCGATCACGCGGCTCTGAGCAGGTCGCACGTGCACCGCGGGTGGAAGGGCACGGGTCGCACGATCCGCTCGTCGTGGCGGGGGCCGACGAGCAGGCAGTGGCCGATGGTGCGTGGCGGCCGACCGTCCAGGTGGTCGATGATCTCGGCCGCGACCTCCACCGCCGCGGCGTGCGCGGTGGTCGCCGCCAGCCCGCCCGCGGTCACGCTGATGGCCCCCAGCTGATGGAGCAGGGCCGGCCAGGCCGGGTCGAAGTCGGCCCGGTGCAGGTCGTGGCAGCAGAGGCCGGGTGTGCGGCCGGGGCGGACCAGGGGCCCGATGCGCACACGGTCCTCGTCGATGACGACCGGCAGGTGCGTGACGTCCCACAGCGCGGCGTGCTCGAAGACCGCCCGAGCCGGTTCGCCGCACGAGACCAGCACCAGGAGGTCGGGCTCGGTGGAGTCGAGATGGTGCAGGCCGGACGCCGAGAGGATCGAACGGGTCGCGTCGACCAGCTCGGCGGCAGCCGGGTCGCCACCGACCGCCAGCTCGTACGCACCGCGCGGCCGAGCCGCGGACGTGTCGACGACGGCGCCCGCAGCCAGGAGCCGGGAGACGAGGTCGGTGACGTCGTCCTGCAGCTCCGGCACCCGCTCGTGCGCGAGCACCTCCAGACGCGCGAGGTCACGGGCGCCGTCGAGCAGCCGCAGGAACGCCAGCAGACCGGGCCGGTCGGCGAGGACGATGCCCGGCGACGTGCCGACCTGCAGGTGCGTCGCGTCCCGCCGGAGCAGCGGTGCGCCGGGACGCAGGGCGGGTCGCAGGGCCATGCCGACAGCCTGCCCGTGTGGTCGTGCCGGGCCAAGCCTCCATCCACAGCGTGATCCGCTCGGGCGGCCCAGGCCTGGACCACGCCGCGACTCGCCGGGGCGCTTTCGGCCGCGTGGAGCGTGAAATGCCACCGTCGCCCCTATGCTGACAGTGATCAGCACCACATCGGCAAGGAGGCCGCAATGTCGGAAACATGGAGTGGCGAGTTCTACTGCGTCAAGTGCAAGGAGAAGCGCGAGACGTCCGGAGAGGTCCATGTCAGTGACAAGGGCACTCGCATGGCCAAGGGTGTCTGCCCGGTCTGTGGCACCAAGCTGAACCGGATTCTGGGCAAGGCCTGAATCCACGGCGGGGCCGGATGCCTCGCACTTCCCCAAGTCTTGCGGAGGACCCGGCTTCGGCCGGGTCCTCCGCAGCTTTGTTCCCCCTCCACGGCTCCCACGTCAAGTCGCTGAGGTCCCCTGTTTTCCACGCCTGTGGACAACGGTGGGGACAAGTTGTGGGGAACGCCGAGAGCGCCTGTGGACGAGCCGGTGCACAACCTCGCTGGCCTGGGACGTCGGGCGGCATCCCGCGGTGCGTGCGCAGTAGTTTCCACCGCACGAGCCTGTGGACGCAGAAAATTGAGAACTCAACGATAGATTTCTTCTCATGAGCGAGGTGGAGATCCGGCGCAGCGCCCGGCGCAAGCGCACGGTGCGGGCGTACCGCGAGGGCGGACGGACGATCGTGCTGATGCCGGCCCACCTGTCGAAGGCTGCCGAGGACGAGCACGTCCGCAACCTCGTCGAGCGGCTCGACCGTCGCGAGCAGCGCGTGCGCCCGAGTGACGACGAGCTCCTGGCCCGCGCCGCGGAGCTGTCGCAGGCCTGGTTCGGGGGGCGTGCCGTCCCGTCGTCCGTCCGCTGGGTCACCAACATGGAGAAGCGTTGGGGCTCCTGCTCGAGCTCGGACCACAGCATCCGGCTGTCGCACCGACTGCAGGGCATGCCGGCGTACGTCGTGGACTACGTGCTGGTGCACGAGCTGGCCCACCTCATCGAGCCCAACCACAGCCGCCGGTTCTGGGCGCTGGTCAGCGCCTACCCGGAGACGGAGAAGGCGAAGGGGTTCCTCGAAGGCGTCTCGTGGCAGCAGCGGTGAGGTCGCGCACGGACTGATCCGTGGTCTCGGGCAGGTCGTCCAGGTCGAACCACGCCAGGTCGTCGGACTCGTCGCTGATCGTGATGCGCTCGTCCGACGCGACGCCCACAAACTGCACGTCCAGGTGGTGCGACGGCCGGATGGGCCCGCACGAGGGCACCTCGTGCAGTGACAGGAGCACCGGCTCCGGATCGACCGTGAGCGTGTGCAGGCCGCTCTCCTCGCGCCCCTCGCGGTGGGCCGCGCCCAGCAGGGTCGCGTCACCGGGCTCGCAGTGCCCGCCGGTCTGCAGCCAGCGCTTGATCCGCCGGTGCAGGGTCAGCAGCACGCGTGAGTGGTCGGCCGAGACGATCACGAGGCTCGCGGTCAGGTGGTCGGGGTGGCAGTCACGACTCATCGCGTCCGGGTGGGCGTCCAGGTGCGCGAGATAGACCTGTCGCAGCCGCTCCTGCTCCGTATCGGGTGCGACCCACCGCGCGAGGACGCCGTGCGCGTCCTCGTGCAGCGTCACTCGGGACGGTCCTCGTCGCCCGTGCCGTCGGGGCCGTCGAGCAGCTCGCCGAGGGCGGCGTCGAAGTCGTCGTCTCCCTGGGTGCGGCTCTCGCCCTGCGCGAAGCCCAGCGGGTCGTCGAGATCGGCGGCCACCGGCATGAGGTCCGGGTGGCTCCAGACGGCGTCGCGGGCGTCGGCGCCCTGGCGGTCGCGCATGGCCGCCCACAGCGTCGTGGCCTCGCGCAGCTTGCGGGGACGCAGCTCCAGGCCGACGAGAGCGGCGAACGTCTGCTCGGCCGGCCCGCCGGTGGCCCGGCGGCGCCGCATGGCCTCGGAGAGGGGAGCGGCGGCGGGCATGCGGTCCTTGGTCGCCTCGGTGACGACCTCGTCGACCCAGCCCTCGATGAAGGCGAGCAGGGTCTCGAGGCGATCGA
The DNA here is from genome assembly GCF_003065605.1 of Aeromicrobium chenweiae. Lineage (GTDB taxonomy): Bacteria > Actinomycetota > Actinomycetes > Propionibacteriales > Nocardioidaceae > Aeromicrobium > Aeromicrobium chenweiae. The sequence continues at coordinate 2,794,718 of NZ_CP026952.1, read as the reverse complement.
GGGCGCGCTGCTGCTCGGGGGTGCGCTCGGGCTCGAACAGGCCGCCGGCCAGCGCCTCCTGGATGTCCTCGGGACGCGAGGGGTCGAGGGTCTGCATCTGCTGCTCGATCGCCGAGATGTCGATGCGGGTGCCGCGTCCGTACTCCTCGATCGCGCCGACCAGCGCGGACCGCAGCCAGGGGGAGTGCTGGAACAGGCGGTGGTGGGCGCACTCGCGCAGCGTGACGTAGAGCAGGACGTCGGCAGCCGAGTGCTCGAGGCCCTCGCCGAACGCCTTCACGCCCTCGGGAAGCACTGCCGCGACCCGCTCGGGGCCGAGCGGCAGACCGATGTCGGTGGACGACACGACCTCGCCCGCGAGGCCACCGAGGGCCTGGCCGACCTGCTGGCCGAACATCGCTCCGCCGGCCTGCGTCAGCATGCCGATCAGGGGGCCGGCCATGGCCTTGGCCTCCTCGGGCAGGGCCTGGCTCATGGCCTTGACGACGTGCGCGGCGATCGGCTCGACGAGCTGCTGCCAGGTGCCCGCGGTGGACTCGATCCACTCGGCACGGCTCCATGCCGTCGCGGTGGTCGCTCCGGCCGGGATGGAGGTGGCGGTGTCCAGCCACAGCTCCGCGAGGCGCGCGGCGTCGTCGACGGCTCCCTGCTGGGAGCTGGTCGGCGTCGGGTCGGGGCCTGCTGCCGCCACGGTGTGGCGGGCCACGTCCTTGGCCAGGTCGAAGTTGACGCTGCCCTCGTGCGGGGCGAACATCTTCTGCATCTGGCCCATGATCTGGTTCATGTCGACCGGGCCGCCCGAGAAGGCGCCGAAGATCTGCTCCATCGGGGTGCCCTTGAAGGGGTTCTCGGGCTCGTTCTTCTCGTCATCGGCCATGTCCCAAGACTACCGACTACTTCCCCGCAGCCCAGCGATCGCTGTTCGCTCTACGATGAATCGACATGACAGCCGTACGCCTGGTGGACATCCGTGAGACCCCGTTGAGCCTCGACGAGGTCTACACGGCCGTGTCGGACCCCACCGCGGGCGGGACGTGCCTGTTCGTGGGCACGGTGCGCGACCACGACGGGGGACAGGGCGTCAGTGCTCTCGGCTACTCCTCGCACCCCACCGCGGTGGCGCGCCTGCGGGAGGTGGCCGAGCGGATCGCGGCGGAGTGCGACGTCGTCGCCCTGGCCGGGGTGCATCGGGTCGGGGACCTGACGATCGGGGACCTCGCGGTGGTGGTCGCGGCGTCCGCAGCCCATCGGGAGCAGGCGTTCGAGGCGTGCCGCAGGCTGATCGACGAGCTCAAGACGGACGTGCCGGTGTGGAAGCACCAGACGTTCACCTCGGGCGACTCCGAGTGGGTGCACCACGCCTAGCCGGACGCGTATCGTGGGGAGTGTCCTGGGGGTTGCCCGGAGTCACTAGTCTGGGGGTGTGTCCGACCCCTCCACGCTGAGCCGTCGCTACACGACATTGGTCGTGGCGGCGGTTTCGTTGATCGTGCTCACGAGCGTGGCGCTGCTGGTCCCCGTGCCGTACGTGACGATGAGTCCGGGCCCCGCGTTCGACACCCTGGGCTCGCCCCGGATCACCAACGGGAAGCCGTTGCTGACGTTCGGCGACGACGTCAAGACGTACCCCACGACCGGGTCCCTGGACTTCACGACCGTCTCGGTGACCCGTGCGGACTCGCACCTGTCGATCGTCGACGCGCTCAAGTCGTACGCCGACAAGGACGTCGCGGTCGTGCCGAAGTCGCTGGTCTACCCCGACAACGAGTCGGCCAAGCAGTCGTCCGCCGAGTCGGCCGCACAGCTGGACAGCTCCAAGGACGCCTCGAAGGTCGCCGCGCTCCGCGCCGCGGGCTACGACGTCCCCGGCCGGCCGGTCATCGCGGGAGTGATCAAGGGCGGCGCGGCGGAGGGCAAGCTCGAGGCGGGCGACGTCGTGACGACCGTCGACGGCTCGAAGGTCTCGACCCCCGACGCCGTCGTCAAGGCGGTCGGATCGGTCAAGCCAGGGGACACGGTCCGGCTCGGCGTGGAGCGCAAGGGCGCCGCCCGTACCGTCCCGGTCGTCACCCGCGCGGACCCGCAGGACCCCGACGTGCCGAGGATCGGCATCTCCATCGGGACGAAGTTCAGCTTCCCGATCCAGGTCGACAACAACGTGGGCCGCGCGATCGGCGGCCCGAGCGCCGGCACGATGTTCGCCCTCGCGATCTACGACCGGCTCACCCCCGGCCAGCTGACCGGTGGCAGGACGGTCGCCGGGACCGGCGAGATCACCGCCGACGGCGTGGTCGGCCCGATCGGCGGCGTCCGCCAGAAGATGGCCGGCGCGGCCAAGGCCAAGGCCACGATCTTCCTGGTGCCCGCGGCCAACTGCGCCGAGGCCCTCGACGGTGACGACGACGGCCTGAAGCTGGTCAAGATCACCAAGCTCGACGACGCCATCTCCTCGCTCGAGGCGCTGGCCAAGGATCCCCAGGCGAAGGTCCCCTCATGCAGCTGATGCCCGACTCCCCGCTCCGCCAGGCCGCGCTCGAGGTCGAGTCCCACGTGGGCTCGCAAGGGTGGGACCAGCCACCGCGACTCTTCGCGCTGGTCCCCACCGCCGATCTCATTGCGGCCGAGCCCGGCCTCGCCGACCAGCTCAGCGACGACCCCGACAGCATCACGCCGATCGAGCAGGAGCTGCCCGAGGGCCGCGAGCTCGAGGACCTGCTGACCGAGATCGAGTGGCCCGACGCGGTCACCGGCTGCGCCGCCGTGATCGAGCGGATCATGCTGCCGCCCGAGGCGGAGGAGTCGCTGCCCGACGACCCGGACGCCATCGTCGAGGCCGCCATCAACCACCCCGACCGTCGTGAGGTGCGCCTCGTGGCCGCCGTCATGCGCGACGGCCGGTCCCACAGCGCGGTCCGGGCCAAGGACCCCGCTGACGCGGAGCTGCTGGAGGGCCCTGACCTGGTCCCCGGCTTGATCGAGCACCTCCGCAGCACCCTGACATAGAGTTTTTGACACCCCTTCACACAGGAGACCCGTGAGCGACATCTTCGGAACACCGCGTCCGCGCCAGCCTCAACCCCCATCGGGGTCGGGGCGACGCCAGCGCGTGCTCATCCCGACCTTGGTGACCTTGGCCGTGCTCCTGCTGCTCGGCTCGATCTTCATCAGCGTGTGGACCGACCGCCTGTGGTTCAAGTCGGTCGGCTACAGCGACGTGTTCCGCAGCGTCCTGGTCTCCCGGGTCGCGCTGTTCATCATCATGGGCCTGATCTTCGGCCTGTTCGTGATCGGCAACCTCTACCTCGCGTACCGCACGCGGCCCGACACGGTGCCGCTGCGCCGTGACGACCCGGCGTACCGCTACCGCCTCGCGCTGACCCCGATCCTCAAGCCGATCGGGATCGTGCTGTTCATCATCCTGACGGCGTTCTCCGGGTCGGTGGGCGCGAGCCACTGGGACACGTACAAGATGTGGCGCCACGGCTCGTCGTTCGGCGTCAAGGACCCGCAGTTCAACAAGGACGTCGGCTTCTACGTCTTCGACTACCCGTGGTGGCGCTTCCTGACGTCGTTCTCGTTCGCGATGATCGTCATCACGGTGCTCGCGGTGCTGTTCCTCAACTACGTCTACGGCGGCATCCGGATCGCCGGCCGCGGCCCCAAGCTGACCCGCGCCGCGCAGGTGCACCTGTCGGTGCTCGTCGGTCTCGGCGTCCTGAGCCGTGCGATCTCGTACTACCTCGACCGCTTCGGCCTCGCCATCGGCAACTCCAAGCTGTTCGACGGCATCGGCTACACCGACGCGAACGCCCGCATCCCGGGCAAGAACATCCTCATCGGTGTCGCGATCGTCTGTGCGTTGCTGTTCTTCGCGGTCATCTTCATCCGCTCGTGGACCCTGCCGGCGATCGGTCTGGGCCTGCTGGCGCTGACCTCGATCCTCATCGGCGCGATCTGGCCCGCCGTCATGCAGGGCTTCCAGGTCAAGCCGTCCGAGCCGGACAAGGAAGGCCCCTACATCGCCCGCAACATCGAGGCGACCAGGAACGCGTACGACGTCGCGGACACCGAGGTCGAGTCGTACTCGGCCAAGACCGACCTCACCGACAACGAGCTGGCCGCGTCGGCGGAGTCGCGCGTCAGCACGCGTCTGCTCGACCCGACCCTCATCTCGGACGCGTTCGAGCAGCTGCAGCAGGTCCGTGGCTACTACTCGGTGCCCACCACGCTCGACGTCGACCGCTACAAGCTCGAGGGGGAGACGGTCCCGCAGGACACGATCATCGCCGCGCGCGAGCTCAACCTCAACGGCCTGCAGGACACCCAGCGCAACTGGGCCAACGACCACACGGTCTACACGCACGGCTACGGCGTCATCGCGGCACGCGGCAACCAGCGCGGCCCGAACGGCGAGCCGGTCTTCACCGCGAAGGACATCCCGCAGATCGGCGAGATCAAGACCACGACCCCGCCGCGCATCTACTTCGGCGAGCAGTCCCCGTCGTACTCCATCGTGGGACGCCCCAAGGGCGCCAAGGCGATCGAGGTCGACATCCCGCGTGGCGGCGCAGCCGGCGAGGACGGCAAGGCCAACGCGACCCAGAACACGTACGACGGCAAGGGCGGTGTCCCGATCGGGGGCCTGTTCAACAAGATGCTGTACGCGTTCAAGTTCGCCGAGCCCAACATCGTGCTGTCGAACCGGGTCAACTCCGAGTCCAAGATCCTGTACGACCGCGAGCCGCGGGACCGCGTCGAGAAGGTCGCACCGTGGCTGACGGTCGACGGTGACTCGTACCCGGCCGTCGTGGACGGTCGCGTCGTGTGGATCGTCGACGGCTACACCACCAGCAACTCCTACCCGTACTCCGAGCACCGCTCGCTGCGGGAGGCCACCGCTGACACGCTGACCGACGGCCGCGCCCAGAAGGCGCTGCCGACCGACCAGGTCAACTACATGCGCAACTCGGTCAAGGCGGTCGTCGACGCGTACGACGGCACCGTGAAGCTCTACCAGTGGGACACCAAGGACCCGGTCCTGAAGACGTGGATGAAGGTCTTCCCCGGTGTCGTGGAGAGCAAGACCGAGATCACCGACGCGCTGCTGGAGCACCTGCGCTACCCGGTCGACCTGTTCAAGGTGCAGCGCGACGTGCTGCAGCGCTACCACGTGACCGACGCGCAGACGTTCTACGAGGACGGTGAGCGCTGGAAGGTGCCGGAGGACCCGACCGCCCCCAGCAGCTCGAGCGCCCTGCAGCCGCCGTACTACCTGTCGACGGCACGGCCGGGCGAGGACACGCCGAAGTTCAGCGTCACGAGCGTCTACCTGCCCAACCGGCGGCAGAACCTGGCGGCGTTCGTCTCGGTCAACTCCGAGGCGACGGACACCGAGAACTACGGCAAGATGCAGATCCTGCAGCTGCCGAGCGAGACACAGATCTCGGGTCCGAGCCAGATCGCGAACGACTTCCAGACCGACAAGGGAGTCTCGCAGGCCTTGCTGCAGTACCAGCAGTCCAAGACCGCGTCGATCCTCTACGGCAACCTGCTGACCCTCCCGGTCGGCGACGGGCTGCTGTACGTCCAGCCGGTCTACATCAAGCGCAGCGCGGTCGAGGGCTCCTACCCAGTGCTGCAGTTCGTCATCGCGTCGTTCGGCAAGGACGTCGGCTTCGGCCAGACGTTGGACGAGGCGCTGCGGGTCGCGCTCGGTCTGGAGGAGGGGACGAACCCCGACGACGACACGAACGAGACGCCGACGACGCAGAAGCCGGACAACAGCCGCAACCAGACGGCAGCACAGCTGCTCGACGCTGCATCGCGCTACTACGACCAGGCCCAGGCCGCGCTGAAGGATGGCGACCTCGCGCTCTACCAGCGTCGGATGAACCAGGTGGGCGACGCGGTCGAGAAGGCCCAGCGGGCCGTCGAGGAAGCGAACAAGAAGAAGTAGGGGTGGGGCGCCCGTCAGACCAGGTAGTGGAACAACGGACTGCCGGGCGCCACCCGCTCCACCCCCAGGGGGCTGTCCTCGAGACGTTCGAGGAGCCCTGAGAGGTCGTCGGCGCTGGCGAGCTCGACGCCGATGAGGGCCGGGCCGGTCTCGCGGTTGTTGCGCTTGACGTAGTCGAACAGCGTGATGTCGTCGTCCGGTCCGAGAATCTCGTCGAGGAACCGTCGCAGTGCGCCGGGCTCCTGCGGGAAGCTCACCAGGAAGTAGTGCTTGAGGCGCTGGTGGATCAGGGACCGCTCGAGCACCTCGCCGTACCGGCTGATGTCGTTGTTGCCGCCGGACACGACGCAGACCACCGTGGAGCCGGGCTCGATCACGAGACCGGCGTCGAGCGCGGCCGTCGCCAGCGCGCCGGCGGGCTCGGCGATGATGCCGTCGGACTGGTACAGCCGCAGCA